>JABXIA010000394.1 GCA_013373325.1 Paracoccaceae bacterium
GCCGCCCGGAGCAGTTCATCGGCATCCACTTCTTCTCGCCGGCTGAGAAGATGTTCCTGGTGGAGATCATCAAAGGCAAGGAGACCGGCGACCGCGCGGTGGCCAAGGCGCTGGATTATGTGCGCCAGATCCGTAAGACGCCGATTGTGGTGAACGATGCGCGCTTCTTCTACGCCAACCGCTGCATCCTGCCCTACATCAACGAGGGTCTGCGGATGATCACCGAGGGCGTGAGCCCGGTGCTGATCGACAACGCGGCACGGCAGCTGGGCTTCCCGGTGGGACCGGTGCAGCTGACCGATGAGACCTCAATCGATCTGGGCGCCAAGATTGCCCGCGCCACCAAGGCGGCGATGGGCGATGCGTATCCGGAGAGCCCGGCAGATGACCTGATCTTCTGGATGGAAGAACTGGGCCGTCTGGGCCGCAAGTCGAACGCAGGCTTCTTTGAGTACGACGACAAGGGCAAGCGCGTCGAATACTGGAAAGGCCTGCAGGAGAAGTACCCGCTGGCCGCGGAACAGCCCGACCTGATCCAGGTGCAGGAGCGGCTGATGTTCGCTCAGGTGCTTGAGGCCGTGCGCGCGCTGGAGGAAGGTGTGCTGATGGACATCCGCGAAGGTGACGTGGGCGCCATCCTGGCCTGGGGCTTTGCGCCGTGGTCGGGCGGTCCGCTCAGCTGGCTGGACATCCTCGGCACGCCCTATGCGGCAGAGCGCTGCGACAGCCTTACAGAGCAGTTCGGCGACCGCTTCGCCTGCCCGGCATTGCTGCGCGAAATGGCGGAGAAGGGCCAGAGCTTCTATACCCGCTTTGCCCCGGAGACATCCGCCGCTGCCTGAAGACAGGCATGAAATGAGAAAAGGCCAGCGCAGATGCGCTGGCCTTTTTTGTTATACTTCAAAGCTTTGAAAGCCGATGTTTACATTCTGATTTCGGGCTGCGCCGCACCGGAAGCGGTGCCTGCGGGCCAGAACGCGTCGTCAGCCATCATCGTCAGAACCAGGCCGCGGGCCTCATCCGGATCCAGAACGCGGTAGGCGCCCAGTTCTGCGAACACCCGGCCGCACATCAGATTTGCCGGGGCAGCCGAATAGCCCAGCATCCCGGCTTCCAGATAGATCACCTGATCCTCCGCAAACCGCGGCATCACCAGTTCCAGCTGGGCGCCAGGGTGCATCCGGCGGATTCCGCGGTAACCTTCCAGCGTGCAGGCAGGAACGATGGCAAAGGGATCGCCTTGGGCATCCTCCACCAGTTCGCTTTCCAGAAGCACCCCCTGATCCGGCATCAGCCACATCGGAACCCGGTTCATCAGCGCATCGCGCGGCACGAACAGCGGGCAGCGGGCGGGATCCAGGTCACCCTCTGCCGGGATCATGATCTCCCGCTGCAGTTCCACCACGGTTTGCATGCCGTGGTCAAAGGTCAGAACCTTGTCGCCGGGCGTCAGCGCCTCCACCGGGCGCCAGCCCAGGTTGGAGGCCACATGGGTGCCTGCCAGAAAACCGCCCTGGCCCGCCGGAACCAGGGGAAAGCCGCTGTTCATGACCCCGCCTGCCGGGGTGCTGGTGCGTTTCAGAAGCCAGTCCAGCATCCGCTTTCCTTTCCTGCCGCACGGTGGAAATCCCGCCGGCCGGTCCGATTTTTTTCCTTGTTCCTTGCCACTTATGGGACGGAACTAAGGCAAAAAACGGACATTGTTCACGTTACTGCGCCAATTCGCCGAACCTTTGCCGGATTAGGCCCCGGCCAGGCGCACTCAGCGCGCTTCACGCTCTCTGGATAGGTGAGAATCGTTAAAAGAGTATTCAAATTGCGCGATATCCTGTGCGCAGGCGCTGGCCACAGCATCCGCCGCGGCGTCGTTGTAGTAGATCCGCCAGTCGCGCTTGCGGGTGCTCTCGTTCACCAAAGGCAGCTCAAGCGGGAACCCGAGGTGATCAAACAGCGGCTGCGCGTCTGTTTCGAAATACTCCAGCCGGATATAGAGCTGGCACTGCACGTCCCCGTCCGCATGGCGCATGTAAGAGGACGCCGGGCTGCCGCGGAACGCCGCGATGATTTCCGGGTGCTGCACAAAAGACCGGAATTCCAGGGTTTTCGCCAGCCCGATGGCCGGATGCGCAAAGCGCTGCTCCCGGAGCCAGTGGTAATAGCTGACCGCGCGGTCCCAGGGATTGCGCACCAGCGTGAAGGCAAACAGACCGCGCAGAATATCCTGCGGCACCAGCCCCTCAATATCGGCCAGGCTCGAATGCTTCCACAGCCGCCCGCGTGCCTCCGCATCCTTCAGGCGGCGGCGGCGTTTCAGCGCCTTGGGCGTATCCCCCAGCATCATGTCATCCGCCATGGCGCGTTCCTCCAGCGCGAGCGCCAGTGCGGTGCCGCCGGTCTTGGGGATGTGGATGAATACGTAGCCGCGGCCTTGGGACAGGATCATGTGCTAACCCTAGGATATTGATCTTCGCATGGAAACGAAGGAATTGCGCCTTCCGTTGAGCGCCCCGAAAGCCCGTTCACCTTTGCGCAAATACTCCGGGGTGAATTGGCCCCGCAGGGCCAAAAGGGGCAGCGCCCCTTCCCTTCACTTCGAGCGCAGCGCGATGGTGGCGCCGGCCGTGATGATCAGGCCAATGCCCAGCATCTGCCAGATGTTCAGCGCCTGCCCCCAATAGGCCCAGGCGACGCCCGGCCCGACGATCATCACCGAGTATTCAAAGACAGCGACATAAGATGCCTCACCCAGCTGGTAGGCCTTGGTGATCAGGAATACGCCGCCCACCGCCGCACAGCCCTGCAGCAGGATCAGGTGGGCAATGTCCCACAGCGGCCAGACCCAGCCGCGGACCGCAAAACCGTCGGCACCCGCGGGCACGTCCTGCGGCCAGATCTCCAGCCCCGCAAGCAGCATGGCGCCAAGCACGCCTTGCACCAGCAGGTAGATGAACAGCATCGCCACCGTGCTTTCACCCTGGCAGTAAAGCCCGGTCGCCAGTGAGCCGAGCGCATAGAACAACCCGCCCGCCACCGGCACCAGGATCAGCCAGTTGAAGGCCGCGGGATCCGGCTGCAGCACCATCAGCACACCGGCAAAGCCGCCCAGAACCGCGCCGACCCGGATCCAGCCGATCCGCATCCTGAGGAACAGTACCGAAATCACCACAATCAGGATCGGCGAGGTGAACAGCCCGGCCAGCGCCTGGGCAATCGGCATCAGCGCCACGGCGGTGAAATAAAACACCATCGACACCGCCACCAGCACCGCGCGCAGCAGTACCGCGCCGAAGTTGCGGCAGCGCAGCCCGCCCAGCCCGGCGCGCGCCATCAGCCACAGGAACGGCAGTGCGACAAATGTGCGCAACAGGTAGAACTGGCCCAGCCCGATGGTCTCTGCCATCAGCGGCACGGCGTTGTCGGTGATGCCGATAATCAGCATTGCCGCCAGCATCGACTGCGCGGCTGCGGTCTGACTGGTACCCGGGGCGGAGAGTGCGGCTGTTTGTTTCATACCCTTCCCATTGGCAGCAACTTTCCGCAATATCTGTCCTCTAAGCGACACCAAAGTGATTCAGGGGAGGAAACTGATGGGGTGGATGGCGGATGAAACCGGTCTGGAAAAGACCGCCGCAAATTATGTGCCGCTGTCGCCGCTCAGCCATCTGCAGCGGGCGGCACAGGTTTTTCCGGACCGTCTGGCGGTCAGCTATGGCAAGCACCGCAAGAGTTACGCCGAATACCACGAGCGCTGCACCCGCCTGGCCTCAGGCCTCGTCAAGCTGGGGGTGAAGCCCGGCGATGTGGTGGCCACCCTGCTGCCGAACATCCCCGCCCAGGCAGAGGCGCATTTCGGCGTGCCCGCCTGCGGCGCGGTGCTGAACACCATCAATACCCGGCTGGATGTGGGCACGGTCGCCTATATCTTTGCCCATGGCGAGGCCAAGGCGGTGCTGGTCGATCCCCAGTTCATTGAGCTGGCCGAGGCCGCGGTCGAGGAAATGGACGGCCCGGCACCCGTACTGATCGAAGTGGCTGATGATCAGGCCAGCTGGCACGCCACCGGCCGTCACATGGAATACGAGGCGCTGCTGGCCAGCGGCGACCCGGACTTCCAGTGGATCATGCCCGAGGACGAATGGGAAAGCCTGGCGCTGAATTATACCTCCGGCACCACCGGGCGGCCCAAGGGCGTGGTCTATCACCA
>JABXIA010000184.1 GCA_013373325.1 Paracoccaceae bacterium
ACCGGAGGCTGTTCGGCCATGAGCCGCACGACCTGAAGCCGGGCCAGAACGTGCTGGTCTGGGGCGCTTCGGGCGGCCTCGGCTCCTATGCGATCCAGCTGATCAACACCGCCGGCGCCAACGCCATCGGCGTGATCTCGGACGAGAGCAAGCGCGACTTCGTCATGGGCCTCGGCGCCAAGGGCGTTCTGAACCGCAAGGACTTCAAGTGCTGGGGCCAGCTGCCCACGGTCAACACTCCGGAATATGCCGAGTGGTTCAAAGAGGCGCGCAAGTTCGGCAAGGCGATCTGGGACATCACCGGCAAGGGCGTGAACGTCGACATGGTGTTCGAGCACCCGGGCGAGGCGACCTTCCCGGTCTCCACCTTCGTGGTCAAAAAGGGCGGCATGGTTGTGATCTGCGCCGGCACCACCGGCTATAACCTGACCTTCGACGTGCGCTACATGTGGATGCACCAGAAGCGCCTGCAGGGCTCCCACTTTGCCCATCTGAAGCAGGCCGCCGCCGCCAACAAGCTGATGGTCGAGCGCCGCCTGGATCCCTGCATGTCCGAGGTCTTCACCTGGAACGACCTGCCGGAAGCGCACATGAAGATGATGCGCAACGAGCACCTGCCTGGCAACATGTCGGTGCTGGTGCAGGCCCCGAAAACCGGCCTGCGCACCCTGCAGGACGTGCTGGAGGCCTGATCCCCCAGGCGGCAGCGCTATCAAGCTTAGACCAATCCCGCGAATCACATCTGTGGTTCGCGGGATTTTTTCTGATTTGACGGTCGGCAGACAGGAATTTCAGCCGGTTGCCGGATGCGGCCTCGCTATTTCGGGGGAGGACCTGGCCGCCGGCAGGAAAAGCCGGTTCTCTACGCCCCGGTTTTTGCGGCGTTTTTCTGCTGCATCGCACAGCCGTTCACCCAAAATGAACGAAAGCGGAACCTTCGCATTGACCTCCGGGAGGTCCCCACTGCAAAAGAGCATGAACGACCGGCCAGCCCGCGGCAGCAGATCCTGCCACAGGCCTCCCTCAGAATGGGGCCGGACCTGAAGGGCAGCAGCACGTATTTCATGGCATACAAAGCAGAACTCGACCGCATCCTGGAGGCGCTTGACGCCACTGAAACCCTGGAAGGCCTGCAACTGATCGTTGAGCAGGTCTGCGAGGTGTTTGGCGTCGATCATGCAATGTATCTCTGGGTCGAGACCGCCGGGAACCACTATTATTTCGGCACCTACTCCGAGGCTTGGACGGGCCGCTATCTGGACAAGGCCTATTCACGGGTCGATCCGGTGGTCGTGGGCTGCTACCAGCGTTTTCACCCCGTCGACTGGAAGCGGCTGGACTGGAACCCCAAACCGGCCCGCGAGTTCCTGAAAGACGCGATGGAGCATGGTGTGGGCAATCAGGGTTATGCGATCCCTATCAGGGGTCCGAACGGCCAGTTCGCGCTGTTCACGCTCAGCCACAATTGCGGCGATGCGGCGTGGGAGAAGCTTGTCGCGAAGTACAACCGCGATTTCATCCTGGTGGCGCATTACTTCAACCGCAAGGTGCTGGAACTGGAACCTTCCCGCACTGCAGAACAGGCGCAGCCGCTGTCGCCGCGGGAAGTTGACGCGCTGACGCTGCTGGCGATCGGCTACAGCCGGGCACAGGTGGCCCAGACCCTGGCGATCTCCGAGCACACCCTGCGGGTCTATATCGAAAGCGCCCGCTTCAAACTTGGCGCTATCAACACCACACACGCCATTGCCCGCGCGGTAAGTCTCGGTTTGATTGTGGTTTAACGGTAGGGGTACCCTTTTACGTGTAAATTCTCTCGGGCGTTGAACTCAATAGTCGTATCATTCCCCTGCTTTTCTACCAAAAGGGGAATTTACCATGCTGCGCTATGTTTACGGTCACGATCTTCACAAGCACGCGGACTTGGCTCATTCAATGTTCCTGGACAGGGCCGATCAGTTCAAGACGCGGCTCGGCTGGGAGGTGCAGGTGAACGGCAACGGCGAGGAAAGGGACCAGTACGACGAACTGGACCCGCTCTACATGATCTGGGAAATGCCGGACGGCCGCCACGGCGGCTCCATGCGGTTTCTGCCGACCACCGGCCGGGTGATGGTGAATGAAATCTTCCTGGATCTCTGCGGCGGCGTCCCCATCTGCAGCCCGCTGATCTGGGAATGCACCCGGTTCTGCCTGTCGCGCAAGGCGCAGGGCAGGATCGCAGCAGGGCTGATGCTTGGCAGCCTGGAAATCATGCGCAACTTCGACATTCCTCATTACACAGGCGTGTTCTACCGCCACACGGCCCGAGCGTTCCGCAACCTGGGCTTCGCGCCTGAGATCACCGGCGTCCAGGGCGACGGGCGCAATCCCATCTGCATGGGCTTTTGGGAATATGCCGAAGAGACCTATCACAGCGTGTCGCGCAAGGCGGGCATCCCGCCGGAGCTGTCGCAGCTGTGGTTCGACCGCTCCTTCGGCGGCGCAGGCGCCGCCGGCCCGGTGGCGCTCAGCGCCTGAACATTGCGCAAACCGGGGCCGGATCCTCTGGCGGTCCCGGCTCCGCGGCTGTAGGGTCGCGCCATGACAGCTCTGCCCGTACAGTTTTCCGATGACCAGGCCGCCGCTTATGACAGCGTGACCGAACTCTTGCGCCAGGCGGGGGTGGACCTTGACGACGGGCTCTTGCACCCGCCCCGCGGCGATGCCGGGGTGATGGCGGTGATCGGCAAGGCCGGGTCCGGCAAGACGCTGCTGCTGGCCGAGCTTTACAAAGCGCTGGAACAGGCCGGGGTTGAGATCGTCTCCGGTGATTACGAAAGCCGCAAGAAGGGCGAAGACCGCCGCACGCTGGCGATTCTGGCGCCCACCAACAAGGCCGCCAGCGTGCTGCGCCTGCGCGGGGTGCCGGCCACCACCATCCACCGTATTCTCTACACGCCGGTTTACGATCCTGAATTCGAGAAAATCGCCGAATGGCTGGCGGGGCAGGGGGAGCAGCCCGACATCGAAGGGCTGAGCGAGGAGGCGCTGGCCCGGGCCGCGGCCTTTTACGAAAGGAACAAGTCGATCCCCGGCGCGCTGGCGGCGGCGGGCCTGCGCGGCTCCGACTTCATCACCGGCTGGAAGCGGCGCGAGGATCCTCTCGACATCGGCTTCATCGACGAGGCGTCGATGCTGGACGACCGCCAGTTCGAGGATCTGAAGGAGATCTTCCCGAACCTGATCCTGTTCGGCGACCCGGCGCAGCTGGCGCCGGTCAACCAGTCGGGCTCCATGGTGTTCGAAACCCTGCCGGAGCCGCGCCAGCTGATCCTCAACCGCATCCACCGGCAAGAGGCGGGCAATCCGATCCTCGACCTGGCCCACGCGCTGGCTGACCCGCAGCTCGGGTTCGAGGATTTCGAGCGCATGGTGGAGGACACCGCCCGGCGCGACGGCAGGGTGGTCTGGGGCCAGCGGGTGGAGGTCGACCTGATGGCGCGCTCGCCGGTGCTGGTGTGGCGCAACAACACCCGGATCCGGCTGATCAACGCCTTCCGCGCCGTCCATGGCGCGCCGGAGGACGCGCTGATCGCCGGCGAGCCGCTGATCTGCGACGGTATCGACCTGCCGATGAAGCACCGCAAGAAGCGCCTGGATCTGGAGGCCCGCGGCCTGATCAAGGGCGCGCAGGTGATCTACCTCGGGGCCGGCCGCAAGCCCGGGTTTTCGCGCCTGCACGTGATGGGGGCAGAGGATCCGCAGGTCTCCGCCGCCTCGATCGTGAAGATCGAGAAACCGGATGAGGAAGAGCCCTTCATTCCCTATGCCGCGCGTATGGGCGCAACCTTTCTGCACGGGGCGGCGGTGACCATCCACAAGGCGCAAGGCTCGCAGTGGGACACCGCCCAGGTTTTTGCCCCCGACATCTACGCCGCCGCCCGCATGGGCCGGGTGGAGGCGGGCCAGCCGTTGTGGAAGCGGCTCGCCTATGTCGCCATCACCCGCGCCCAGGAGCGGCTGATCTGGGTGGTCAGGAACCGGCTGGCCAAACCCTCCGGCCCGCTGCCGGTGGATGACCTCAAGGCCATCCCGGCCGCGGCGCTGACACTGGAAGCACAGGAGGACGCCCCCGCATGAGCCCTTCCATCCTGATCACCGGCGCCAGCTCCGGCATCGGTCGTGCCGTGGCGGAGCTGTTTCTGGCCGAGGGCTGGCAGGTCGGCCTGCTGGCCCGCCGCGCGGACAGGCTGGAAGAGGCGGCGCTGGGCCATGACAACGCCCATGTGCTTCCCGCTGATGTGACCGACCCCGCGGCAGTGGACCACGCGGTGAACAGCTTTGTGATGGCGGCGGGGCGGCTGGATGTGCTGTTCAACAACGCAGGCATCTTCACCCCGCCGGGTACCATCGACGAAATCCCGCTGGAGGATTGGTTCGCCTCGGTGAACGTGAACCTCACCGGCATGTATCTGACTGCCCGTGCCGCCTTCCGGCAGATGCGCCACCAGGCGCCGCAGGGCGGGCGGATCATCAACAACGGCTCCATCGCCGCCCATGTGCCGCGGCCCCAGTCAGCGCCATACGCGGCTACCAAGGCCGCCATCACCGGCCTCACCAAAAGCCTGTCGCTGGACGGCCGCCCCTTTGACATCGCCTGCGGCCAGATCGACATCGGCAACACCCGCACGCCGATGGTCGAGGATCTGAGCCAGCGCCACGCGGAGGCGAACCCGGACGGAGAGCCGATGCACACCTTCGCGGTGGAGGACGCAGCCAAATCGGTGCTGCACATGGCCCGCCTGCCGCTGGAGGCCAACGTGCAATTCATGACGGTGATGGCCACCAAGATGCCCTACATCGGCCGCGGTTAAGCGCTCCCGCCCGTCGCAGGCGCCTCACGGATGCGCCGCTCCCGTTGGGCGTGGCGCTGCGCTGGCGCGCAGCGGGCAGGCTCTCCCGGCGGAACAGCCGCCTGCCGGGCAGCGAAACGCAGGCCTTCATCTTTCGCAAAATACTCCGGGGTGAATTGGCCGCCAGGCCAAGAGGGGCAGCGCCCCTTTCCCGCTCCGCCAGGAGGGGCTGACCCCCTTAGCGGTTCCTGAGCAGGCTGAAGGCTGCGGACGCGCCCCAGCCGGCCGCAATGGCAATCGCCAGCGACATCAGCCCGTAAAGGAACGGCTGCTCGCGCGAAAGCGAGTACAGAAACTTCTCCAGCCCCACCTTGCGCACATCGATGGCAGTCTCATAGCTTGACACAACTTTGCCGCCGCGGGTCAGGAAGATACGGGTCTGATAGCTGCCCTCGGTCAGGTCGGCGGGCATCTCGATGGCGGTGCGGAACAGGGTCTGCTCATCCACCGCCACCGTGTTTTCGCGCAGGGAGTACAGCCCGTTCTTCTCGCGGATCCGGATCACCGCATCGGCAAAGGCCTGGGCGCCGCGGATGTGCA
The DNA here is from genome assembly GCA_013373325.1 of Paracoccaceae bacterium. Classification (GTDB taxonomy): domain Bacteria; phylum Pseudomonadota; class Alphaproteobacteria; order Rhodobacterales; family Rhodobacteraceae; genus Leisingera. The sequence continues at coordinate 5,436 of JABXIA010000184.1, forward strand.
TCGCGGCGCCGACCGAGCGGATCGCGCGTTTGATCGAAATCCGGTAGCGCAGGTCCTCGGTGTCGGTCAGCACCTGATTGAACGGGGCGCTGGTGGCCACTGCATAGAACGCCGGCGCGGAATCAACCAGAACGCTGTCGACGTTGACCCAGATCCCCAGCTTCTTTTCCTTGCGCCGCACCATGACGGAGGGCGCCGGGCCGGACACGGCGACCACCACCTCCAGCGGGTCGTCCTGCGGGATCGGGGTTTCGCGTTTGACGGCGCCGAAAACCAGGATTTCCGACCCGTCGAAGGTGGCGGTGATCGCCACCCGGTCCTGGCTGAGGCCAAGCACGACCTCTTCCTTGCCGGCCTGGGCCGCGGTGTGCGGCAGCAGGGCTAGGGCGGCGGCGGTCAGCGCGGACAAAAGCAGCTTGCGCATGGTCAATGCCCCCCGGGCTCACCCAGCGAGTAGATCTCGGAGGGTTGCAGCAACAGGTCGAGGCCCAGCTTGACGCAGACCGCGATGACCATCAGCGCCAGCAGGATGCGGAGCTGTTCGGCCTTGAGGTAAACACCGATCCGGGTGCCGATCTGGGCACCGATCACGCCACCGATCAGCAGCAGCACCGCCAGCACGATATCGACGGTATAGTTGGTGGTGGCGTGCAGCATGGTGGTGAAGCCGGTGACCAGGATGATCTGGAACAGCGAGGTGCCGACAACCACCTTGGTCGGCATCCCGAGGATGTAGATCATCGCAGGCACCATGATGAAGCCGCCGCCGACGCCCATGATCGCAGCCAGGATGCCGACGCAGACGCCGACCAGAAGCGGCGGGATCACCGAGATATACAGGCCGGAAGTGCGGAAACGCATCTTGAACGGCAGCGCATGCACCCAGCCGCGCTGGCGGCGCGGGGCGGGCGCGGCACCGCCGGCCTTCTTGGCCTTGCGGATGGCGTTCAGGCTTTCGATGAACATCAGGCCGCCGACGACGCCGAGGAAGACGACATAGCACAGCTTGACCAGCAGATCGACTTGCCCCAGCGCCTTGAGATAGTTGAAGACCACAACCCCCAGCGCCGCCCCCATCAGGCCGCCGGCCTGCAGCACCAGCCCCATCTTGATATCGACCGTGCGCCTTCGGAAATGCGCCAGCACGCCCGAGAAGGAGGAGGCAACAATCTGGTTCGCTTCCGTGGCCACCGCCACCGCGGGCGGGATGCCGATGAAGAACAGCAGCGGCGTCATCAGGAAGCCGCCGCCCACTCCGAACATGCCTGAGAGAACACCCACCATTCCTCCGAGGCCCAGAAGAAGGAAGGCATTTACCGAGACCTCAGCTATGGGAAGGTATATCTGCATGATCTTTGTTAGACCGCGGACCGTTCAAAAATCAATGATCTATGCCGCTGCGCAGCGTGCAGGACTGATTTGCGGCTGCAAACTGGACTTAACTGTGGCAGCGCTGCACTGATGGACCAAGCGGCTCCCGCGCCCGCAGGCGGCCGGCTGCGCCAGCCGCCTTGGCGGCCTTGGGCCGGGCGCCGCACTGCGTGCGGCGCGACGCGTTCTCTGTCAGGAAAAGCAAACGCCCGGCGCGGGGCCGGGCGTTCCAGGAGTTTTCTGGCGTAGCTCAGCGCTCCTTGACGTAGGGCTGGCCGCCGGCACGGGGCGGGATCGCCTTGCCGACGAAGCCGGCCAAGATCACCACCGTCAGCACATAGGGCAGCGCGTCCATGGCCTGAACCGGGATGACGATGCCGCCAAGCTCGATGTTCTGGAAGCGCAAGGCGATGGCTTGCAGCAGCCCGAACAGCAGGCAGGCGCCCATTGCGTGCCAGGGCCGCCACTTGGCAAAGATCAGTGCCGCCAGCGCGATGAAGCCGCGGCCCGCGGTCATATCCTTGACGAAACCCGCCTGCAGCGCGGTGGCCAGATAGGCGCCTGCAATGCCGCACAGCAGGCCGCAGATCATAACCGCGCCGTAGCGCAGGCCGACAACCGAGACGCCTGCGGTGTCCACTGCCGCCGGGTTCTCGCCCACCGCGCGCAGGCGCAGGCCGAACCGGGTGCGGAACAGGATCCACCAGGTGGCCGGCACCGCCAGGAAGGCGATGTAGACCAGCACCGAATGGCCCGACAGCAGCTCGGAATAGACCGGCCCCAGCACCGGCACGCCGGACAGGCTGTCGGCGAAGGGCAGGGTGATCGGGGTGAACCGGCCGCCGCTGAACAGCGACGGCGTGCGGCCGCCCTGCTGGAACCAGTCCTGGGCAATCAGCACCGTCATGCCCGCCGCCAGGAAATTGATCGCCACGCCGGAGATAAGCTGGTTGCCGCGGAAGGTGATCGAGGCCACCCCGTGCAGCCCGGCCAGCACCAGCGAAGAGGCGATGCCCGCCAGCAGCCCCAGCCAGACGTTGCCGGTCACCGCGGCCACGGCGGCAGAGAAGAAGGCGGCCATCAGCATCTTGCCTTCCAGGCCGATGTCGAAGATGCCTGCGCGCTCGGAGTAGAGGCCGGCCAGGCAGGCCAGCAGCAGCGGCGTCGCCAGGCGGACGGTGGAATCCAGAATCTGGATGATCGTCAGGAATTCCATCAGTTTTGCCCCCGCCGCACCGCCAGAAAAATCTTCTCAAGCGGCATCCGCACCATGTTGTCGAGCGCGCCCGTGAACAGGATCACCAGCGCCTGGATCACCACGATCAGCTCGCGCGGGATCGAGGTCCAAAGCGCCAGCTCCGCGCCGCCCTGATAGAGGAAGCCGAAGAGGATGGCTGCCAGGAACACGCCGAACGGGTGATTGCGCCCCATCAGCGCCACCGCGATGCCGATGAAACCGGCGCCTTCGGTGGCGTTCAGCACCAGCCGTTCCGCTTCGCCCATCACGTTGTTGACCGCCATCATGCCCGCCAGCGCGCCGGAGATCAGCATCGCGATCATGATGATGCGCACCGACGAGATGCCGGCATAGCGCGCGCCCGGCTCGGATTTGCCGAGGGAGCGGATCTCGTAGCCCAGCGGCGTGCGCCAGATCAGCAGCCAGACGAACAGGCAGGCCCCCATCGCGACCAGCAGGCTGACGTTGGCGGGGGCCGATTTGGAGAAGTTGATGCCGATCGGGGCCAGCAGCTCATGCAGGGAGGGCAGGTGGACAGCCTCGGGGAAGCGTTCGGTGGCCGGATCCATCGAACCTTCGGGGCGCAGCACGTTGACCAGCACATAGTTCAGCACCGCCGCGGCGATGAAGTTGAACATGATGGTGGTGATCACGATATGGCTGCCGCGCTTGGCCTGCAGATAAGCAGGGATGGCGGCCCAGGCGGCGCCAAAGATGCCCGCACCCAGCGCGGCAACGGCCAGCGCCAGCGTCCAGTGCGGCCAGGGGATCAGCAGGCAAACCAGCGCCACGCCCAGGCCGCCCAGCATCGCCTGGCCCTCGCCGCCGATGTTGAACAGGCCCGCATGGGCGGCCACCGCCACCGCGAGGCCCGTGAACATGAAGTTGGTGGCGTAATAGAGCGTGTAGCCCCAGCCATAGGTCGACCCCAGGGCACCATTGACCATCAGCTTGACCGCGGCCATCGGGTCTTCGCCGATCCCGAGGATCACCAGGGCCGACAGGAGCGCGGCCAGGATCAGGCTGATCAGCGGGATCAGGACCACATCGGCCCATTTCGGCATCTTGTCCATTTACGCGGCCTCCCCCGCGACACCGGCCATCATCAGGCCCAGCTCTTTTTCATCGGTCTGATCAGCCTGGCGTTCGCCCATGATCATGCCATCAAACATCACCGCAACCCGGTCCGCGAGCGACAGGATCTCCTCCAGCTCGACCGAGACCAGCAGGATCGCCTTGCCCTGGTCGCGCAGCTCGACGATTTGCTTGTGAATGAATTCAATGGCGCCGATGTCGACGCCGCGGGTCGGCTGGCCGACCAGCAACAGGTCGGGGTTGCGCTCGATCTCGCGGGCCACGACGATTTTCTGCTGGTTGCCGCCGGAGAAATTCTTGGCCGCCAGCCAGGGATCGGGCGGGCGCACGTCGAACTTTTCCATCTTGGCCTCGGTATCGGCGCGCAGGGCTGCGTTGTTCATCAGCACGCCGTTTTTGTAGGCCGGATCCCGGTGGTAGCCAAAGGCCACGTTCTCCCAGGCGTGGAAGTCCATGATCAGGCCTTCGCGCTGGCGGTCTTCCGGCACATGGCCGATGTGGGCATCGCGCCGTGCGGCGGCATCGGAACCATGACCCTGCAGCGGCAGCGGAGTGCCATGCAGCTTGATGCTGCCGGTGCCAGGGCGCATGCCGCCCAGAACCTCCAAAAGCTCCGACTGGCCGTTGCCGGCGACACCGGCGATTCCGAGGATCTCGCCCGCGCGCACGGTCAGGTCGATGCCCTTGACGCGCTCGACCCCGGCGCTGTCCACCACCCGCAGGTTCTCGATCTCCAGGATCGGGGCGCCGGGCAGGGCCGGAACCTTGTCGACGCGCAGCAGGACCTTGCGGCCGACCATCAGCTCGGCCAGATGCTCGGGGCTGGTCTCAGCCGTTTTGACAGTCGCGGTCATCTGGCCGCGGCGCATGACGGACACCGTGTCTGTGTATTCCATGATCTCCCGCAGCTTGTGGGTGATCAGGATGATGGTTTTCCCTTCGGCGCGCAGCCGGTCGAGGATGCGGAACAGCTGGTCGGCCTCGGCTGGGGTCAGCACCCCGGTCGGCTCATCCAGGATCAGGATCTCGGCCTTGCGGTAGAGCGCCTTGAGAATTTCCACCCGCTGCTGCATGCCAACGCCGATCTCGTCAATGCGGGCGTCGGGGTCCACGAACAGCTCGTATTCCTCTTCCAGCGCCTTCAGTTCCTTGCGGGCGCGGCGCAGCGACGGCATCAGCATGCCGCTGTCTTCGGCTCCGAGAACGATGTTTTCCAGCACGGTGAAATTCTCCACCAGTTTGAAATGCTGGAACACCATGCCGATGCCCGCGGCAATGGCGGCCTGGCTGTCCGGAATAGCAGTCTTCTTGCCCTTGATCCAGATCTCGCCTGAATCGGCCTTGTAGAAGCCGTAGAGGATCGACATCAGCGTCGACTTGCCTGCACCGTTTTCACCGATGATCCCGTGAATGGTGCCGGGCGCGACGCTGATGGAGATGTCCTTGTTAGCCTGGACCGGGCCAAAGGCCTTGGAAATGCCTTTGAGTTCGATGGCGGGGGCGGTCAATCGGGCTCTCCCATACCTGTAAATCCGATCAGCCGCACCACCTTGCCGTCCTTAAGGTCGGCAAAATACTGTCCGCGCACCATGCGCTGGCCGTCCTTCTCGAAATCCACTGTGGCGCGTGCGTGCCCGTGGTGTTCCGAGACGGCAATCACCTTGGCCGCGGCGCCCGGCATCATCGCGCTGAACTGCGCGATATAGTCCAAATAGGCGCCGCGTGTGGTGATCGGGACGGGGGTGTTGGGATCGGAATAGTAGAAGTCTGGCCCGATGGCCGCGTCCGTCTTTGCGGCGCGCGCGTCGGGCGATGGGTCGCCCCAGGCCGCAAACAGAGTATGAAGTGAATCCGTCATGGCCTGGGGCTTTCTTCTTAGAAGCTCAGCGCAGGGCAGCTGTCGTCGGACATGTAGTCATGCACCTTGATCTCGCCCGAGGCGATCTTAGCTGCAGCGTCGTCCACAGCGGCCTGCATCTCGGCAGAGACCAGCGGCGCGTTATGCTCATCCATGGCATAGCCGACGCCGCCGTTGGCCAGGCCCATGACAGAGAAGCCGGTTTCCATGTCGGCGCCATCGCTGAACGCCTCGAAAACCGCGTTGCCGACCTTCTTGGTCATCGAGGTCAGCACTTTGCCCGGATGCAGGTGGTTCTGGTTGCTGTCGACGCCGATCGACAGGATGCCTTCGTCTGCGGCGGTCTGCAGCACACCGACACCGGTGCCGCCAGCCGCGGCATAGACCACGTCAGCACCTTGGCTGATCTGCGCCTTGGTCAGCTCAGACCCTTTGACCGGGTCGTTCCATGCCGCCGGGGTGGTGCCGGTCATGTTGGCGATCACGGTGGCGTCCGGGTTGGCTGCCTTGACGCCCTCGGCATAGCCGCAGGCGAACTTGCGGATCAGCGGAATGTCCATGCCGCCGATAAAGCCCACAGTGTTCGATTTGGACGCCATTGCGGCCATCATGCCGACCAGATAGGAGCCTTCGTGTTCGTTAAAGACAACCGAGCGCACATTGTCGCCTTCGACAACCATGTCGATGATGGTGAACTTCGTGTCCGGATAATCGGCGGCCACCTGGCCCAGGGCATCGGCAAAGGCAAAGCCGACCATCACGATCGGGTTGGCGCCCGCTTCGGCAAAGCGGCGCAGCGCCTGCTCGCGCTGGGCTTCGGACTGCAGTTCGATCTCGCGGTAGCTTTCGCCGGTCTCTTCGGCCCAGCGCTGGGCACCGCCGTGCGCGGCCTCGTTGAAGCTCTTGTCGAACTTGCCGCCCAGATCAAAAATCAGGGCCGGTTCCGCCAGTGCGGCACCTGCGGTCAGGGCCAGCGTCGCGGCTGCGCCCATCAGCGGTTTCATCAGGGTCATCAGGTTAACTCCCACTGTCATTATTTGTTGGATGCAGCGGGGATTTTCCGCTGCCCGGCCCCGTTCAGGCCTTAGAGGGTGCGGCAATTTAGCCTGCAGGGCAGGGAGGGGGTCAACCGCTTTTTGACCATTTGGTGCGAAATCCGCGCAACTGGCCTAGCGTAAAGACTTTCTCATCAGGATTGCGTCCGCCGGATTGGTGTCTTTGCGGCGGTAATATCCCGCCCGGCGCCCGCATTCCGCGAATCCGCAGACGCGGTACAGCGCCTGTGCGGGTGCGTTGTCTTCGGCCACTTCCAGAAACAGCTCTGCGGCGCCGCGCGCGCACGCCAGTGATTCCCAGCCTGCCATGCAGGCGCGGGCCAGCCCTTGGCGCTGATGGGCGGGATCGGTGGCGATGGTCAGCAGCTCCGCCTCGTCGGCAATCACCCGCACCAGCGCGAAACAGCGGGCATCCCCGGCGGCAAAGATCAGCGGGCTGTCCAGAAGGGCAGCGAACTCCAGCGCGGACCACGGCCGCGACTGGGTGAAACCCGCGGCATGGGTGGCGGCCATCTGCGCGGGTGTCAGGGGATCACTCATCAATCAGCGCCGGCGGCACGTCGCTGGACGGCGCCGCATCAGCGGCGCGCAGGTACAGCGGCGCAGGCGGCACGGTCACGGTTTCAAACCGCGCCGCTGCAATGCGCGCAATCGCTTCGGCGATCCCTGCCGGGCTTGCCTCAGGCGCAAACGCCAGACCGGCACCGCGGGCGGTGTCTTCGGCCTCCTGGCGCAGCATCAGACGCGGTGCCTCCCCGGGCAGGGCGGCATAGACCTGATCGCGCGGTGCAGGCACGGCGGGCAAAGACCCCTCAGCGGTGCGGGCCTCAAACCCGTCGACGCCCACGGCCGGAATCTCCAGCCCCAGTGCCAGCCCGCGGGCGGCAGAGACCGCAATGCGGATGCCGGTGAAATTGCCGGGGCCAATACCCACGCCAATGGCATCAAGATCGGCCCACGTGGCACCTCCCTCGGCCAGCACCTCCTCCAAGAGCGGCATCAGCCGTTCGGCCTGACCGCGCGACATTTCCTCCAGCCGGGAGGCCAGCACTGCATCACCGCGCAGCAAAGCGGCCGCGCAATGCGCGGCCGATGTGTCAAATCCCAGAACCAGCGGTTCGGAAGCCATCAGTTGTCCTTTCGCGCGCGGTCAGACAGCAACCGGGCGCACTTCAGTGACTTCCGGGATGTAGTGGCGCAGCAGGTTCTCGATGCCCATCTTCAAAGTCAGCGTCGAGGACGGGCAGCCGGCGCAGGCGCCCTGCATGTGCAGGTAAACGACGCCGCGGTCAAAACCGTGGAAGGTAATGTCGCCGCCGTCCTGGGCCACTGCCGGGCGCACCCGGCTGTCCAGCAGTTCCTTGATCTGGTTGACGATCTCCGCGTCCTCGCCGGAATGTTCGGCGTGGCCCGAAGCCGGATCGGCAGACCCGTCCGCCATCACCGGCTGGCCGGACTGATAGTGCTCCATCACCGCGCCCAGAATAGCAGGCTTGATGTGGTCCCATTCGACGCCGTCCGCTTTGGTCACGGTGACAAAGTCGTTGCCGAAGAACACGCCGGTCACGCCCTCAACCGCAAAGATGCGGGAGGCCAGAGGCGATTTTCCGGCAGCGTCTGCGCTGGGGAAGTCGGCAGTGCCCACCTCCAGAACGGTCTGGCCCGGCAGGAATTTCAGCGTCGCCGGGTTTGGCGTGGATTCAGTCTGAATGAACATGTCGGGTCTCCGTTAAGCGTGCCCCCGATATGCGCTCTGCGGCGGGCCAAGTCAAGATTTGGAACGATTCTAAATTGCGCCGGCCACGGCATGGTCCAAAGCCTGCTCCAGCCGGTCATCGCCCCAGAACAGCTCCGTCCCGCTGGTGAAACTGGGCGCACCGAATATGCCTGCGGCTATTGCCTCGTCTGTCTGCGCCCGCAGAGCCGACTTGATGTCTGGTGCCTGCGCCCGCTGCATCAGGCTGAGGTCAAGGCCAGCCATGCCGAGACAGTCCCGCAAAACACTTTCATTCGCAATATCTTCTCCTGCGCCAAATTGTGCCCGGAATACCGCCTTGGTGAAGGTGTCCATCCGGTTTTCTTCCGCCGCCGCCAGTGCCAGACGCGCAGCCATCAGCCCGTTCTGCGGGAACACCGCAGGGCGGCCGAAGGGCAGGCCGCGGGCCGCGCAGATCCGTTCCATGTCGCGCCACATGTAGCGGCCCTTGGCTGGATAGATGTTGAAAGGCGAGGTGTCCCAGCCCTGAGCGGCAAAAACCGGGCCGAGCAGAAACGGTTTCCAGGTAACGGCAATGCCGCGGGCGGCGGCAAGTTCGCCGATCCGCATCACGCTGAGATAGGAGTAAGTGGAGGCGAATTCGAACCAGAATGTGATCCTGCCAGTCATCGCCTCTTCATTGCCCCTTGATCAGGTGATCGCTTCCAGTTTTTCCTTGCTGAGGTCGCCTGGCACGATGGTCATCGGCACCGGCAGTGCGCCGGAGTTCTTGGTGAGCTGTGTGACCAGCGGCCCCGGTCCCTTGCGGCCGGTGCCGGCGCCCAGCACCAGAACGCCGATTTCCGGATCCCCCTCGATAAAGTCGAGGATTTCCGGTACTGGCTCACCCTCGCGGATCACCAGTTCCGGGTCAACGTTCTGACGGTCGCGCATCCATTTGGCGAAAACCTCGAAATGGGCGTGGATACGCTCGCGGGCTTCCTCGCGCATCACTTCGCCGACGCCGATCCAGTGGTTGAACTCATCCGGGGGGATGACCGACAGGATGGTGACGCCCGCGCCGGTATGTGCCGCCCGCATCGCGGCAAAGCGCATGGCGTTCAGGCATTCGCGGCTGTCGTCCAGGACCACAAGGAATTTGCGCATCTTCGCTCTCTCGTTGTTGCACCGCGGATCATGGCGCATGCGGGACGATCAGGCAATAGAGCCAAAGTCGCGTCAACGCGGCGTTTTCTGGCCCTAGACTTGCGTTGCCGCAGGCTGGCTGGGCAAGGCAGCGCTCCCGCACCCGCAGGATGCTCCGGCTGTGCCGGATCACCCTTGGCGGCTTTGGGCCGGGCGCCGCGCAGATGCGCGGCGCGGGCC
>JABXIA010000270.1 GCA_013373325.1 Paracoccaceae bacterium
ACGCCAGCGCCCAGGAGAGGCCGTTTCCCGTCAGTGGTTTGAATTTGGCTGGAGCGCAGCAGCCATCAGCGGCATTCAAAGTGGTGAAAGTACAACAAGCTGACATTCATGACGCATGCAGCATTCGGCAAAATTGGCTCACAGCTGCCATTTCCGCCTCAGCAGCATTGCCGTTGCGGCAGCCCCTTTCCCTCACCCGACCTCAATATCCAGCGTCACCGGAAAATGGTCGGAGGCATCCAGCAGCGCCTGGCGCATCTCTGCATCGGCGTAGCATTCGCCGTCCTCGAACGGGTGCCAGATGCGCCATTGGGGGCGCAGGCCCATCAGGCTTTGCGAGATCATCACGTAGTCCAAGAGCGCCCGGGTGAAGCGTTTGGTTTCCGCATTGTAAAACCGCGACGTGCTGGGCGGGATCGCAGGGCGCGGCTGCAGCAGGCTCTGGGCGTGGGGATCGTGAAGCAGAGCGCCCATCACGATCTCGACCGAGGACTGGCCGAACAGCTGTTCATACTGGTCGAGGCCGGGGCCGTCGTTGAGGTCGCCCAGCACCACAACATGCTCTCCTGCGGCCACATGCTCCTCGACACGGCGGTGCAGCCAGATTGCCTGCGCCAGCTGCTTGCGGCGGTTGGCGATGGCGGCGGCGGTGATCTCAGCCGCGGTTCTGGCCCCATGCGGCGCCTTGGACTTCAGATGCGCGCCGATCAGCCGCAAGGCGGTGCCGCCCTTGGTGGTCACCGCCAGTTCCAGCGGCGGTTTGGAGAACTCGACCTGATCCAGCCGCTCATCCACATCGAGGTCGATCTCGAACACCCCGTCAAACCGCGGTGCAGCAGGGCTGGAGCGGGCGTCATGCACTGCGTCCAGCACTTCCGGGTCATAGAGCAGCGCGATTTCCTGATGGGTGTCGTTCGGGAAGCCGCTGACGGCCTCGCGCGCCCTGAGGCCCGCCTCTGCCGCAAAGGCCTCAAGCGCCCGGGTGGTGCGCTGCGTGCGGCCGGTGTTGGGCGCCTCGACCACCATGATGGCATCGGCATCGATGCGCTGCAGCACATGGGCAATGGCGCAGCCCTGGGTGTAGCGGTCGACGCCGTGCACGCCCGAGGGCTTGGCGTCCAGCATCAGCCTGTCGTTCTTGTCGAACAGATAGGCGAACCATTCGATGTTATAGGTGGCGATCCGCATTGCCGCCGCATCCGCTGATTTCGTCCCAGGCGCGGTTGATGTCGATCATCCGCTTCTCCGCCAGCCGCACCGCCTCCTCCGGCACCCCCCGGGCGATCATCGCATCCGGGTGGGTGTCGCGCACCAGCTTGCGCCAGTGCTTGCGGATCTCGTCACGGGTCATCTCAGGGGAAACGCCCAGCACCGTATAGGGGTCCTTGGGCGCATCCGGTACAAAGCGGGCGCGCAGGGCCTGGAACTGCTGCGGGGTCTGGCCGAAGATGCGGCTCACCTCCTCCAGGAACTCGTTTTCGCCGGGGTGATAGAAGCCGTCCGCCATGGCGATGTGAAACAGCCCCTCCATCAGGTCGCAGAGCGTGGTGGGGTCGTTTCCGAACATCCGCTGGATGCGGCGGGCGTATTCCTGGTAACCGGCCACGTCCGTGCGCGCCATATTGAAGACGCGGGCGGCGCCGGCTTCGTCATCCTGGGCGATCTGGAACACCTCGCGGAAGGCGGTGACCTCATCCCTCGTGACCTGACCGTCGGCCTTGGCCATCTTGGCGCCAAGCGCGATGACGGCGATGGCAAAAGCCACGGTTCGTTCGGGCGGCGCGCGCAGCTTGTCAAAGACGTCGGTGAGGCTTTCGCCTGCGGCAAGCGCGGCCAGCGCGTCGGATATGCGGGTCCAGAGTGACATGCGGCAAGCCTATCCGGGTTTCGCGGCACTGTCAGGAGCGGGAATACCAGGTGTCAGGATTTTCTGCATGAAAACAGTGTCGAGCCAGAGGCCGTTCTTGCAGCCAAGCTCCGGCATCCGGGCGGTTTCCGCATAACCAAGCGCGGCGTGAAAGGCGATGGCAGCGGGGTTGGCGCTGCTGACGCTGGCGATCAGGACGTGGATCTGCGCTTCCCTAGCCTTGCTCTCCAGTGCCTGCATCAGGCGGCGGCCGGCGCCCTGCCCCTGTGCTGCGGGCAGCAGGTGGATGGTGTGCTCAGCCGTGAAACGGTAGCCGGGGCCGGAGCGGAACGGGAAGAAATGAGCATGGCCGAGGATTTCCCCGTCCTGCTCCGCCACCAGATAGGCGCCGTTGCTGGCGGCGATCTGCTGGCGCACCTGTTCCGGGGTCTTCTCGATGGTGTTGAAGGTCGCCATTGTGTCGCGGATCACCCAGTTGGCGATGGCGCAAACGGCTTCGGCGTCAGCCTCGGTTGCGGGGCGGATGATCATCTGAGCTGCCTTGGCCCGTGCGGCGTGTCGAACTCCGCCATCATTGCGGGCGCACCCTGCTCGACCTTGATCCGCGGGTCCGCGATGATCCTGTCCAGTGCCTGCTGCAAAGCCGAAGCTTCCGGGTGGCTGAGGATCAGGCGGGTCAGGCGGCAGCCCGATTGCGGCAGTTTCGCTGCAGGCGGTTCCCCCTGCCATTGCAGGACCGCCGGAAAGATGTTGTCGAACGGCAAAAGCCCGTCCGCGGGCACCGTCATCAGCCAGCGAAAATCCCCGCGCTGCATCGCCACGTGGCGCTGCGCATGGGGCGGCAGCTGAGGTTTCTCAGCCTCAAGGTTTTCGCTGCGCAGGATCCAGTTGTTCAGCCTTGCGGGGTCTTCGAACCGGTCGAGATTGAACCAGCGCGGCTGCTCCTGCGGCTGGACGTCCGGGTCAATTGCGATGGCTTCAAGGTACAGCCCGTCCTCCAGCCCGATCAGCCGGTTATGGGTGCCATAGCGGGCGTGGGCGCCGCCGGGGCCGAGGGAGATGCCCAGAGCGTTTTCGGTGTGGGCTACGGCCTCCTCCAGCGTTGCGCCTGCCACGGCCAGGTGATCGAGTATCATGTGCGCCTCCCCTTCTACGCGTGAGACTAGCGGGGCTGCGGCGGGGTGCAAGGCCTGCAGCCGTCACGCCGCAGCCTGTCTTTGCCTTCGCGCCTCAAGCTTTTTTCCGCGGAGTGATAAGTATATATTCGAGCGCATCCTGCCCGCCTTGATCCTCCGCCTTAGTTCCGGCAGCGGTACGGACCCAGTGATCAAACCGGATATCACGGAAGGCAGGATACCGGCCTCCCGCAGAAAAGACAGCGGGCTATGCCCGGAGAACGGAACAAGCAGTTTTTGCGACTGGGGGTTCTGCATGCGGATCCGGTTTACGTGCCAAGTATCAATTGGGTCGAACGGGTCAAACAGAAGCCTGACCTGCGCCGGATGCGAACAGAGGCCATCTTCCATTCCCTCATGCATGTGAGGATCATGGTGTTGCGACCATCCCTTGTCAAAACGTCCGATCACGCTGGGGTTAATGGAAAACTGCGGTGCAGAGGCAATGACCATATCCGCACCGAATAAGCCTGCATTCAAGAGTGCGCCATGCCCGCCCATGCTGTTTCCATAAAGCACAACCCTGCGGTAGCGCTTTGTAATCGACAACATCTCTTGCAGGCACCCCTGAAAGCAACCGGGGTGCCACCAGTGCGGCGATTTCGGGGTCATGGAAACGTATGAGAATTTCTGTTGCTGGAAAAAAACCTGCCCCCAGAACGTATCCGGCTTTCTGATGGCACCAAGCCCGCCAAAACCAATGATAACCAGCTCTTTGCTAAAGTGCTCGTAAGCCGCTCTGAAATCGGCGTTCCCGAAAAATTCCAAAATATCCTCAATAAATGTTAGGAAATCTTCCTCAACGCCAGAGCGCAATGGGTTGCCGAAAAAACTTGCATTGAAAAGATAACAGCGAATTTCACTCAACTAAGACCATTTCCGCATGACGGACAAGCCGGCAACGGGGCTGCAGCAAATAATGCAGCTTTGTGCCCTGCGCCGGCGGGCTGCCAAAGCGGTCTGGCTTCCGGTTCGAAACCTGGCAACGTGCCAGCACCAGCCACGGCTTTACTGCTGCTGAGGCTCCGGCAACAGGCCATTCACCAGCTTCATCACGGTCTTGGGGTCAGGGGGGCAGGCAGCCCCCCTGCTCTTTTGCGGCGCCATTGGGTCAAGCCCAATGGCGGCGGGGCAGGCAGCCCCCCTGTTTTGCTCAGCTGCGCGCTTCGCGGATCAGGCGCAGGATGTCCTGGGCGGCCTCGGGGATGTTGGTGCCGGGGCCGAAGATTGCCTTGACGCCTTTGGAGTACAGGAACTCGTAATCCTGCTGCGGGATCACGCCGCCGCAGATCACGATGATATCCTCGGCGCCTTTTTCCTTCAGCGCCTCGATCAGCTTGGGCGCCAGCGTCTTGTGACCCGCCGCCTGCGA
>JABXIA010000279.1 GCA_013373325.1 Paracoccaceae bacterium
CTGCAGCACTCGATCGAATACGCCGCCGAGCGCAAGCAGTTCGGCCAGCAGATTGGCAAGTTCCAGGGCATTTCCTTCAAGCTCGCCGACATGGCGCTGGAGTTGAAGGCCGCGAACCTGCTGACCTGGGAAGCCGGCTGGAAATTCGACCAGGGCACCGTTACCGAGAGCGATATGTCGATGGCCAAGCTGAAAGCAACCGAGATGCTGGCCTTTGTCGCCGACGAGGCGATCCAGATTCATGGCGGCATGGGCCTGATGGACGAGCTGCCGCTGGAACGCATCTGGCGCGATGCGCGGGTGGAGCGTATCTGGGAAGGCACCAGTGAAATCCAGCGGCACATCATCAGCCGCGAGATGCTGCGCGCCGTCGGAGGCTGATCCATGACCCAGACCGGGAAACCCGTTGTTACCATTACCTACTGCATCGGCTGCAACTGGCTGCTGCGGGCCGGCTGGATGGCGCAGGAGCTGCTGCAGACCTTCCAGGACCAATTGGGCGGTGTGACACTGGTTCCCGGAGATTTGGGCGGGATCTTTGAAATCCATGTTGATAAGGAGCTGGTCTGGGAACGCAAACGGGACAGCGGCTTTCCTGATGTGAAAGAGCTGAAGACCCGCGTGCGCGACCGGATCAATCCTGAACAAGACCTCGGCCACCTGGACCGCGGCAAGACCGGTGAATAAGATCAGATGCAGTCTCTAAACAGGCTTTTCCGCCCGAAAACCATTGCTGTAATTGGCGGCGGCGCGTGGTGCCGCCTTGTCATCGAGCAATGTCAGAAGATGGGATTCGAGGGCACCATCTGGCCCGTCCATCCCAAGGCAGAAGAGGTCGCGGGGCTGCCGGCCTTCAAGGATGCGGACAGCCTGCCGGAAGCGCCCGATGCGGCCTTTATCGGAGTGAACCGCTTTGCCACTATCGAAGTGGTGCGGGCGCTGTCTGCGCGCGGTGCTGGCGGGGCCGTGTGCTTTGCCTCGGGTTTTCTGGAAGCGGCAGCCGAGGACGCTGAAGGCGCGGACCTTCAGGCGCAGCTGCTGGAAGCGGCGGGCGATATGCCTTTCCTTGGGCCCAATTGCTATGGCTTCATCAACTATCTGGACGGCGCGCTGCTGTGGCCGGATCAGCATGGCGGCGCGCGGGCGGAGAAGGGCGTGGCGCTGGTCACCCAAAGCTCCAATATCGCCATCAACCTGACCATGCAGAAGCGCGGTCTGCCGCTGGCCTATGTGGTGACCGCCGGCAATCAGGCGCAGTCGGGTATTGCCGCGATTGGCGAGGCGCTGCTGGAGGACGAGCGCGTCACGGCGCTGGGCCTGCACATCGAAGGCTTTGGCGATCTGCGCGCGTTTGAGGCGCTGGCGGCGCGGGCGCGTGAACTGGGCAAGCCGGTCATTGCGCTGAAAGTTGGCAAATCGGCCGAGGCCCGGGCCGCAACTGTTTCTCATACCGCCTCGCTTGCGGGCGGTGACGCGGGGGCCGGGGCTTTGCTCTCACGCCTTGGCATTCCGCGTCTGGATGACCTGCCGTCCTTCCTGGAGACGCTGAAGCTGCTGCATGTGGCGGGGCGGCTGCCTTCGAACCGCATCGCAACCATCAGCTGCTCCGGCGGGGAGGCAAGCCTGGCCGCAGACACCGGCAATACGCGGAAGGTGGAGTTCCCACCGTTAAATGACCGCCAGAAAACGGACCTGCGCGCGGCACTCGGCCCGATGGTGGCGCTGGCAAACCCGCTCGACTATCACACCTACATCTGGCGCGACACCGAGGCGATGACCAAGGCGTTCTCAGCCATGATGGATCCGCAGCTGGCAATGACCATGCTGGTTGTGGATTTCCCGCGCGATGACCGCTGCGATGCCTCGGACTGGGAATGCACCATTCAGGCCGCCATTGGCTCGCGTGAGCGGACGGGCGCCAACGTCGGTCTGGTGGCAACCCTGCCGGAACTGCTGCCGGAGGATGTGGCGGCCCGGCTGATGGACGCGGGCGTGGTGCCTTTCTGCGGTCTCAGCGAGGCAATTGCTGCCTGCGAAGCCGCCAGCCAGCCGCTGCCGGAAGCGCCCGCGCCGCTGTTGCTGCCGACCCCGGCTGTGGAGCCCGATCTGGTTCCGGAAGCCGAAGCCAAGTGGCAGCTTGCCAGCTATGGGCTACGCACGCCGCGCTCCAAACGCGCGGCTTCGGCCACCAATGCCCGCGCTGTGGCAGTGGATGTCGGCTTCCCGGTGGTGCTGAAGGGCGAAGGCGTCGCGCACAAGACCGAGGCGGGGGCGGTGGTTCTGAACCTGAATTCGGGCCAGGAGGTGAGCGATGCTGCCTTCAACATGCCTGCTGAGCGGTTTCTGGTGGAGGAGATGGTCACCGGCGCGGTGGCCGAGCTGCTGATCGGCGTCGTCAAGGACCCGGCCCATGGCTTTGTGATGACCTTGGCGGCGGGCGGCACCCTGACCGAGCTGATGGAGGACAGCGCGTCTTTCCTGCTGCCAGTCTCGGATGCGAAGATCGAGGCTGCGCTTCAGTCGCTGCGTATCTCCAAGCTGCTGGATGGCTACCGCGGTGCCCCGGCGGCTGACCGCGAGGCGATCCTGCGCGCAATCCGCGCGGTTGAGGCCTATGTGGTGGAGAACGCGCTGGGGCTGGAAGAGATCGAGATCAACCCGCTCTTGTGCACCCCGTCTGATGCGGTGGCAGCGGATGCGCTGATGCGCCGGAAATACTAGCGCTGCGGCCATGAAACAGAACGGCATGCCCAATGCCAGGAGGAGACAACATGAGTGAAAGCCCCGTAAAAACCCGCCGCGACGGCGCCATTTTGGAAGTGACACTGGACCGGCCCAAGGCCAACGCCATAGATCTGGCCACCAGCCGGGTGATGGGCGAGGTGTTCCGTGATTTCCGTGACGACCCGGAGCTGCGGGTGGCAATCCTGACCGGTGGTGGGGAGAAATTTTTCTGCCCCGGCTGGGACCTGAAGGCCGCGGCAGACGGCGATGCGGTGGATGGCGATTATGGTGTTGGCGGTTTCGGCGGACTGCAGGAGCTGCGCGACATGAACAAGCCGGTAATCGCCGCGGTGAACGGCATCGCCTGCGGCGGCGGACTGGAGCTGGCACTCTCGGCCGACATGATCATCGCAGCGGACCATGCGACATTTGCGCTGCCGGAGATCCGCTCCGGCACCGTGGCGGATGCGGCCAGCGTGAAGCTGCCCAAGCGCATTCCCTATCACATCGCCATGGAACTTTTGCTCACCGGGCGCTGGTTTGATGCCGAGGAAGCCAACCGCTGGGGTCTGGTGAATGAGATCGTGGCCGCGGACCAGCTGATGGACCGCGCCTGGGAACTGGCAAGGCTGCTCGCTTCCGGCCCGCCGCTGGTCTACGCGGCGATCAAGGAGATCGTGCGCGACGCCGAAGACAGCAAATTCCAGGACGCGATGAACCGCATCACGCAGCGCCAGCTCAAGACGGTGGATGTGCTTTACGGCTCCGAGGACAATCTGGAAGGCGCCCGCGCCTTTGCCGAAAAACGCGATCCGGTCTGGAAAGGGCGCTGACGAGGTTCTCCCGCCTGCTGCGGGGCATCCAATGATGCCCCTGCACAGTTGGGCCCGGCGCCGCGCTTCGCGCGGCGTTACCTCTTTGCTGAGAAGCTCTTGAGGAGCAGGTCTGCTCCTCAAGAAGCCAGGCCCATTGTATGACCGGCCATCGCCGCCTCAAGGGCAAGCCGCGCCTGCCGCACGGAGGCTGCGCCTCCCTTGATCCGGCGAAAGTGGAGCAGTGCTACGCCTTCTGGAACAGAGCAATCAGGGCGGTGTCGTCCTTGTGCGGGCCGGTGGCGCGCGGGCCATAGATGCGCAGCTCCGGCAGGGTGAGGCTCTTGATCCATTGACCGCTGAGCAGCCTGTCAAAGGCTTCGGAAAATCCTGCTTTTTCGTAGAACCTGGCATTCACTGACAGTGCAAACCAGGCTCCGGGTGCGGCCACGCGCAGCAGGGCGGGCAGCACCTCCGGGCCCAGGTGGCCGTGGGTGAACGTGCCCGAAGACACCACCCCGCGGTAAGAGCTGCGCGGCACCGGGATGCCCTCTATCAGGTCGGCCTCGATCACGTCGCGGTATGCGTCCTTGCGCAGCGCCTCGGCCAGCATGGCAGCGCTGATGTCGGTGGCGTCCACAGGTTCTATCCCAAGCGCCCGCAGCGCCGCGCCGCAGAGGCCAGTGCCCGCGCCCGCGTCCAGAACCGGGCCCGATCCCCCGGCGGCGGCAAAAGCCTTGGCCGTCAGTCCGGGCAGCAGGTAGTCCTGCCCGGCGGCGAAATCCTGATCGTAGGTGCCGGCCCAGTCCGCATAAAACCGCCGCGAATCCTCAGGCGTGCTCAGTTCATAGGCATCGGCCAATCCGGGTGTCTGCATTTTCATCGGGCCATCAAAGCCGCGCGGAGGATTCGAATCAACCCTTGCACCCCGGCTGCGGCCAACGCATCTAGGAGGCATGAGAAAAACGCTGCTTTGTCTTGGATTTGGCTATACCGCCCGGGCGCTTGCCCCGCGCCTGCTGGCGCAGGGCTGGCGGGTCATCGGCACCTCGCGCGAGGTGGCGGCGGCCGATGGTGTTGAGATGATCACCTGGCCCGGGCAGGACGTTCCGCTGGACGGGGTGACACATATCCTGAACTCGATCGGGCCTAATTCGGATGGGGATCCGGTTCTGGCGGCCTTGGGTGACCGGATTGCCGCCGCGCCTGATCTGGAGTGGGTCGGCTATCTGTCGACCACAGCCGTCTACGGCCACCACAATGGCGCCTGGGTGGATGAGAATACACCGGTCACACCCTCCAGCCAGCGCGGCGATTGGCGCGCCCTGGCAGAGGCGCAATGGCAAGCCATTCCCGGCCTGCCGCTGCACATTTTCCGGCTGGCCGGCATCTACGGCCCCGGCCGCGGCCCCTTTGCCAAGCTGATGGCGGGCAAGGCGCGGCGGATCATCAAGCCGGGGCAGGTGTTTTCGCGTATCCATGTGGACGACATCGCCCAGGTGCTGGCGGCCTCCATCGCGCAGCCGCGTCCGGGCGCCATCTATAACGTCTGCGACAACGACCCGGCCCCGCCGCAGGATGTACTGGGCCATGCCGCGGAACTCTTGGGTCTGCCAATGCCTGCTGAGGTGCCGTTTGAAGAGGCCGGGATGACCCCGATGGCACGCAGCTTTTATGGCGAGAACAAGCGGGTCAGGAACCGCCTGATCCAGGAAGAGCTGGGGGTGGAGCTGCTCTATCCCACTTACCGCGAGGGGTTGCGGGCGGTGCTGGAGGCTGAGGATATGGAGAGCTTTGTGCCGCCGGCTGAGCCGCCGGGGGTGTGACTGAACTTTAGCCGGACCTGCCCAGGCAGGCTCAACCCTGGTGCTGGCCCAGGTTACGCTCGCTTTTCGCCAATCGTCGCCACGCCCAGAACCTCCAGCACCTTGGCCTCGATCTGCGGCGCGTTCATCGCGGCTACCTCATACATATCCGCCGGGTTGGCCTGGTCGATGAAGGTGTCGGGCAGCACCATCGAGCGGTACTTGAGGCCGCTGTCAAAAACGCCTTCCTCCGCCAGCAGCTGTGCCACATGGGAGCCGAAACCGCCCACTGCGCCTTCTTCGATGGTGATCAGCGCCTCGTGGTCCGCGGCCAGCTGCAGGATCAGGTCACGGTCCAGCGGCTTGGCAAAGCGGGCGTCGGCAATGGTCGGGGTGATGCCCTTGGCAGAGAGCGCCTCGGCGGCTTTGCGGACCTCGCCCAGCCGGGTGCCGAAGGACAGCAGCGCCACGCGTTTGCCCGCCTGGATCATCCGGCCCTTGCCGATTTCCAGCACCTCCGGAGTTTCCGGCATCTCGACGCCTTCGCCCTCACCGCGCGGGTAGCGGAAGGCGATGGGGCCGTCGTCATGGGCAGCGGCGGTGGCGACCATGTGCAACAGCTCGGCCTCGTCAGCGGCGGCCATCACCACCATGCCGGGCAGGTTGGCCATGAAACCAATGTCGAAACTGCCAGCGTGGGTGGCCCCGTCGGCCCCGACCAGTCCGGCACGGTCGATGGCAAAGCGCACTGGCAGGCGCTGGATCGCCACGTCGTGCACGACCTGGTCATAGCCGCGCTGCAGGAAGGTGGAATACATCGCGCAAAACGGCTTCATGCCGCCGGCCGCTAGCGCCGCTGCAAAGGTGACGCCGTGCTGCTCGGCAATGCCGACGTCGAAGCAGCGCGAGGGGTAGCGTTCGGCTA
>JABXIA010000037.1 GCA_013373325.1 Paracoccaceae bacterium
GAATCGATGAACCCCTGGCTCACCTTCGCCTTGTCATGGCCGTAGGGCAGCAGGTCATCGCTGGAAATCCCGATCTTCGCGCCAATCTCCTGGATCGGCTTCTTCTGCGCCTCACGCGCAATCTCGATGTCACTCTTGTAGCTCATGGCAAGGTTCCTGCTGAGTTTGCATACAATCGCCGGCACAGGGATGCCGGTTTGGCGGTAGACTTAGCCAAAATGCGGCACAATACGCGCGTGATTTCCGACATTATCACGCCTTGATGCGGCGTGGCGTCTTTCGCAGGCCCTGCCAAGGTTCCTTAAAGGAAACGGAATTCCCCGAAACTGGCCGCCTAGGGCGCCCAGGCGCGCTGATCCGGAACGAAGAGCACAAGTTCGCTGCCCAGCTGCAGGCGGCCGGGATGTTCGACCCAGGCGGTGATTCCCCGGCGATTCTGCGCCGCCGGCTTGAACCGCGCGCCGAAGCCTGCGTGGTCCTTTTCGATCTCGCGGCCCGGCAGCACGCAGGGGCGGTTCTCCATGTCCACGGTCAGCGTCACCCCGTCCGCCCCCTGCAGGCGCGAGGACGGAGGCACAAAGGTGAAGTCCGGGATGCCGCGCAGCACGATGGTCGCGCCGAGATGCGCAGGGCTCACGCTGTCCATCCCCATGTCCGCCGCGATCAAGGCCAGTTCCTCTTCCGACAGGATGGTCAGCTGGCGCACGTTGCGGATTTCGGTGCCTTGGGGATAGAGGTTTTTCACCCGCACACAGGAGGCGCGGTTTTCACCTTCGTGGCGTCCTCCGGCAATTCCGGCAAACCCCAGGTCCAGCTGCTCCACCGGCGCGGCCCGCAAGCTGCTGCCTGCCGGAACATGCCCCAGCCACGTGATCTCGCCCGTGAATTCCGTCTTCCGCAGCACCGGCATGCCCGCTCTCCCTCGCATAACCCTTTGACGTTGCAGCGAGCATACAGGCCGGACGGGGTGGCACCAGAGGTGCCGTGATGCTTTTTTGTGGTGCTGCAATTCAGCGCCGGAAATGAAAACCCCCGGAGGCCAGCGGCATCCGGGGGTCAAAGCCTTGAGTTATCAGGCGGAGGG
This sequence comes from Paracoccaceae bacterium, assembly GCA_013373325.1. Lineage (GTDB taxonomy): Bacteria > Pseudomonadota > Alphaproteobacteria > Rhodobacterales > Rhodobacteraceae > Leisingera. Next base: position 1,085 of record JABXIA010000037.1, read on the forward strand.
CTCAGGCTCCATGCCGCCCTCAGGCGGGGTCTTCTTGGGCTTCGCCTTGGGGATTGCGGTGACCGAGGCGCTGCCCTGATCCTCGCTGTCGTCCTCATCGTCGCCGGCCTGCGGCGGTTCGCCGTTCATCACCCGCTTGATCTCGTCACCGGTCAGGGTCTCGTATTCCAGAAGCCCCTGCGCCAGACGCTCCCATTCCTCGTTCTTGTCCTTGAGGATCTCCAGCGCCTGTTCATAGCCCTGCTGGATGAAGCGTTTGACCTCTTCCTCGATCAGCTCCTTGGTATGGGCTGAGACCGAGAAACCCGCGGTGTTGCCGGAGTAGCCTTCGTGGGCCTCAGCATAGTCGATGTTGCCGACCTTGTCCGACATGCCCCAGCGCAGCACCATGGCGCGCGCCAGTTGGCTGGCCTGCTGGATATCGCCGGCCGGACCGTTGGAGACGTGGTCCTCGCCGTATTTGATGACTTCCGCCGCCTTGCCCGCCATGGTCATCGCCAGTTTCTGCTGGCACTCGTCGCGGTGGTAGTTCAGCCGGTCCATTTCAGGCAGGCTGACCACCATACCCAACGCGCCGCCGCGCGGAATGATCGTCGCCTTGTAGACCGGATCACACAGCGGCAGCGCCAGGCCGACAACGGCGTGGCCGGCCTCGTGGTAAGCGGTCTTTTCCTTCTGGTCCTGGGTCAGCACCATCGAGCGGCGCTCCGCCCCCATCATCACCTTGTCCTTGGCGGATTCGAAATCCTCCATGGTAACGAACCGGCGCCCGACGCGCGCGGCCATCAGCGCGGCCTCGTTCACCAGGTTGGCCAGATCGGCACCGGAGAACCCGGGGGTGCCGCGGGCGATGATGCGCAAGTCCACATCTGGACCCAGCGGGGTCTTGCGGGCGTGCACGGCCAGGATCTTCTCGCGGCCTTTGATGTCGGGATTGCCAACGGTCACGTTGCGGTCAAAGCGGCCGGGGCGCAGCAGCGCCGGGTCCAGCACGTCCTTGCGGTTGGTGGCGGCCAGGATGATGACGCCTTCGTTGGCCTCAAAACCGTCCATTTCCACCAGCAGCTGGTTCAGGGTCTGCTCACGCTCGTCATTACCGCCGCCGTAGCCGGCGCCGCGGTGGCGGCCCACCGCGTCGATCTCGTCGATGAAGACGATGCAGGGCGCGTTCTTCTTGGCCTGCTCGAACATGTCGCGCACGCGGGAGGCGCCGACGCCGACGAACATCTCGACGAAGTCCGAGCCGGAGATTGTGAAGAACGGCACGCCGGCTTCGCCTGCAATGGCGCGGGCCAGCAGGGTTTTACCGGTGCCCGGAGGGCCGACCAGCAGCGCGCCCTTGGGGATCTTGCCGCCGAGGCGCGAGAATTTCTGCGGATTGCGCAGGAACTCAACGATCTCTTCCAGCTCTTCCTTGGCTTCGTCGATGCCCGCCACATCGTCAAAGGTGACGCGGCCGTGCTTCTCTGTCAGCATCTTGGCCTTGGATTTGCCGAATCCCATGGCGCCGCCTTTGCCGCCGCCCTGCATCCGGTTCATGAAGTAGATCCAGACGCCGATCAGCAGCAGGAACGGCAAAAGTGTGATCAGGAAGGACTGGAAGCCCGACTGCTGCTGCTTCTCAGCGCGCACCGGGATGTTCTTCTCGATCAGAAGCGAGGTGACTTCGGCGTCACCCGGCTTGATGGTGACGTAGTTCTGCCCGTCGGTCGTGGTATAGCGGACCTGTTCCCCGTCCAGAGTAACGGTGCTGACCTTGCCGGTCTCCACCGAACTCACGAAGTCCGAAAAAGTGCGTTCACGGCTCTGCATCGTGCTGCCGGAACCGCTGAACAGATTGAACAGCGCCAGAATCAGCAGAAACAGAACAACCCAAAAGGCGATATTGCGAGCGTTGCCCAAGGAAAGTTCTCCCTATCAGTTAGGCGCACCCGTCAGGCCGCCTGCGTTACGCTTAAAATAAGGATCATTCGGGCAGGTTCAATGCGATAAAAGGGATGCAAAGAACTCTTCTTCGTTTGTCACCGTTTCCGCCGACCAGCCATTGCCCAGTCCAGCCACCGGTGCAGCCGCCAGTTCGGCCCCGCGCCACACCGCCGGCGAGGACTCCAGCACGGTGCCCGGCACACCGGTAGCCCGCCAGGACGGGCATTCAAACAGCCCGTTGCGCCCCAGAGGCCGCACTTCGCAACCCTTTGCGTCACCTCCGAAAACCTTCCAGCGGTCGTCCCAGATCTGGCCGGGAAGCGAGGTGACGCCGGTGACCGCCTTGGCCTCGCGGCAGATCCAGATTTGTTTGGATGTTGTCAGAAGATGGCAGCCCGACACGGTCGCCGCGCCGCCGCCCCGGGCGGCCAGAACGGCGATTTCCATCGGCACCCGGCGCGGCGGATAGGGGGATCCTGCCACCCACTGGATGGCCTTGACCAGCAGCCGGTAGCCGGTTTCGCTGGGCAAGGTGCGGAATTTCCGCTGGCACAGAACCACCGCGCCGGCCTGCACGTGGGCCATGTCGCGGGCCGCCAGGAACACGTACCAGTCCAGCGCCTCGCGCGCCTTGTTCATGTTTTCGGCAACCCGGGACAGCACCGTCGGTGTCAGGCCCAGCGGCGCCAGTTCCGCCAGGGCGCGGCGTGCCCGCACCCGTTCATAGCGTAAATCGCTGTTGCTGGGGTCCTCGCACCATTCGATGCCGCGCTCCTGCAGGAACTGGCGCAATTCGCTGCGGGTCACTTCCAGCAGCGGCCGCACCAGGGTAACGCCCTTGTGCACCCGGCGCGGCGGCATGCCCGAAAGCCCGGACACGCCAGAGGCCCGGGCCATCCGCATCAGCAGCGTTTCTGCCTGATCATCCGCCGTATGCGCCACGCAAAGGGTGGAGATGCCATTGCGCCTGGCCCAGGCGCACAGCAGATCATAGCGCGCTTCGCGGGCCTGTTTCTGCAGATTGCCCTGGCCGGGGCCTTCTTCCCAGCGGATCGCATCATGCGTGATCCCAAGCGCGGCAGCGGCTTCGCCAACCCAGTTGGCCTCTGCCGCCGATTCCGCCCGCAATCCGTGGTCAACGGTTGCGGCCAGCAAATCGACCGGCTCGCCCTCAAAGGCCTCCTTCATCAAGTGCATCAGCGCCATCGAGTCGCTGCCGCCGGACACGGCAATGCCGAGTTTTCCGGTCAGCCTGGGCTGAAACTGTCCGCGCAGCAGCCCCAGGATATCACGCCTCAGCCCGGTCAAGAACAGCCCAGCTTGGCCATTTCCGCCGCGGCCTCAGCCTGCTGCGCAGCACCAGGAAAACGCACACCGACTTCCGACAGCGTCACGCAGGCCTGATCGGTCTGACCCAGCCGGCCCAGGGCAGCGCCCAGTTCAAACAGGGCCTTGGGCGCCACCGGCCCGGCGGAATTGCCTGTGAAGGCCGCGAGGTAAGCGCGCGCCGCTTCGCGGGTATCACCCAGCCCGTCCAGCGCCTTGCCGCGGCTGAATTCAGCCGCGGGCGCCAGCGGGCTGCCCGGGTAGGACTGGTTGAAGGCTGCGAATTTTTCTGCAGCGTCCTGGTAGGCCCCGTCCGCCAGCAGCTGTTCGGCGGCATCAAAATCCGCCTGTTCGCCGATGGCCAGTTCACCGCCGCCGGCCCCGCCGCCAGAGGTTTCAGCGCCAGCAGCGGGCAGGGCCGCGCCGCCGGAGGCAGGCCGCTCACCGCCGCCCAGCGTCGTGGTTTCCTTCAGCGCGCCGAGATCGCCGCCCTCCAGCTCAACCAGGCGGAATTCAAGGTCGCCGATCCGGTTGGTGCCGTCGGTGACGATGCGGTCGATCCGGTGATTCATCTGCTCGGTCTGCAGGGTCAGCCGCTGCAGCTCGCTCTCGATCGCAGCGACCCGGTCCAGGACCGTGTCCCCAGACACATCCGCCGAGGGGGCGCCGGTTGTCGACATCTCCCGTTTCAGGCGCTGGATTTCCACATGCAGGACCGTCAGCTCCTGGCGGATGTCCGCCAGCGTCTGGCTGTCCTGCGCTGCCAGCGGCACCGGCAGCATCAAGACAGAGGCGAGAAGGGCGGTGCGCAGGCGCTTCATGGCGTTACCCCGTCAGCCCGCCGGCCAGCACGGTGACCGCGCGGCGGTTCTTGGAATAGCAGGCCTCGTTCGAGCAAATCTCAAGCGGGCGCTCCTTGCCATAGCTGACAACCTTGAGGCGGTGGCCGGCAACCCCTTGGGAAATCAGGTATTCCCGTGCCGCATTGGCCCGGCGGGCGCCGAGGGCGAGGTTGTATTCGCGGGTACCCTGCTCATCGGCGTGACCCTCGATGGTGACAACATAGTCGGCGTTTTGGGTCAGCCAGCGCGCCTGGCCCTGCAGGATGCCCTGTGCCTCGGGCGTCAGCGTCGACTGATCCACCAGGAACAGCACCCGGTCGCCGACGGTCTGCTGGAAATAGGCCGGGCTGGCCGGATCCAGGGCGCCTGCCCCTATGCCGGCCCCTGCGCCGACGCCGCCGCCGTTTGCGGTGTCATCCCACCGGTTGTTGCTGCAGGCCGCAAGGCCCAGGACGGCAACAGCCGCAATTGCCAATTTCAAACTGCTCATGTCTTCTGCCTATCCCTTTTGCGTTTGTTGACCGGAAATTAACACAGGCCCGGATCAGGTTCCAAGCGGGTATCCCCGCCTTATCTATTTCATTAATTCTGCAATGGCGACCAGGCCGGATCCGAGGCCCCGTCCGGTGTTTTCACAGGTTTCAGATTGCGCCCGGTGATGTCCACAGAATACAGAAGCGCCCGCCCGGCGCTGCCCTGGCTTTCGCGGGTGAACATGATCACCCGGCCATTGGGCGCCCAGGTCGGCCCCTCGTCCAGGAACGACGCCGTCAGCAGCCGTTCCTCGCCGCCATCGGTGCGCATCACGCCGATGTGGAAGCGGCCCTTGTTCTGCTTGGTAAAGGCGATCATGTCGCCGCGCGGCGACCATACGGGCGTGCCGTAGCGGCCCTCGCCGAAACTGATCCGCCGCGCCTCGCCGCCGCCTGCCGGCATCACATAAAGCTGCTGACTGCCCGAGCGGTCGCTTTCGAATACGATCTGGCTTCCGTCCGGCGAAAACGATGGCGCGGTCTCAATCGAGGGGGCCGAAGTCAGCCGGGACTTGGCGCCGGTTTGGATGTCCATTGAGAACAGGTCGGTATTGCCGCCCTGCGTCTGCGAATAGACGATGGTGCGCCCGTCGGGGGCGAACCGCGGCGCAAAGCTCATGGTGCCGTCGCCGCTGGACAGCACCTTGCGCTGCACCTGGCCTACGTCCAGCACGTGGATCTGCGGGAAGCCGCTTTCATAGCTGGTATAAAGCACCCGGTCGCCAGAGGGCGAGAACCGCGGCGCCAGCACGATCGAGGCGCTGTTGGTCAGGTACTGCACGTTGGCGCCGTCGTAGTCCATCACCGCCAGCCGCTTGCGGCGGTCGTTCTTGGGACCGCTTTCGGAGACATAGACAACGCGGCTGTCAAAGTAGCCGCTCTCGCCGGTGATCCGGCTGTAAACCGCATCCGCCACCTTATGCGCCATCCGGCGCCAGCCGTCGGTGGTGCCGTTGAACTGCAGGCCGGTGCCCAGCTCCTTCTCGGCAAAAACATCATGGCCGCGGAAACGCACCGTCAGCTGGTTGCCGTTGACGCTGACCGCGCCGGTGATCAGCGCCTGCGCGTTCACGGCCTTCCAGTCGGCGTATTTCACCGGGCTGTCAAAACCGGTCACCTTGGAGATATGGGCGCTGGCCGGCACCTCCCGGAACAGACCCGTGCCGCTCAGGTCGGCTGCGATCACCCGCGCGATCTGGGCCGCGTACTCTGACGCTGCCGGGGTCTCCGGCACGAAATCCGGTACCGCATAGGGCAAGGGTTCGATCACGCCCTGGTCGATCTCGATGCGAAGCGGGCCGTCCTGAGCCATGGCCGCGCCCGCGCCTGCCGCCGCCGCGGCACCGATCAGAAGAGCTGCCAGTATTTTCCTCATTTGATCCGCATCCTTTCAGGATTGAATGTCATCTCAATATCGCGCCATTGCGAATATTTTTCAGGGGGAAGCTGAAAGCCTGTGGACCCGCAGCGGATAATTGCCCGCCGCGCCGCCTCATAGGCCTGCTTTGCGGCCGCTGCAGAGCCGCCGGTGCTCGAGAGCATCCGAATCGAGCCGGTGTCCGGCTTGCCGTCCTGCGCCAGAGAGACGCCCACGACCACGGTTGTCTTCAGCGCATCGGTAGACAGCGAGCCGACGTTCCAGCAGCGCGACACCTCAACCCGCAGCGCGTCCTTCTCGCCCAGGGTCAGCGGCGGGCCGGAGGGTTCCGGCGCCTCCACATCGGCGCCCCCTGCCAGCGCCTCTGCCAGCGCATCCGCGACCGCATCGGACGTGTCCGCCGGCTGGGCCGCCTCTGTCACCTGCGGTTCCGGCTCAGGACGGGCGGGCCGGGTCCGGGGGCGCTTGGACACCGCCGGCGCAGCGGAGGCAGCCACGTCCTCGCCCTCGTTTTCCTCGGTCACGATCCGGTCGCTGGCGGCCTCGCGCGCAGTGGCTTCCTGCGTTTCTTGCTCGGTCTCGGCGCCTTCTTCAGGCGCGACCTCAGGCTGAACGATGTCGTCGATCCTGGTGTCCGGTTCCGGTGGCGCAACCGGTTCCGGCGCCACCCGGTCCACGGGGCGTGGTGCTGTTTCGGGCCGGACCTGCGGCACCAGTGAGGAGATTTCCGGCTCTTCCGCGGCAGATGGCACCTCAACCGGCACTTCGGGTTCCGGCGGCTGTTCCGGCAGGTCTGTCACCTGCGGGTCAGGCTCTGCCGGTTCCAGCGGCTCCGGCTGGGTGATCTCCGGCTCCGGGTCCGGCTGCGGCGCGGGCTCCGGTGCGGGCTGCACTGCGGCGGGCTCATTCAGCGGCGCAGGTTCCGGCGACACCTGCGGCGCCTGGCGCTGCTGGCTCAGCTTCTCGAACTGCTCCGCGGAAATCAGCGCCACCTGCTGCACGTTGGACGGCAGGGGTTCGGACGGGAACCAGGCGCCGAAGACAACCCATGTCATCAACAGCCCATGGCCTGCCAGCGAGATTTTGGTTCCGGTCTGCACCCTGTGCGTCCCCGCCTACTGCCCCGTGCCTTCGGCCTGCCGCCCGTCCAAGGCCGGGCCGCCGGTGTCAGTGACCAGCCCCACATTGGAAAAACCGCCCGCGTTCAGCGCGCCCATCACCTGCATGACGTCCGCATAGGCGATCCGCCCATCGGCGCGCAGGAACACCCGGTCCGAGGAGCGTTCTGCCGCAATCGCCCGCAGTTTGGACACAAGTTCCTCGCGCGCCACCGGCGTTGTCTGGATCTCCACCCCGCCCCCGGCGGTCATGGTGACGGTCAGCGGTTCCTCCTCATCGCCGGGCAGTGCGCCTGCGGCGGTCTTGGGCAGCTCAACCGGCACGCCCACGGTCATCAGCGGCGCCGCCACCATGAAGATGATCAGAAGCACCAGCATGACGTCCACAAATGGCGTCACATTGATCTCGGACATCGGCGCGCCCCGGCGGCGGCGGCGGCCCCGGCGGCGGTCGCCGCCTCCCGAAGGCTGCTGGACTGCGGCGCCCATGGCCTCAGGAATCCAGCTGGCGGCTGAGGATGGTGGCGAACTCATCGGCAAAGGCCTCGTAGCCGCCGATGATGCGGTCGCTGTCCGCGCTCAGCTTGTTGTAGAAGACCACCGCCGGGATCGCCGCCAAGAGGCCCAGGCCGGTGGCCATCAGCGCCTCGGCAATGCCCGGCGCCACCACGGCGAGGTTGGTGTTCTGCTGCTCGGCAATCTCGATGAAGGCGGTCATGATGCCCCAGACGGTGCCGAAGAGGCCCACGAAGGGCGCGGTGGAACCCACGGTTGCCAGCACCGACAGCCCGCCCTGCAGGCCTTCGGTCTCCTTGGCGATGGCGACATCCATCGAGCGGTCGATACGCGCCTGCGCACCGGGGATCAGCCCGCCGTCGCTGCGGTGGCTGCGGCGCCACTCGCTCATCCCGGCCGAGAAAATCCGCGCCGCCTGGCCCGAGGGTTCGGACCCCAGCCGCTCAAACAGCTCATCCAGCGGGTTGCCGGACCAGAACGCCCGGTCAAAAGCATCCGCTTCCCGGCGGGCAAGACGGTAATTGATGGTTTTCTGGATGATGATGCCCCAGGACCAGATCGAGGCCCCCACAAGCATCAGCATCACCAGTTTAACGGTTACGGTGGCCCGCGCGAAAAGGCCCC
>JABXIA010000383.1 GCA_013373325.1 Paracoccaceae bacterium
AACGCCATCCGCGCATGGCCAACAGGTATAGAGAACAGGAGACAGCATGCTGGACGCTGCACCCATCCGCACCGACTGGACCCGCGAGGAAGCGGAAGCGATTTACAACAAGCCTTTCATGGACTTGCTGTTTCAGGCGCACACCGTGCACCGGCAGTATTTCGATCCCAACCAGGTGCAGAAATCCAAACTGCTGAGCATCAAGACCGGCGGCTGCGCCGAGGATTGCGCCTATTGCTCCCAGTCGGCCCGCAATGGCGCGCAGCTCTCGGCCTCCAAGCTGATCGAGGTGCAGCGGGTGATCGCCGAGGCCAAAAAAGCCAAGGAAGGCGGCGCGACGCGCTATTGCATGGGCGCCGCCTGGCGCTCGCCCAAGGACCGCGACATGGCCGCACTTGAGGCGATGGTGCAGGGGGTCAAGGACCTGGGCATGGAAACCTGCATGACCCTGGGCATGCTGGACGAGGAACAGGTTTTCCGCCTGCGTGACGCCGGTCTCGACTACTATAACCACAACATCGACACCTCGGAGCGCTACTACTCCGAGATCATCACCACCCGCACCTTTGCCGACCGTATCGACACCCTGAACCGGGTGCGCGAAGCAGGCATCAAGGTCTGCTCCGGCGGCATCGTTGGCATGGGGGAAAAGCAGCTCGACCGCATCGACATGATGCTGGCGCTGGCCACGCTGGAGGTGCACCCGGATTCGGTGCCGGTCAACATGCTGATCCCGATCGCCGACACGCCGCTGGCCAATGTCGAGAAGCTGGACCCGATCGAATTCGTCCGCTCGGTGGCGCTGGCCCGCATCCTGATGCCGAAATCGCATGTCCGCCTGTCCGCGGGCCGCACAGACATGTCGGACGAGATGCAGGCGATGTGCTTCTTTGCCGGTGCCAACTCGATCTTTGTGGGCGACACGCTGCTGACAGCGGACAACCCCGAAGAGGACAAGGACCAGCAGCTGTTCGACCGTCTGGGCATCACCGCCATGGCCGCGGGCTGCGACGGCAGCCGCTGATGACGGGCGCCTTTCCGAGGCATGAGAAATCGCTGGAAGCGCTGCGCACGCGCGGACGCTACCGGCAGCTGATGCCGCGGGACGGGCATGACTTTGCCTCTAATGACTATCTTGGGCTGGCGGGCAGCGATGTTCTGCGCGCCGCCGCCGCAGACGCACTGGCGCGCGGGGTGCCGGTGGGGGCAGGCGGCTCGCGTCTCTTGCGCGGGAACGATGCAGAACATCAGCTGCTGGAGGTTGAGGCCGCCGCGTTCTTCGGCACTGAGGCCGCGCTGTTCATGGGCGGCGGGTTCAACGCCAACCAGGCGATATTCTCCACCCTGCCGCAGCAGGGCGATCTGGTGCTCTATGACGCGCTGATCCACGCCAGCACCCATGACGGGATGCGGCTGGGCCGGGCGGAGACCCGCAGCTTTGCCCATGGCGACGCGGAAGACGCGGCGCGGGTGCTGAAGGCCTGGCGCGCTGACGGCGGCGAGGGTCAGGTCTGGATCGCGGTTGAGGCGGTTTATTCCATGGACGGCGACCTTGCCCGGCTGGAGGCGCTGATGGCGCTGGCAGATGCAGAGGGCGCCGTTCTGGTGGTGGATGAGGCGCATTCCTCTGGCGTGTTCGGCGATCTGGGCCGCGGACTGGCACACGGCATCGCCCACCGCCCCAACGTCCTTTCCTTACACACCTGCGGCAAGGCGCTGGGCGCCTCGGGCGCGCTGATCTGTGGCCAGAAAGTGCTGATCGAGACGCTGATCAACAAGGCGCGCGGGTTTATCTTTGCGACCGCTCCGTCGCCCTTGAACGCAGCACTGGTGCGGGCGGCCTTGCAGGAACTTCAGCAGAACCCGGGCCGCCGCGAACAGGCGTGGCAGGGAATTACCCATGCCCAACGCGAGGCCAAGCGCCTGTGCGGGCTGGACGGGTTCCAAAGCCAGATCCTGCCGGTGGTGATCGGCGACGACAAGCGCACCATGGCGCTGGCTTCGCGGATGCAAGGCCACGGCTATGACATCCGCGGCATCCGCCCGCCGACAGTGCCGCGCGGCACTTCGCGGCTGCGGTTGTCGATCACACTAAATACGGGGGCGGGGGGCATCACCCAAATGTTCGAGGACCTTGCCCGGGAAATGGAGACCAAGCCATGAGCGCGCTGATCGTCACCGGAACCGATACCGGCATCGGCAAGACCATCTTCTCGGCCGGCCTGGTGCGGGCGCTGGGCGCAAGCTACTGGAAGCCGGTGCAATCCGGGCTGGAGGAGGAGACCGACAGCCAGATCGTCTCGCGCCTGTCGGGCCGCCCGGCGCTGCCCGAGGGCTACCTGCTGCAACTGCCCGCCTCGCCGCATCTGTCGGCGGAGGCCGAGGGCGCGGAGATCGACCCGGATTCGCTGTCTTTGCCTGAAGTTGATGGCGTGCTGGTGGCCGAAGGCGCAGGCGGGCTGATGGTGCCGCTGAACCGCAAGGTGCTGTATCTCGATCTGTTCGCCCGCTGGGGCGCGCCGGTGATCCTCTGCGCGCGGACCCAGCTGGGCACGATCAATCATACGCTGCTTTCGCTGAAAGCCCTGCGCGATGCGGGCTGCCCGGTTGCGGGCGTTGCCTTCATCGGCGACGCGGAACCGGCGGTGGAGGAAACCATCTGCCAGTTCGGCCAGGTGGCGCACCTGGGCCGTCTGCCGGTGCTCGGCGAGCTGACCTCTGACGCGCTGGCCGTGGCCTTTCAGGCCAGCATCCGGGTGGACCTGATCAAGGAGGCCTTGGCCCAAGGAGAGATGGCATGAGTGCCGCAGACCTCAGCCAGCTGGCATTCGACCAGCAGCACCTTTGGCATCCTTACACTAACGTCGCCAAGCCCGGCCCGACCTTCGTTGTGAAGGAAAGCGAGGGCATGTATATCACCCTGGACGACGGCACCCAGCTGATCGACGCCATGTCGTCCTGGTGGTGCATGATGCACGGGCATAAAAACCCGGCGATCACCAAGGCAATCCACGATCAGCTCGACACTCTGCCGCATGTGATGTTCGGCGGGCTGACCCATGATCCGGCCATCGACCTGGGCCGCAAACTGCTGGAGATCACCCCCGAAAGCCTCACCCGCATCTTCTATTGCGACAGCGGTTCGGTCTCGGTCGAGGTGGCGATGAAGATGGCGGTGCAGTACCAGCACGCGATCGGCCAGCCGGGCCGCAAGGAGTTTGCCACCATCCGCTCCGGCTATCACGGCGACACCTGGAAGGCGATGAGCGTCTGTGATCCGGACACCGGCATGCATCACCTGTTCCAGGGCGCGCTGAGCGTGCAGCATTTCGTCTCCCGCCCGCCGGTCCGCATCCATGAGGACTGGATCGACGACCCGGCGCAGAACGGCCTGGGCGAGCTGCGGGCGGTTCTGGAGGCCAATGCCGAGAGGATCGCCGCCTTCATCCTGGAGCCCGTGGTGCAGGGCACCGGCGGCATGTATTTCTATCACCCCGAATATCTCAATCAGGCACGGCGCTTGTGCGATGAGCTGGGCATCCTCCTGATCTTCGACGAGATTGCCACTGGTTTCGGCCGTACGGGGGAGCTGTTCGCAACCAATTTCTGCAGTGTCGAGCCGGACATCATCTGCCTCGGCAAGGGGCTGACCGGCGGCCATATTTCCTTTGCCTGCACCATGACCAACGACCGCGTGGCGGAGGGCATTGGCGGCGGCAACCCCGGCCTGTTCATGCACGGGCCGACCTATATGGGCAACCCGCTGGCCTGCGCCGCGGCCAAGGCCTCGCTGGACCTGCTGACGGGGCAGGACTGGCGCGGCACGGTGGCGGCGATTGGCGAACAGATGCAGGCCGAACTGGCCCCGGCCCGCGACCTGTCGAAGGTGGCGGACGTGCGGGTCTTGGGGGCCATTGGCGTCATCGAGATGAAGCACCGCGTCTCGGCGGATGAGGCACACGCGCGGGCTCATGAAATGGGCGTATTCCTGCGCCCCTTCGGAACCAACATCTACACCATGCCGCCCTTCATCACCTCGCCGGAGCAACTGAGCGAAATCACCGCAGGCATGCTGCGGCTGGCGCGGGAGCTGTAATTCATGGAGTTCCGCTGGCTCAAACAGAACCAGGCAGCCGAGGCCATCGTTGTCTTCGGCGGCTGGGCTGTGGGGCCGGAGGTGTTCTGGCACCTGGATGGCGAACAGGACATCCTGTTTGCCAGTGAGTATTCCGATCTGGATGCAGAGCTGCCGGACCTGTCCGGTTATGAGCGGATCAGCTTGCTGGCCTGGTCGTTTGGCGTGGCCGCCTATGCGCATTGGCAGCAGGGGCGTCCGGATCCGTTCCAGCGCAAGGCAGCAGTGAACGGCAGCCTGCAGCCAGTGAGTCGCGGTGCAGGCATTCCGCCCGCCGTGTTCCGCCGCACCGTGGAAACCCTAAGCGCGGACAGCTACCAGCAGTTTCTGGGCCGCGTTTTCGGTGCCCCTCAGGACGCCGAGGCGCTGGATGTAGAGGCCCGGCGGGCCGAGCTGCTGGCGGTGGAGCGCCGGGGGGATGCTCCGCAGGTTCGGTTCAGCCGGGTCTGGATCTGTTCCGGCGACAAGATCTTCCCGCCAGCTAATCTGGCCCGCGCCTGGGCCGGGCAAAACGTGTCGCATCTGGACGCGCCGCATGCGCCGTTCGACCGGTTTGCGCAGTGGGAGGAGCTGTTCTGATGAAGGATATGCAGCCGCCGCATCTGGATCAGTCCCGCGTGCAGCAAAGCTTCCGCCGCGGGCTGGAAAGCTATCATTGCGCAGCCTCGGTGCAGGCGGAAACCGCCGGCCGCCTGGCCCGAATGCTGCAGGAGGAGGGCGCTCCGCGGCACTTTGGCAGTGTTCTGGAATTCGGCTGCGGCACCGGCCACCTGACCCGGCAACTGCTGCAGCGGTTCGGCGCGGATTGCCTGATGTTGAATGATCTGGTGCCGGAGGCTGCAAAGCTTCTGCAGACGCTGGAAAAGGAAGTGCCGGCTCATACCCGCTTCAGGAGCGGCCCGATCGAAAGCCTGCCGCTGCCGCAGGATCTGGACCTGATCGCCTCAGCCTCGACCGTGCAGTGGATTTCCGATCTTCCTGGTCTGATGGCCCGGCTGGCATTGCATCTGAAGCCGGGCGGCTGGCTGGCGCTTTCGGGCTTTGGCAGAGGGCAGTTCCGCGAACTTGCGGCCTTGGGATCAGCCGCCGCGGCGCCCTGTTACCTGGATGCGGATGAATGGCCGCCGGTCTTGCCGGAAGGCTTGGAGATCCTGCAAATCGAACAATGCCCCGTAGTGCTTGAATTTGACTCTGCTCTGCAGCTGCTCAAGCACCTGCGCCAGACCGGCGTGAACGGCAACGCTCAGCGCGGCTGGAGCCGCAGGCAGCTGCGGTCGTTCGAGGATGCCTACCGCGCGCAGTTGGGGCAGCGCGGAAAGCTGCCTCTGACCTACGACCCGGTGCTGCTGGTCGCGCGGCGCACTGGCTGATTTCTGCGCGCCCTTGAGGCAAGTTTTAGGCGTTTTTCCAATTGAAGGCGCACCGGTTCCCGCGCGCCGTTAATCTTTTTCAACTCCCGCCTGATATCCCGGACCATGGAGCTGCGCTGGGGCGCGGCATGTGGGACGACTGGCAGTACGGGAGTGACGCCAATGAAAATCAATGTGATTGCCGCGGCGTTTGCGGCGCTGGCGGTTTCGGGGGCCGTCGAAGCAGCTGACATGGGGGACGTGGAAACCCCGATCCGGCTGTCGCTGAACAACTGGACCGGCCAGCATCTGTCCACCTATATTGCGGGCGGCCTACTCGAAGAGGCTGGTTATACCGTCGAATATGTCGAGGCCGATCAGAGCGCCATGTATGAGGAAATCGCCAGCGGCGATGTCCATGCGATGGTCGAGATCTGGACCAGCAGCACACCGGCCGATTATTTCGCCGCCCGTGACGAGGGCCGGGTCGAGGAACTGGGCGATATGGGGCTTGATGCGCGCAACGGCGTGGTGTTCCCGCCGTATGTGGCGCAGATGTGCCCGGGATTGCCCAATTGGGAAGCGCTGCGCGATTGCGCGGGTATCTTCTCCGAAGACGGGAAGGGCAAGCGCGGCATCTATCTGGCCTATCCGGAATCCTGGGGCTCTCCCGGGGCGGACCGGATCCGCGCACTGGACCTGCCTTTTGATGTTGTCGCAGCCGAATCCGAGGCGGCAATGATCGAAGCGTATCAAAAAGCCTACAAGGAGAAGCGCCCTGTGATCTCCACCTTCTGGGCGCCGCATTGGGCGATGTCATCTTACGCGCTGCAGTTCGTGCGCCTGCCCAAGCCGGAACCGGCCTGTTACACAGATCCGTCTTGGGGTCCAAATCCGAAGGCCACGGGCGACTGCGACTTCTACCGCGGCGGAGTGAAGAAGGCGAGCTGGCCAGGTCTCAAGGAGCGCTGGCCCGCTGCCTATGAGATTCTCAAGAATTATGAACTCAGCATCTGGGATCAGCAGCCGTTGATTGGCCTCGTGGATGTCCGTGGCGAGACGCCGCAAGGGGCCGCACGCGGATGGCTGGCAGTAAACCGCGCCAAGTGGATGCCCATTGTCGAAGAGGCCACGGGAAAGGGCCGCTCCTGAACCGCTTTTATGTCTTTTCCGGCTTCAGCAGCGCGCCCATAAAACGGGTGCGCTGTTTTGCTTTCAGGATGCGGCTGCGGCTGGTTGGCCGGCCCCCTCGGTCCGGGTCTGGCGTGCGAGAATGATTCCGGAACTTGTGTGTTTGCACAAAAACTTGAATCGTCAATCAAATTATTTCGCCATTTGCGTCGCATTTGCTCGACAAGCAGTCGTAATATGTTCCAATACTTGCATTGTCCCCGGCCACACTAACACCATCGGCTCCTGAACGTAAGAAAACGAACTGCCAAAAGGCCTGGCAGGAGCCATGAACCGCCGGGTTCCAATGACGCGCCAAGCCGGTCAACCGGCGGCGCAGCAACAATGACAGGGAGTATTGCGATGAACTTCAAGGGATATGCGCTGGCGCTGGGCGCCGCAACAATGACGGTTGCCTCAGGCATCGCCTCCGCCGCCGAATTGGGCGACACCGGCAAGCCGATCAAGCTGGCGGTGAATGAATGGACCGGCCAGCATGTGACCACCCACATTGCAGGCGAGATGCTCAAGGCTGCAGGCTATGACGTGGAATATGTTTCGGCCGGGATGATGAACCAGTTCCAGGCGATTGCCGATGGCGACATCCACGCAACGCTGGAAATCTGGTCCTCTAACGTGTCCGACGAATATGCCAAAAAGGTCGAGGAAGGCACCGTGGTCGAGCTGGGCGATCTGGAGCTGAACGCCCGGGAAGGCATCGCCTATCCGGCGCATGTAGCCGAGATCTGCCCCGGCCTGCCTGCCTGGGAGGCGCTCAAGGATTGCGCCGCGCAATTCGCCACCGCCGAAACCCTGCCGGAAGGCCGCCTGGTTGATTACCCGGCCGACTGGGGCACCCCGGGCGCCGACCGCATGACCGGCCTGGCGCTGCCGTTCAAGGCCGTGCCAGCGGGCTCCGAGGCCGCGCTGATCGTCGAGCTGCGCGCTGCGACCGAACGCAAGACGCCGCTGCTGATCACCTTCTGGCAGCCGCATTGGGCGATGTCGGCCTATGACGTGAAGTTCGTCGACCTGCCGCCGGGCGAGGATGCCTGCTTCTCCGATCCCGCCTGGGGCCCGAACCCCGATGCGGTGAACGACTGCGACTTCTCTCCCTCGCGCATCTTCAAGGCCGCCTGGTCCGGCACCGAAGAGACTTGGCCTGCGGCGTTTGAGATCCTGTCGAACTACACACTGGCCGTGGAAGACCAGCAGCCGATGATGGGCGCGGTCGATGTGGACGGCGGCAAAGTCGAGGAAGTTGTCGCCGAATGGATGGCCGCCAACGAGGACAAGTGGCGCCCGGTTGTCGACGCAGCCATCAACTGAGCCCAGCCCAGTGAGCGGCTCAGAGACGCCTGCCATCACCTGCCGGAATGTCTGGCAGGTGTTTGGCAATAACGCAGACAGCGCCTTGAAAGAGGCGTTGTCGCAGCACGAAACACCCGATGCAGCCGCGCAGGAATTGCGGGGAAAAGGGCTGATCCCTGCAGTGCAGGACGCCTCCTTTGACGTGAAGGAGGGGGAGCTGTTTGTGATTATGGGGCTGTCGGGCTCCGGCAAGTCCACCCTGATCCGCTGCATCTCGCACCTGCTGCACGCAACCGGCGGCGAGATTCGCATCGACGGCGAGAACATCGTTGAGGCCAGCCCCAAGCGGCTGATCGAGCTGCGCCGCAAGAAACTGGGCATGGTGTTCCAGCACTTCGGCCTGTTCCCGCATATGACCGTGGCCGAAAACGTCGCCTACCCGCTGCGGGTGCAGGGGGTGAAGAAAAAGCAGCGGCTCGCCAAGGCGCAAAAGGTGATCGAGCTGGTCGGCCTCGGCGGGCGGGAAAAGAACTTCCCGCGTGAACTCTCAGGCGGCCAGCGTCAGCGCGTCGGCATTGCCCGCTCACTGGTGGCCGACTGCTCGGTCTGGTTCCTGGATGAGCCGTTCTCGGCGCTGGACCCGCTGATCCGGCGGCAGCTGCAGGACGAGTTCCTGGAGATTCAGGCCAAACTGAAAACCACCATCGTTTTCATCACCCATGACATCAACGAGGCGCTGAAGCTCGCCGACCGCATCGCGATCATGCGCGACGGCAAGGTGGTGCAGATCGGCACCCCCGCCGATATCGTGCTGCGCCCGGTCGATGACTACGTGCGGGAGTTCTCCAAGGATGTGGCCAAGGGCCAGCACGCGCATGTGTCCTCGGTGATGCAGCCGGGCGAACACCATGTCTACGGCGCCGACGATCCCGGCCTGCGCCAGGACATGACGCTGGACGCAGCCCTTGCGCGCTGCATGGAGCTGTACGAGCCGGTGCCGGTCCGCACGGATGACGGCAAACTGGTCGGCGTGGTGAACCCAGCAGACCTCGCTGCCGCGCTGCAGGTGGAGCAGGGCTGATGGCGTCTCTTTCGAAAGGCTCGATTGCGGCGCTGATTGCGGCCGTGGCGGGTGCCCTGTGCCTGCTGCTGGAAAGCAGCGCGCCGTGGCTGGTGAAATTCCCCGCCGCCTGGGTGCTGCCCGCCACCGACTGGGTCGGGACCGCCATGGAATGGTTCCTGGCGCTGATCAAACCCGCCGCGCGCAGCTTCTCGGCGCTGATGTTCTATCCGATGGAAGCGGCGAACTACGTGCTGAGCCATACGCCCTGGCCGCTGGTCATCTGCGCCACCACGGCGCTGGCCTGGACCTTGGGCGGGGTGCGGATGGCGTTGATGGCCGTTGTGGGTTTGGGCTTCGTGCTGGCGTCGGGGTATTGGCCCGAAAGCATGAACACCTTGGCGCTGGTTGCCGTCTCGGTCCCCTTGGCGCTGATCATCGGCGGCGGCATCGGCATCCTGGCCAATGAATACCCCCGCATCCGCAAGCCGGTGCAGGCGGTGCTCGACATCATGCAGACGGTGCCGACCTTTGCCTATCTCACGCCGTTGCTGGTGCTGTTCGGCTTTGGTCCTGTGGTCGGCCTCATCGCCTCCGCCATCTACGCGGCGCCGCCGATGGCGCGCAATGTGCTGCTGGGGCTGGAGCGGGTGGAGCCGGAGATCAAGGAGGCCGCCATTATGGCTGGCGGCACCCGGCTGCAGCAGCTGTTCCAGTGCGAGATCCCCTCCGCCGGGCAGCAGATCATGGTGGGTGTCAACCAATGCCTGATGGCAGCGCTGTCGATGGTGATTATCGCGGCCGTGATCGGCGGCTTTGACGACATTGGCTGGGAAGTCCTTTTGACCATGCGCAAGGCCCAGTTCGGCCAAAGCCTGCTGGCGGGCCTGGTGATCGTGATCTTCGCGATCCTGATCGACCGGATGAGCGGCACACTGACCCAGGACCGGCGCGACAGGCATGACCCGCGTGTTGCCTGGGGCATCCTGGCGCTGGGCGTCCTGGTCAGCGCGGCCTTCTGGGGCAGCGTTCAGCAGCCCGGAACCTACGGCCTGTTCAACCCGGTGGCGGACAGTGTCGACCGCGGTCTCTCGTCCTTTACCAGCGCCAATGCGGAGTTCCTGACCGCGCTCAAGAACAACGTGCTGTTCTATGTGCTGCTTCCGATGCGGATCGGGCTGGATCAGGCGGTGCTGCCCTTTACCTGGGGATTTGCCTGGACCCCGATGATGAGCGCGGCGCTGTTCGCAGCGGGTGCCGCGGCCGGAGTTGTTTTCACCTTGCGCGGCCAGATGGCGCTGGGGGTGATGCTGCTGATTGCCGCCGGCATGCTGGAAACCGGCATTTCGCAACTGCCCTGGCCCTTTGTGCTGGTCGGCGCAGGAGCGCTGGCCTGGGTTGCGGGCGGGCGCGGGCTGGCCATCCTGACAGTGGTGCTCATGGGCACCATCCTGCTTTCGGGCCTGTGGGAGCGGGCGCTCCTCTCGCTCTACCTCTCCGGGGCGGCAGTCTTTGCGTGCGCGGTGATGGGCGGCGCCATCGGCCTGGCCTCCGCCGTGTCGCCCGGTGTCTGGCGCGTGGTGCGTCCGATCTGCGACATGTTGCAGACCATTCCGCTGTTCGTGTTCCTGATCCCGGTGCTGATGGTGTTTCAGATCGGCGAGTTCTCCGCCTTCCTGGCGATCATCGCCTATGCCATCGTGCCGATGATCCGTTACACGCGGCACGGGCTGGTCTCGACGCCGGATGAGATGATCGAGGCCGCGACCGCTTCTGGCGCTACCACATGGCAGATGCTCAAGGATATCCGCGCGCCTTATGCTGCGCCGTCGATCCTTCTGGGGTTGAACCAGACCATTCTCTATGCCTTTGCGATGCTGGTCATTGCGGCGCTGATCGGCACCACTGGCCTTGGCCAGTCAATCTATCTGGCGCTGGGGCAGGCCGACGTTGGGCTGGGCATCTCGGCTGGCGCGGCGATGGCGATCCTTGCCCTGATCGCCGACCGCATGGTGCAGGGTTTTGCAGAAGAGCGGCGCAAAGCCCTGGGTCTGTGAACACTTCTGGCATAACACAGAAAAGGGCGCCCCAGCGGCGCCCTTTTTGATCTGGGGCAACGTTAAAGCCTGCCCGCCTGCCTATAGCTGCAACTAAGACTGATCAATACCCGGAGAGACCCCGATGGGCTGGCTTGAATTCACCGCTGCGCTGATGCTGTTCCTGGCCAGCCACGCGATCCCCGTGCGCCCGCCGGTGCGGCCCTGGCTGGTCAGCCGCCTGGGCCTGCGCGGCTATTTCATTGCCTACAGTGTGCTGTCGCTGATGATCCTCGCCTGGCTGGTCGTGGCCGCCGCGCGGGCGCCCTATGTCGGCGTGCTGCCCTATTGGGAAGGTTTCCGCTGGGTGCCGCTGCTGGTGATGCCGCTGGCCTGCCTGCTGGCAGTGGGCGGTATGATGCGGCAGAATCCCTTCAGCTTTGGAGGGCTTGGCGTCAAGCCCTTTGATCCGGTGGATCCCGGCATCCTGGCAGTCAGCCGCCACCCGCTTCTCGCGGCGATGGCGCTCTGGGCCGGGGCGCATCTGCTGGCAAACGGCGACCTGGCGCATGTGATTCTGTTCGGCCTCTTTGCGGGCTTTGCCTGGATGGGCATGGCGCTGATCGACAAGCGCAAGCAGCGCCAGATGGGGCAGGGGGAATGGCGCCGCCTCAGCCGCAATACCGCGCGGCTGAACCTTGCCCGGCTGCGGCCCTCGGGCGGCGAGGCCGCGCTGGCGGGGGCGGTGTTCCTGGCGCTTTTGCTGCTGCACGCCCCTGTCATCGGCTACAGCCCGCTGCCCTGCTAGGGGTTGACCAAGGGCTCTGCATGACCACCTATGAAACGACACCAGACTGGAGAGAACGACCAATGCACCTGGCCTATGTTATGACCGAAGAACGCGGTGCCACGGACCGTTTGCTGAGCGAACTGGCCGAACGGCTGGAGGCCAAGGGGATCCGCCTGGCCGGCATCGTGCAGACCAATGTTGAATGCTATGACAAGGAGCTGTGCGACATGGACGTGCGGGTGCTGCCCGCGGGCGAAACCATCCGCATTTCGCAATCCCTGGGCGCCGGCGCCCGCGGCTGCCGCCTGAACCCGGAAGCACTGGAGCAGGCGGTCGGTCAGGTCTCTGCCACCCTTCAAACCGACCCGGCGCCGCAGCTGATGATCGTCAACAAATTCGGCAAGCACGAGGCTGACGGGCGCGGCATGCGCCCCATTATCGGTGAGGCGCTGGCCTTGGGCATCCCGGTCATTTCCGGCGTCAACAAGATGAATGTGGAACCATTCCAGGCGTTTTCAGATGGCATGGCGGTGGCCGCAGGTCCGGATCTGGAGGCGTTGATTGAATGGGCGGAACAGGCTGTGGCTGCGACTGCCTGAGCAAACTTTAGCGTTTGGAAACAGTGGAGAAGCCTGCGAAGTTCGCGCCGGCTTTTTGCTGCGCGGGGCAGCGCGTGACCTGTCCAGCCTGCTGCTGAACCACCATCGTCTGATCTGATAAAAGAGAGAAGATGGTGGGCGACCCTGGAATCGAACCAGGCGTGCGTCTCCGCGAGGGAGTTACAGTCCCCTGCCACACCTTGCGGCCTGTCGCCCACTGTCAGTTGCATGTTGCACCTGATGTGGAGGCGTGATTAC
>JABXIA010000364.1 GCA_013373325.1 Paracoccaceae bacterium
GAATCACGAAGGGGCAGCTTTGCGGTTTTCCAAGCTCAGGCTGAACGGCTTCAAAAGCTTTGTTGATCCTACCGAACTGGTCATTGCCGATGGGCTGACAGGGGTTGTGGGTCCAAACGGTTGCGGCAAATCCAATCTTCTGGAGGCATTGCGCTGGGTGATGGGGGAAACCCGCGCCAAGGCGATGCGCGGCGGCGGCATGGAGGATGTGATCTTTGCCGGCACATCCTCGCGGCCTGCGCGCAACTTTGCCGAGGTGAGCCTCAATATCGACAACTCCGAGCGGCTGGCGCCTTCGGGGTTCAATGATGCCGACGGTCTGGAGATCGTGCGGCGCATCACCCGTGATGTGGGCAGCGCCTATAAATCCAACGGCAAGGACGTGCGGGCGCGTGATGTGCAGATGCTGTTTGCCGATGCCTCCACCGGCGCGCATTCGCCGGCGCTGGTGCGGCAGGGTCAGATTGCAGAGCTGATCAACGCCAAGCCCAAGGCGCGCCGCCGCATCCTGGAAGAGGCTGCGGGGATTTCCGGTCTCTATCAGCGCCGCCACGAGGCAGAGCTGAAGCTGAAGAATACCGAGGCCAACCTGCTGCGCGGCGATGACGTGATCGAGCAGCTGGCGGCGCAGCTGGCGCAGCTGGCCAAGCAGGCGCGGCAGGCGCAGCGCTACCGCGAGATCGGCGAGAAGCTGCGGCTGGCGGAGGGCATGCTGCTCTACCGCCGCTGGCGCGAGGCGGATGAGGCGCGGCTGGCGTCTGAGGATGAGCTGCGGGTGCGGGTTGAGCAGGCCGCCAAGGCGGAGGCGCTGGTGCGTGCGGCTGCGGCTCAGCGCGGCACGTTTGAGGAAAAATTGCCGCCCCTGCGTGAGGAAGAGGCCATCGCCGCCGCCATCCTGCAGCGGCTGGTGGTGCAGCGCGACTCGCTGGGCGATCAGGAGGCGCAGGCGCGCCAGACCATCGAGCGGCTCAGCAGCCGGATTGAGCAGCTGGGCAACGATATCGAGCGCGAGACCGGCCTGAACAAGGACGCGGGCGAAACCATCGAGCGGCTTGAGTGGGAACAGCGGGAGCTGTCCAAGGCCGGCGACGGCCATGACGGCAAGCTGGTGGAGGCTGCGGAGTTGGCACGCGATGCGGGCTCCATCCTGCAGGCGCGTGAAGATCACCTGGCGCAGGTGACAGAGGATGTGGCCCGTCTGGCCGCCCGCCACCAGTCCGCCCGGCGCGCGGTCGAAGACTGCCAGCGTGCGCTTGGCCGCTCCGAGGGTGAAGCGGAGAAAGCCCGCGCGGCCCAGGGGGAGGCGCAGGAGGCGCTGGAGCTGGCCGCAGAGAAGTTTGAGGCAGCTGTGTCAGCTGAGGAAGAGGCGCGTGAGGCCTCTGAAATGGCCGAGGAGGCGCTGGAAGCGGCGGATGAGGCACGCACCGAGACCCAAGCCCGTGAGGCCGAGGCACGTTCGCAGCGCTCTGAGGCTGAGGGCGAACTGGGCGCGCTGCGCGCAGAGGTCACCGCGCTTGCCAAGCTGGTGGAGCGTGACACCGCGGAGGGCGGCCAGGTTCTGGATGAGCTGTCCGTTTCGCCGGGCTATGAAAAGGCGCTGGGTGCAGCGCTGGCGGATGATCTGCGCGCGCCCCTGGCGGAAGCGGACGGGCCGACCGGCTGGGTTGCCCTGCCTGGTTATGACCGCGACGCGGTGCTGCCGGAGGGCGTGCAGCCCTTGGCGCTGTTTGTCTCCGGTCCTGATGCCCTGTCGCGCCGGGTGGCGCAGATCGGCCTGGTCGATGGCGATTCGGCGGCAGGATTGCAGGCGCAGCTGTTGCCCGGCCAGCGGCTGGTCACGCTGGAAGGCGATCTGTGGCGCTGGGACGGCTACCGCGCCTGGGCTGAGGACGCGCCCAGTGCAGCAGCCCTGCGGCTGGAGCAGCTGAACAAGCTGGAATCGCTGAAGCAGGAGATGGAGCGCGTCAGTGCCACAGCTGATGGCGCCCGCGCCGCGCATGAGATGCTGCTGCAAAAACTGGAAGAGGTGACGCTGGCCGACCAGAATGCCCGCCAGGCGCGCCGGGCGGCGGATCAGCGGGTGGCTGATGCTGCCCGCGCGCTGAGCCGGGCAGAGGCCGACCGCAACCTGGCTGAGGGCAGGCTGGAAACCCTCGGCATTGCGGTGTCGCGCCATGAGGAAGACGCGCTGAATGCCAGTCTGCAGCTGAAAGAGGCGGAAAAGGTGCTGGGGGAGCTGGGCGATCTGGACCAGGCCCGGACCGCGGTTGAGGACATCAAGCAGTCGGTCGAGGCGGCTCGGATCACCATGCTGACCCACCGTTCCAGCCATGACGAGCTGCGCCGCGAGGGCGAGGCCCGCACCAAGCGCACGCAGGAAGTGACCAAGGAGCTGTCCGGCTGGCGCCACCGCCTGGAAAGCGCCGAGGCGCGGATCGAGGAACTGGCCGAACGCCGCGAGGCCTCGCAGGAGGAACTGGAGGAAGCCAACGCGGTTCCGGCAGAGATTGCCGAGAAGCGTGAAGAGCTGAATGAGGCAATCTCTGAGGCCGAAGCGCGCAAGTCCGCAGCCACTGAAGCGCTGATTGCGGCGGAGGCCGAGCTGCGCGAGGCGGTGCACAAGGAACGCGAATGCGAGCGGCTTGCCTCCGAGGCGCGCGAGGCGCGGGCACGGTCCGAGGCGCGCAGTGATGCGGCCAAGGATGCCGTGACGCAGGCCGCAGGCCGGATTATCGAGGCGCAGCAGATCACGCCGCAGGCGCTGCTGGAGAAGCTGGGCGTGTCGCCGGATGAGATGCCGGCCTCGGATGATCTGGAGCACGACGTTGACCGCTATAAGCGCCAGCGCGATGCCTTGGGTGCCGTCAACCTGCGTGCCGAGGAAGACGCCCGCGGCGTTCAGAACGAGCACGATACATTGGTGGCGGAAAAGCTGGACCTGGAAGGCGCGGTGAAGACCCTGCGCGACGGTATTGCCAGCCTCAACCGCGAGGGCCGCGAGCGACTGCTGACCGCATTCGAGCAGGTGAACAGCAGCTTTGCCATGCTGTTCACCCATCTGTTCGGCGGCGGCGAGGCCAATCTGGTGATGGTCGAAAGCGACGACCCGCTGGATGCGGGCCTTGAGATCATGTGCCAGCCGCCGGGCAAGAAACTGTCGACCCTGTCGCTGCTCTCCGGCGGGGAGCAGACGCTGACCGCGATGGCGTTGATTTTTGCTGTGTTCCTGTCGAACCCGGCACCGATCTGTGTGCTGGACGAGGTCGACGCGCCGCTGGATGACGCCAACGTCACCCGTTTCTGCGACCTGCTGGACGAGATGTGCCGCCAGACCGACACCCGCTTCCTGATCATCACCCACCATGCGGTGACGATGGCGCGGATGGACCGGCTTTTTGGCGTCACCATGCAGGAAAAGGGGGTCAGCCAGCTCGTTTCGGTTGACCTCAAGAAAGCAGAGGCGATGGTGGCCTGAGTACTGGCGCAGAGGGGATCTGTGCCGGTGCCTGTTTGCAAAGACAAAGTTTTGTGGAGTGACAAATGAATATGCTGAAAGCAATTGCCGCTGCTGCGGTGCTGATGAACCCGGCTGCCGCGATGGCTGGCAATGTGGTGGCCAAGACCGGCGAAAGCGTCGCCGATTTCTTCAAGGACGAAGGTGCCAAGGTCGAAGTGACCACTGACAGCGTCGGTGACCCGAACCTCAAAGTCGAGTATTACGGCAACGACTTCTCGGTCTACTATTACGGCTGCAGCGACAACACCGACTGCGAGGCGATCCAGTTCTTCTCCGGCTACCAGACCGATGGCAGCGTGCGCCTTTCCAAGATCAACGAATGGAACACCAACAACCGCTTTGCCCGTGCCTATGTCTCTGAAGAAGGATCTGCCCGGATCGAGATGGACGTGCTGCTGGGTGATGACGGCATGACGCCGGATGATTTTGCCGACGCGGTGGGGCTTTGGAACCGCGCGATGCAGGATTTTGAAGAGTTCATCGACTGGAACTGAGGCCCGCTTGTCACCGCATCGTGACAACCGGCTGCAAGATCAATCGTTAGGGTGGGGGCATGAGATGGATCATGCCCCTTTTCCTTTGCCTTGTGGCAGGCAGCGCGGCGGCGGACAGCTGGCAGCTGCGTCCCGGCGACACGCCTTTCGCGCAGGCGGAGCTGGAGGCTCTGCCGGGCCAGTCGTTCCGGTTTTTCGACGGCGGTGAGTCGCAATACGGCGGCGGCGGGGCCTATGCCTATACCTATTCCGCTGAGAATGGCGGCGGCACCGCCTGGGGCACCTACCGGATCGCCGGCGATGGCAGCATCTGCGTGGACTTCACAAATGGCTTCAGCCGCTGCGATCTGTTTGTCCGCAACAGCGGCCGGGTCATACTTATCACCAAGCAGGGTGAACGGTTTCCGGTGCGTTAGAGTTTCTTGAGCAGTGCTGGCGTGGGCCAGGCGTCGGCGGGCAGGCCAAGGCGCTTCTGCTCCTTCTGGACCGCAACCCGGGTGCGGGCGCCAAGAATGCCGTCGATGTCGCCGACATTGTGGCCGCGGTCCTGCAGTTTCTGCTGCAGCTGCTTCATCTGGGTGCCGTTCAGCCCATTGTCGGGCCTGCCGGCTTCATAGACGTCAGCACCCTGCAGCCGGTTGGCGAAATAAGCGGCGGTCAGCACATAAGTGAAGCTCTGGTTCCACTCGAAATAGACGTCGAAGTTCGGATAGGCCAGGAACGCAGGCCCCTTGTGTCCCTGCGGCAGCAGCAGCGAGGCGCGCATCGAAGGCTCAGGCAGTTTGCCGTCCCGGGCGGAAATCCCCAGCTTGCGCCACTGCGCCACGGACTTCTTCTGCGCGGTGCCGCTGAGGGACAAGTCCAGGTCTTCGGGGATGGTGACTTCCTGCAGCCAGGGCTGGCCTGGCTGCCATCCCAGGTGCGACAGCATCCGCGCACCGGACATCAGCGCATCGGGGGCCGAGGTCTTCAGGCTGACAACGCCGTCGCCATCGGCGTCGACGCCGTGCTGCAGGATGTCACCCGGCAGCATCTGTACCATGCCGATCTCGCCGGCCCAGGCGCCGGTGGTGCGCTTGGGGTCGAAGTTGCCCTGTTTGAACAGTTCCAGCGCGGCAAAGACCTGCGGCCGGAACAGCTCCGGGCGGCGGCAGTCATGGGCCAGGGTGACCAGCGCGTCGCGGGTGTTGAAATCGCCCTGATAGCCGCCATAGTCGGTCTCAAACGCCCAGAAGGCCAGCAGCACGCCGCGGTCGATGCCATAGGTGCTTTCGATCCTCTGGAAGGTGGCGTCGTGTTTCTGCGCCATCTGGCGGCCGGTTTTGAGCCGGTTCTGTGAAATCAGGCGGCGTGAGAAATCGATGAAGGGTTTCTGGAACACGCCCTGGCCGCGGTCTGCCTTGAGCACGCGGGTGTCCAGACGGGTGCCGGCAAAGAAGGCATTGACCGTGGCGGTATCATAACCGGCCTGAACCGCCTCTTCCTTCATCAGCTTCACGAAATTCTGAAAGCCGCCGCCGCATTGGGCTGTTGCTGCCGCTGGCAGCAGGGCTGCTGCGAGGACAAAGGGCAATAGGCGCATGGTTCTGGCGCTCCTTGGTCTTACCGCTCCCACAGGGTCTTATGTGCTAGAAAACCGCGGCAATGGCAACCGTCAGGGCCAGCGCAAGCGCCCAGGTCTGCCAAAGGAGCGCAACGGAACGGGTGATGGTTTCAGCGCTGGCGCTTTTGCTGCCCTTGGCATGGACCCAGGCAAAATCGCGCATCTCGCCGTCGTAGGAGCGGGGGCCGGCCAGCGATGTGTCCAGCGCGCGTGCCATTGCGGCTTCGGGCCAGCCGGCATTGGGGGAGCGATGCTTGCGCGCATCCTCTGCAATGGCGCGCCAGTGGCGCAGGTGGCCGCCGGCGGCGGCGATCAGCAAACCGGTCAGTCGGGCCGGGATCAGGTTCAGCAAGTCGTCCAGCCTGGCAGAGGCCCAGCCGAAGTCTTCGTACCGTTTGTTGCGGTAGCCGATCATGCTGTCGGCGGTGTTGACCATCTTGTAGATGATCAGCCCCGGCAGCCCGGCAATCAGGAACCAGAATGCAGGCGCAATGATGCCGTCCGACAGGTTCTCAGCGCCGCTTTCGATGGCAGAGCGCGCGGCCTGCGGTGCGGTCATGGCTTCTGTGTCGCGGCTGACGATCATGGCAACGGCCCGGCGGCCTTCCTTCAGGCTGCGGCGCAGGCCGTTGGCAACTGCGGCAACATGTTCGGTCAGAGACCGCTGCGCGATCAGGATTGCCGCCACCAGAATTTCGACCAGTGTACCGGGCAGGGCCAGCAGTTTGCCTGCAATGAAGCCAGCCAGAACCAGGGCCGCTGCTGCCAGTATGCCTTTGGCGCGGCGGCTGGGGCCGGTGTTGAGCTTTCGGTCAAGGAAGCCCACCAGCTTGCCCATCAGTACCGCCGGGTGGGTCACGCGCGACCACAGCCATTTCGGCTCGCCGAACACGGCGTCCAGCAGCAGGGCAGCGGCAAGCATTCCGGCGGTGGTCAAAGCGCAGCCTCCAGCCGGTCCCAGCCATCCGCAGGCGGCAGGCCAAGGCGCAGGAAGGTTTTGGAATAGGGGAAGATGCGGCTCCAGATATGGGCGCGGGCCAGTTTCCGCTGCCAGGCAGCGGCATCATCCACATGGTAAAGCCGGAACAGATCGGTGCCGCCTGCCAGGCTGGCGCCCCTTGCGAGCACCAGTTCGTCCAGCCGGGCGGCATCCTGTTGCAGCCGGGTACGGGTGGCTTCGGCCCAGGCAAGGTCCTGCAAGGCTGCGGCACCGGTGCGCAGGGCCGGACCGGAGACCGCCCAGGGCCCCTGCCAGCCGGACAGCTGCGCAATCAGCTTGGGATCGCCAATGGCAAAGCCCAGCCGCATCCCGGCGAGGCCCCAGAATTTGCCAAAGCTCTTCAGCAAGATAACGCCGGGGCGGGCAGCCATACGGATCAGGCTTTCACCCGGGCAGACGTCGCAAAAGCTCTCGTCGATGATCGTGAGCGGCGCAGAAAGCTCGTCCTCGCGCCACAGACGGCCATCAGGGTTGTTGGGATGCACCGCTACCTTGGCCTCGGCAGGGCCGTGCACCCGAACAATCCAGCCGCGGGCCTCAAAGGCGGCGGCGTGCTCGTTGTAGGTGGGCTTGGAGATCTGCACCCAGCGCGGCTCGGCCAGCGCGGGCAAGGCGGCAATCAGGGCAGACGCGCCGGGGGCCGCGAGGACAGCGGCCTCTTCCGGGATGTTCCAGAAGCTGCGGGCAGCCTGTTCCAGGTCTGCCACCGCATCCGTATCCGGCAAGGCGCCCCAGTCGCCCGCGCTGAACTGCGGCAGCGGGTAGGGGTGCGGGTTGATGCCGGTAGAGAGGTCGATCCAGCGGCCGCGGCTGCCGCCGAATTCGGCAATGGCAGCGCTGAGGTTGCCGCCATGATCGCGGGGCTGGTTTGCGGGGTCGTGTGAGAGGTCATGCATCGCGGTCGCCACCGGTGAGAGTTCACACCGGCCAGGGCCGGCTGCCATCTGAGGCACTGCGCGTATTAACCTATGCTGCGCGGTGCGTGAACTCCCTATTTACGGCGGGGTAGCCGCAAACGCGTGTGTCATCCGCGCCCATGCGGTTCCTGCCAGCTGATCTCCGGGTTGGCGGGGATGATCCGATGCGGATTGATGGTGTCATGGCTGTAGTAATAGTGGCGCACGATGTGCTGCATACCCACGGTTTCAGCCACTCCCGGCCACTGGTAGAGTTCGCGGGTGTAGGCCCAGAGGTTCGGGTAATCCATCAGCCGCTTGCGGTTGCACTTGAAATGGGTGTGATAGACCGGATCGAAGCGCAGAAGGGTTGTGAACAGCCGCCAGTCGGCCTCCGTAATGCGCGCGCCCAGCAGGTAGCGGTGCTGCGACAGCAGGTCCTCCAGCCAGTCCAGGCTTTCGAACAGCGGTTCTACTGCCTCATCATAGGCTTCCTGCGAGGTGGCAAAGCCGCATTTGTAAACGCCGTTGTTGATGGTGTTGTAGACGCGGGCGTTTACGGCCTCAATCGGCTCGCGCAGCTCTTCCGGCCAATAGTCATCGCTGTTGCCGGTGATCGCGTCAAAGGCCGAATTGAACATGCGGATGATCTCGGCGCTTTCGTTGGAAACGATAGTGTTCTGCGCCTTGTCCCACAGCACCGGCACTGTCACCCGCCCGGTGTATTCCGGATCCGCGCGGGTGTAGATCTGATGCATGTGGGAGTTGCCGAACAAATCATCGCCGCTAGCGCCGTGATCGTCTGTTTCAAAGGTCCAGCCTTCGCCCAGCATGTCGGGATGCACAACGGAGACAGAGATATGCTCTGCCAGCCCCTTCAACTGGCGGAAGATCAGCGTGCGGTGCGCCCAGGGACAGGCCAGCGAGACGTAAAGGTGGTAGCGCCCGCTTTCGGCCTTGAAACCGCTTTCGCCTGAAGGACCTGCGCAGCCGTCGGCGGTGATCCAGTTGCGGAACTGCGATTCGCTGCGCTTGAAGGCGCCGCCGGTGGATTTGGTATCATACCACTGGTCGTGCCATTTCCCGTCGATCAAAAGACCCATCGCGTCTGCTCCTGCTGCTGTGCAGGGCAAACATATGCGGGCAAGGCGCCTGCGCCTATGCAAGCCAGCGCGCAGGCGGTCTGCACCCCTGCACAGCGGCAACAAAATTGCGCGGCCGTCAAAATTTCGAAAATGTTCACTTGATTTTATATATTTGTGACGCACCGTTGAAAGAAGGATCCGTGTAAACCCAAGCATCTGGAAGGCCGCTGCCATGAACACCTACGTACCCAAAGCCGTGCAGGAAGCGCTGGATACCGCCCGCCTGCAGGGGATGCGGCGCAAGAGCCGTTTGCGGGTGATGGCGGATAATGAGCTCTATCCGGTGCTGCGGCTGTGGAAGACTGGTTTCTCGGTTGAAGCGGAGACCGCGCCGATGCTGCGCGGGCTGGTCGACATCTACGACGGCGCCCGCCATGTCTCGCAATGCCTGATCGTGGCAGGCGAGGAAGAGGGCGGCGAGATGCGCTATGAATTCAAGCGCTCAACCCCTGCCGCGGACAAGGCGCCGGTGGATTTCTACAAGTCGCCGGATGCGCCTGCGGGGCTCATTCCCTTCGACCAGTCCCAGGGTAAGATCTGAGCCCCAAGGTCAGGGACGGATTTCAACCTCTGTCCCGATTTCTGCCAGGCGCCAGAGCGTTTCCATCTGTTCATTGCTGACGGCGATGCATCCGGCGGTCCAATCGCCGGGCAGGGTGACCAGATTGCCCACCGCATTCGGCTGCCCGTGGATGAAGATATCGCCGCCCGGGCTGACCCCGGCTGCCTGCGCGCGGGCGCGGTCCTCAGACTGCGGATAATCTATTCCCAATGACAAGTGATAGGCGCTGTCCGGGTTGCGCCGGTCGATGCGGAAGACACCCTCGGGCGTTTTGCCGTCGCCTTCCTGCTGTTTGTCGCCCTCGGGGGTAAAGCCAAGCGCGATAGGGAATTCCAGCACCGTCTCTCCATCCCGGCTGGCGGTCAGGCGGCGGGTGGATTTTTCGATCAGGATACGGTCGATCCGGTCCACCGCCGCGGATTGCGGCGGCGGCGCGGGACGCGGGGCAAAGGCTTGCCAGGCCATCCAGGCGGCGCCGGTCAGGACAACCAGCGCCAGCAGGCGCAGCAAGCGCTTCATGCTTATTGCAGGTCCGAGAAGGCTGCGGTCAGACGGCGGCAGGCTTCCTCCACCCGAGACCGTTGGGTCGCCAGGTTGAAGCGCTCCATGAACTCGCCGCCGGTGCCGAAACCGTCGCCGGGCGATGTGGCGATTTTGGCGTCTTCACGCAGGCGCTTGATGAATTCCTCGCGGCTCATGCCGGTGCCGGAGAAATCGACCCAGGCCAGGTAAGTGGAGGCCAGCGGCAGTGATTTCAGGCCCGGCAAGGCGTTGACCGTCTCGTCAAACAGTTTCCGGTTGCCTTCCAGATGCGCGATCTGGACATCGACCCACTCGGCACCTTCGGGCGAATAGGCGGCGGTGATCATCGCCACGCCAAGGGCGCTGGGGTCATAGTCCAGCGTGTTCTGTTTGTGCCGCATTGCCGCCCGCAGGTCCGGGTCCGGGATGATCATGTTTCCGGTGCGCTGGCCTGCGATGTTAAAGGTCTTGGAGGGCGCGGTCAGGGTCACAGTCCAGGCGCGCGCCTCGGGCGCGGCAACGTCCATCGGCACAAAGGTGCTGCCCGGGTAGACCAGATCGTGGTGGATCTCATCCGAGACCAGGATCAGCCCGTTGCGCTTGGCAAATTCGGCCACCGCGCGCAGTTCCTCCGGCGTCCAGACCCGGCCCGAGGGGTTCTGCGGCGAGCACCATAGCAGCAGCTTCTCCGTCCCGTTCAGGCGAGATTGCGCATCGTCCAGGTCCAGATTGTAGGTGTCGCCGTCCCGTGCCAGCGGGCATTCGGTCACCTTGCGGCCTGATTTGTTCACCTTGTGGGCAAACTCGTGATAGACAGGCGAGAAGATCACCACACCGTCGCCGGGCTCGCTCCAGACGTCGAGGCAAAGCGCGATGGCGTTGCCGAGCCCTTGCGATGTCAGAATCCAATCGGTCTCAATCGCCCAGCTGTGCCGGTTCTTCATCCACCACTGCACCGCTTTCAGATACTCGGGGTGCTGCCAGGAATAGCCGAACACGCCATGCTCCGCGGCCTTTTTGACGGCCTCGATCACGCAAGGCGCGGTTTCATAGTCGGAGTCCGCCGTCCACATCGCCAGACCGTCCTCGGGGGAGACGCCGAACAGCTGCTCCATCTTGTCCCATTTCGAGCTGTGGGTGCCGCGCCGGTCGGTGGGTTTGTCAAAATTCATCTGTGAACTCCCGTATCGTTGGATGCGAAGCTAACCACTGCGGCAGCATGCGCAAGGGGGGCGTTGCGATGGGGCCTGCAATCGCATACATGAAGCGCATGAAAAGACCGATCCTGATCCATCCCGATCCCCGCCTGAAGAAGGTTTGCGTGTCCGTGCCGGACCTGAGCGATGACTTGCGCATTCTGGCGGATGACATGCTGGAAACCATGTACGCAGCCCCGGGCATCGGCCTAGCGGCGCCGCAAATCGGCATCCTGCAGCGGCTGATCGTGCTCGACTGCGTCAAGGAAGAGGACGGCGACCCGCGCCCGCTGGTGATGTTCAACCCTGAAATCATCTCCTCCTCGGACGAGACCAACGTCTATGAGGAAGGCTGCCTGTCGATCCCGGATCAATACGCCGAGGTGACCCGCCCCAAGGTGGTGGAGGTGGAATGGATGGACCGCGACGGCAAGGCGCAGCGCGAAACCTTCGACGGGCTGTGGGCGACCTGCGTGCAGCATGAGATCGACCACCTGAACGGCAAGCTGTTCATTGATTACCTGAAGCCGCTGAAGCGCCAGATGATCACCCGCAAGATGCAGAAGCTGAAGCGCGAACGCGCCCGCGCCTGAGGAAACACCAGACATGACCGTCCGCACCTGCCTGCCCTGGCCCGACAAGCGCCTGCGCACCAAGGCTGATGAGGTGACAGAGATCACCGACGAGATCCGCGAAATCTGGAATGACATGGTCGATACCATGGAGGCGATGCCGGGTGTGGGCCTGGCCGCCAACCAGATCGGCGTGATGCTGCGGCTGGCGGTGGTGGACGGCTCCACCGAGCGCGGCCGCGCGGTGAAGCTGGCGAACCCGGAGATCCTGCATGCTTCGGTTGAACTGCGCGAGCATGACGAGGCCAGCCCGAACCTGCCCGGCGTCTCTGCCAAGATCAAACGCCCGCGCGCCGTCACTGTCCGCTTTATCAACGAGCAGGGCACGGTGGACCGCAAGGATTTCGTCGGCATCGAGGCGACCTCGGTGCAGCACCAGATCGACCACCTGAACGGCAAGATGTATTTCGACCGTCTCAGTAAGGTGAAACGCGACATACTGATCCGCAAGGCGAAGAAGCTGAACGGCTGAAGCTGATCTTTTTCACCGGATCGCCTGCGGTCCGGTTCGCGCCCTGGCAGCAGGCTGCCCGGCAATCGGCGAAAGGAATGGTGGGCAGATTGCCCACCCTACGGAGGCATTGATGCGCATCATCTTCATGGGAACGCCTGACTTTTCAGTGCCGGTGCTGGACGCGCTGGTGGAGGCCGGGCACGATATTGCCGCCGTCTACTGCCAGCCGCCCCGGCCTGCGGGCCGCGGCAAGAAGGACAGGCCGGCACCCGTCCACGCCCGCGCCGCGGCACTGGGGCTGGAAGTGCGCCACCCGGTCTCGCTGAAGGGCGCGGAGGAGCACGAGGCTTTTGCCGCTTTGAATGCGGATGTGGCGGTTGTCGTGGCCTACGGGCTGATCCTGCCGCAGGCTATTCTGGATGCGCCGCAACACGGTTGCCTCAACATCCATGCGAGCCTTTTGCCGCGCTGGCGCGGCGCAGCGCCAATCCATCGGGCAATCATGGCAGGCGACGGCGAAACCGGTGTCTGCATCATGCAAATGGAGGCAGGGCTGGACACAGGCCCGGTGCTGTTGCGAGAGGCCACTGCCATCGGCATGGAAGAAACCACCGCCCAGCTGCATGACCGGCTGTCAGAAATGGGTGCAGCGCTGATCACCGAAGCCTTGAGCCGCCTGCCGGAGCTGACACCCGAAGTGCAGCCCGAAGAGGGTGTCACCTATGCCGAAAAGATCGACAAGGCGGAGGCGCAGGTTGACTGGACAAGTCCGGCAGCGGAAGTGGACCGCAAGATCCGCGGCTTGTCGCCGTTTCCCGGTGCCTGGTGCGAGATCGAAGGCCAGCGCATCAAGCTGCTGGCTTCACGGCTGGCAGAGGGGCAGGGGGCGCCCGGCGAGGTGCTGGATGACAGCCTGACCGTGGCGTGCGGTGAGGGCGCGGTTCAACTGTTGCGCTTGCAACGTGCGGGCAAAAGCGCGCAGGATCCCGATGTATTCCTGCGCGGCTTCCCGGTTTCCAAGGGCAGCCGCCTGTAACCGGAGGGTCTGATGCCCATCATTGCCCTGATTATCATCGGTGCCGCTGCTGGTTTTCTGGCAACCCGGCTGATGAAACTGGAAACGGATATCATCACCACGGTCTGCATCGGCATGGCCGGGGCGCTGGTGGGCGGCCTGGTGTTGCGCGCGCTGCTGGCGGTGATGGGCTTCATGGCCGGTTTCGTGGGTGCGGTGCTCGGCGCCCTGGTGCTGATCTGGCTCTGGCAGAAATACGTCCAGCGCTAGCAGCCCCGCCTAGCTGCGCGGCGGGCGGCTTTTATAAACCGGCAGGTGCCAGCCGAACAGGATGGAGCCTGCCCGCAGCACCCAGCACACACAGGCGCAGGCCAGCAGAGCGAACTTCAGTTCAAACCCCAGCCAGATGGCGGCAACGGCGGTGATGGCGCCCGCCATGGCGCAGGTGATGTAAAGCTCACCCTGTTTCAGCACCAGCGGCACCTCGTTGCAGACAACGTCGCGCATCAGCCCGCCCATGGTGCCGGTGGCCATGCCCATCAGCACGATGATCACCGGCGGGCTGCCCAGCGAGATCGCAGCGCCGGTGCCGGCAGAGACCGCAACCGCCAATGCAAAACTGTCCAGCCACACGATCCAGCGCAGGCGGCTTTCCAAGAGATGCGCGCTGAAAAACACCGCCACCGCCGCAAGGGCCGCCAGAAGGATATAGTTGGGGTTGCCGATCCAGAACACCGGATTGCGGTCCAGCAGCAGGTCGCGCAGGGTGCCGCCGCCAAGCGCGGTCAGGCAAGCAACAAAGGCAAAACCGACAATGTCCAGCTGCGCCCGGCTGGCCACTAGGGCGCCAGAGAGCGCAAAGACCAGCACCGAGGCATAGTCCAAGAGCGCCAGAAAGGTCATACGCCAACAACCCTTTGCATCAGGCGCTTTTCTTCGTCTTGAAGGGGGCCATGCCCGCGCGCGCCAGTTCATCCGCGCGTTCGTTTTCCGGGTGGCCTGCGTGGCCCTTGACCCATTCCCAGGTCACCTTGTGGCGGGCTTGCGCTACGTCCAGCCGCTGCCACAGCTCAACGTTCTTTACAGGCTTCTTGTTCGACGTCTTCCAGCCGTTTTTCTTCCATCCGAAGATCCAGCCGGTAACGCCGTTTTTCACATAGGCCGAGTCGGTGACCACGGTGATCGTGGACGGCCGTGCCAGGCTTTCCAGCGCGTTGATCGCAGCCAGGAGCTCCATCCGGTTGTTGGTGGTCTCGGCTTCGCCGCCGCTCAGTTCTTTTTCTTTGACGATGGTGTCACCGTCCATGGCGCGCAGCAGTACGCCCCAGCCGCCGGGGCCGGGGTTTCCAGAACAGGCGCCGTCGGTATAAGCAAATAATTCAGGCATGCGCCGTCAGTACTACGAACTCCTGGACAGTGCCAGCTAGTCCTTTGCCGGCACCGCGGCGGGCGCCGGACACGGTAAAGCCGGCGGCTTCGAGTTTCCCGCGCAGTTCGTCCTCGCTGTAATAGGCGTAGAATCTGCCTAGTTCATCCCGCCCTTGGCTCTCGCCCAGTTTCATCGCCAGGCACAGCATGCCGCCGGTGGTCAGCGCCCGTTGCACGGCGGACAGATGAAGGGAAAGTTCCTCTCTCGGTACATGCAGCAAGCTGAAATAGGCCCAGATGCCGTTGAACACCGCCTCCGCATCCAAGGCGTGAAAGCCCGCGGTAATAACCTCAATTCCAAAGGTCTTGCGGGCGGCGTCTGCCATTTCCGGAGAGGCATCAAGCGCGGCCACCCGAAAGCCTGCATCGCGGAACCGCGCGGCCCAATGGCCGGGGCCGCAGCCCAGATCCAGCACCGTGCCGCCTTCGGGCAGCCGGGCTGTGAAGGCCTGGAAATCAGCCTCCTCTCCCGGGTCCGTTTTGCCTGTAAACAGTTCGGCGTATTCCGCGGCGCGCTCGTCGTAGACGCTGATGGTTCTGTCATCGCTCATCTGGGTATCTCCCGGGTTGGGGTCAGGCGCGCTCCATGGCCAGCCGGGCCGCAAGGCCCGCAAAGACGGCGGCAAAGCCGCGGCTCATCCACTTCAACACCCGTTCGCTGTTTAACAGGTACGTGCGGGCCTGGGCGGCGAACAGCCCGTACAGCACGAAGACGGCAAAGGTCATCGCCATGAACACCAGCCCCAGAACCGACATCTCCAGCGTGGCGCTGGCGGGATTGCCGCTCAGGAACGGCGGCAGCAGCGCCAGGAAGAACACCGACAGCTTGGGGTTCAGGATGTTGATCAGCGCGCCGCGCCAGGCGATTTTCCACCCCGGCTGGCTGGTGCGGTTCGAGGACACGGCCAGCACACCGCCGCTGCGCAGCGCCTGCCACGCGAGGTACAGAAGATAGGCCACACCCGCCGCCTTGACGATTTGAAACAGCAGGGCAGAGCTGTGCAGGACGGCGGCAAGACCCAGCGTCGCCGCGGCCAGATGCGGGAGAATGCCGAAGGTGCAGCCAACCGCGGCCCAGATCGAGGCGCGCCAGCCTTGGCCAAGGCCTAGCGCCAGCGTGTAGATGACACCCGTGCCGGGAGCGAGGACGACAACAAAGGCGGTGATCAGAAAGTGCAGCGTGATCATGAAAGCGGCTCCAGTAATAATGCCCGGGACCTCATGCGTAACACGGTTCGCCTGAAACGTGTGTAATTTCTGTCACTTGGTTTGCACGCGGGCCTGTGCGTTCACGCAGGCTGCCGCAAAACGCGAGGTACTTTGAACTCCACCGTTTCAACAGCCGTTTCCACCACTTCGACAGTGACTTCGTACCGCTCCCGGAAAGCGTCAATCACCTCGTTGACCAGCAGTTCGGGGGCAGAGGCGCCGGCGGTGATGGCTACAGAGCGGATGCCCTCAAGCGCGCGCCAGTCGATGTTATCGGCGCGCTGCACCAGCTGGGCGTAATCGCAACCGTTCTTGGCCCCGACTTCGACCAGACGGCGGGAGTTGGAGGAATTCGGCGCGCCGACCACCAAGAGGGCGTCTGCTTTGGGCGCCACCGATTTCACCGCCTCTTGGCGGTTGGTGGTGGCATAGCAGATGTCTTCCTTGTGGGGACCGATGATGTTGGGAAACCGCTCCTCCAGCGCCGCAACGATACCCTTGGTGTCATCCACCGACAGGGTGGTCTGGGTGACATAGGCCAGCCGGTCCGGATCACGCACGTCAACTGTTGCCACATCTGCGGCGGTCTCTACCAGCAGTACCTCGCCCTCGGGCAGCTGGCCCATGGTGCCGATGGTCTCCGGATGGCCCTTGTGGCCGATCATGATCATCTGCAGCCCGGCCTCCGCGTGGCGCTGGGCTTCGATATGCACCTTGGACACCAGCGGGCAAGTGGCGTCCACATAGATCATCTCGCGTGCTTCGGCCGCGGCAGGCACCGATTTCGGCACCCCGTGGGCAGAGAAGATTACCGGCCGGTCATCAGGGCATTCATCCAGCTCCTCGACAAACACCGCGCCTTTCTCGCGCAGGCTGTCGACCACGAATTTGTTGTGCACGATCTCGTGGCGCACATAGACCGGCGCGCCCCATTTGGTGATCGCCATTTCGACAATTTTGATGGCGCGGTCGACACCGGCGCAAAAGCCGCGCGGTGCGGCGAGGTAGAGGGTCAGGGCTGGCTTGGTCATGGGCGTCTCCTTGCGCGCCAGAGGTAAGCGCTTCGGGCGGCAAGGTCCAGTGCCGCGGAGACCTCACACAGATGTGACTGGTCCTTCCAGCGCCGGAAGGCGGCAAAGGAAAAGGCCGGTTGGCATCAGAAGCGAGGACAGAATGAAACGGGTGATTGCCGCCGTTGCCGCCGGGCTGGCGGGCGCGGGATATCTTTGGCTGACGGACGCGGATACCCGGACAGCCGGTATCCTGCCCTATCAGGATCCGCAGGCCGTTGCCGCCGGGCAGCGGATCTATCAGGATCAATGCGCCAGCTGCCACGGCGCAGACCTGCGGGGCGAGCCGGACTGGCAGACGCGGGACAGCGAGGGCTACATGCCTGCGCCGCCGCAAGACGCAAGCGGCCATACCTGGCACCATCCCGACGCGCAACTGCTGGAAATCACCCGGCATGGCATGGAGAAGCTTGTCGGGAACGGCTACCGCAGCCGGATGCAGGGTTACGCCGGGGTGCTGAGCGAACAGGAGATGCTGGAGGTCCTGGCCTTCATCAAAAGCCGCTGGCCTGCGGAAATCATTGCCCGCCACAACCAGATCAACAATCAGGACGCCGAGTAGCCGGGGCCGGAACAGGCGCCACCCCATCTGGCGCCTGTTCCGGTGTGTTTTCCGGCGGTTCCGGCTCAGCCGTGTGCGGCTGTCGCGGAACGCGGTTCGCTCTGCTCGCGCGGCGGGCGGCCGTTCACGTCGCGCAGCTCTTCCAGCTCAATGAAATTGTCGGCCTGGCGGCGCAGGTCGTCAGAGATCATCGGCGGCTGGCTGCGGATGGTCGAGACCACCGAAACCCGCACGCCCTGGCGCTGCAGGCTGGCAATCAGCGGGCGGAAATCCCCATCGCCCGAGAACAGCAC
>JABXIA010000390.1 GCA_013373325.1 Paracoccaceae bacterium
GCAGCCCCGCCCTGGGCCGGCGGCGGCGCGGCCTATGCGATCCCCGCCGTGCTGGCGCAGATCAAGGCGCACAAGACCACGCTGATCTTCCACAACACCCGTGCCCAGGCAGAGATTTTCTTTCACAACCTCTGGCTTGCCAACGAAGACGCGCTGCCGATCGGCATCCACCACGGCTCGCTTGACCGGGTTCAGCGCGAACGGGTGGAGGCGGCGATGGTCCGGGGAGAGCTGCGCGCCATCGTCTGCACCGGCTCGCTGGACCTCGGCATCGACTGGGGTGACGTGGACCTGGTGATCCAGATCGGCGCCCCCAAGAACGTCAAACGCCTGGTCCAGCGCATCGGCCGCGCCAACCACCGTTACAATGCGCCCTCCAAGGCGCTCCTGGTGCCTGCCAACCGGTTCGAGGTGGTTGAATGCCGCGCCGCGCTGGAGGCGGTGCGCGAAAACGATCTGGACGGCGATCCGCGCGGGCCCGGCCCCCGTGACGTGCTGTGCCAGCATATCCTGATCGCCGCCTGTTCAGGACCGTTTGATGCGGATGAGTTGTACGCCGAGATGACCCGGGCCGGCGCCTATGCCACCCTGACCCGCGCCGCATTTGATGCCTGCCTCACCTTCTGCGCCACCGGCGGCTATGCGCTGAAAGCTTATGATCAGTGGCAGCGCCTGCTGCAGCGCCCCGACGGCAAATGGCAGCTGCGCGACCCGCGCGCGGCCAGCCGCATCCGCATGAACCTGGGCACCATCCAGGACGCCGACCTGATCAAGGTCCGCTTGAAACGCAGCCGCGGCGGCAAGCCGCTGGGCGAGGTGGAGGAGGCCTTTGCCGCCACCCTGACCCCCGGCGACACCTTTCTGATCGGCGGTCAGACCGTGCGCTACGAGGGCCTGCGTGAAATGACCGTCGAGGTCAGCCGCAATCCCGGACGCAAACCCAAGATCGCGGTGTTTTCCGGCACCAAATTCGCCACCTCCACCCAGCTCAGCGCCCGCATCCTCAAGATGTTCAACCAGGACAGCTGGCCCGCCCTGCCCGGCCACACCGCGGACTGGCTGGACCTGCAGCGCGCGGTCTCCGAGCTGCCCCGCGCCGGGCGGCTGCTGATCGAAAGCTTCCCGAATGACAGCCGCGAACACATCTGCGTCTACGGCTTTGCCGGGCGCAACGCCCAGCAGACGCTGGGACTCTTACTGACCAAGCGGATGGAGGAACTGGGGCTGGATCCCCTGGGTTTTGTCGCCACCGACTACGCCACCCTGATCTGGGGGCTGCAAGAGGTCGCAGACCCTGCCCCGCTGTTCGACCCGGATGCGCTTCGCGACGGGCTGGAGGGCTGGCTGGCCGGCAATGCGGTGATGAAACGCGCCTTCCGCGGTGCGGCCACCATTGCGGGCCTCATTGAACGTAACACGCCGGGCGCACGCAAGAACGGGCGGCAGGCGACGTTCTCCTCCGACATTCTCTATGACACGCTGCGCAAGTACGACCCGGATCACCTGCTGATGGACATCACCCGCGAGGAAGCCCTGCGCGGGCTGGTGGACTTCGGCCGCATCGAGGAGATGCTGGAGCGGACCCGCGGCCGCATCACGCTCAGGCGGCTGGAGCGGATCTCCCCCCTCGCGGCGCCCTTGCTGCTGGAGGCTGGCAAGGTCCCGGTCAAGGGCGCGGCGGAGGAAAAACTGCTGCAGCAGGAAGCGGAGGCGCTGATGCGGCAGTCCGGGTTGGACCAGCTGCCGCAATAACCCTTGCCTGCGCTGCCCTGACAGATAAACCCAAGCCATGACCGGATATGACTTCACCCTCGCTGGCGCCCGTCTCACCGCCCTTGGCAGCCGCGCACTGTGGTGGGCGGAGCA
The DNA here is from genome assembly GCA_013373325.1 of Paracoccaceae bacterium. Classification (GTDB taxonomy): domain Bacteria; phylum Pseudomonadota; class Alphaproteobacteria; order Rhodobacterales; family Rhodobacteraceae; genus Leisingera. The sequence continues at coordinate 1,867 of JABXIA010000390.1, forward strand.
CCGAATGCTCTGCGTCTCCGACCTGCACCTGGGCAAATCCGAACGGCACGCCCGGCGCGGCGGCAGCGCCCTGCCGCCCTATGAGACGCGGGACACGCTCATCCGCCTTGCTGAACTGGTGTCCGACCTGCAGCCTGACACGGTGGTCTGCCTCGGCGACAGTTTCGACGATGACGCCGCCTCGCGGGTTCTGCCGGATGCGGAGCAATCCCAGCTGGCCGCCCTGATACACAACCGCCGCTGGATCTGGATCACCGGCAACCACGATCCGGCGCCTGCGGATCTGGGCGGCGAACAGATGGCAGAGCTGCATCTTGCCCCCCTCACCTTCCGCCACATCGCCGATCCTGCAGCCCAGGGTGAAGTCTCCGGCCACTACCACCCCAAGGCACGTGTGCGCAGCACCTCCCGCCCCTGCTTCCTGCTGGACCACTCCCGGCTGATCCTGCCTGCCTTCGGCACCTATACCGGCGGGTTGCGCAGCACCGATCCCGCGCTCACCTCGCTGATGGCGGCAGATGCGCTGGCGATCCTGACCGGTGCGCAGGCGCTGGTGGTGCCAATGCCCCGCTAAGTGGCGCAGCGTCACAGGCCCATTGCGGCTGTGCCGTCTCTATGCTGGCACTCAGCAGCAGAAGGACAGATGTGATGGACGACCGCATCCGCAGCAGTTTCGCCAAACAAAGCATGATGCAGACCCTGGGCGCAGAGATCGTCAGCGTCGCGCCCGGCGAAGTAGTGATCACCGCCCCGATCCTGCCCGGCAGCCGCCAGCAGCACGATGTGGCCCATGCCGCGCTCAGCTTTGCCATCGGCGACACGGCGGCAGGCTATGCAGCGCTCACGATGATGCCTGAAAGCAGCGAAGTGATGACGGCCGAGATGAAGATCAACCTGCTGGCCCCGGGCGCCGGAGATTGTCTGCGAGCCACCGGCAAGGTCGTCAAACCGGGCCGACGCCTGGTGATTGTCACGGCAGAGGTCCACGCAGTGAAAGGCGAAGAGGAAAAGCTGGTCGCCCTCCTGCAAGGCACCATGGTGCTCGTCTCCGCTTAGACGCCCCTCATTTCATCTTTCCAAAAATACACCCGCCGGAGGCTTTCCGGCGGGTGCAGATCTGTTCGGACCTCAGCGGTCTGTGCTTCAGGCCGTCAGGCCTTCTGGCTCTGCGAGGTTGTTGGCGCGGCAGCAGGCGGTGACGGTGTTCGCGAGCAGGCACGCGATGGGCATCGGGCCGACGCCGCCGGGAACGGGCGTGATGGCGCCGGCGCGTTCCGCGGCA
>JABXIA010000020.1 GCA_013373325.1 Paracoccaceae bacterium
GCGCCCCGCCTGTGCATCAAGGATGCCCCGGCATGGGCCTTGGGCCCGGCAGTGCCCCTGGCGGGGCACTGCCCGCGCCGTGCACCCGCACGGCGCCACGCCCAACGCTTGAGGGCCGGCCGCAGACAGGCCGGACAAGGGGCGGGAGAACTGCCACTCTGGACCTTCTGAGGTAAAACCGGAATAGTGCGGCCATGCCAGACAATGAATTGAAACAGCTCAGCAAATTTCTCAGCTATATCCTGCGGCACAACCCAGGTGCCCTGGCATTGGACATGGACCCGCAGGGCTGGGTCAGGGTGGAGAGCATCCTTGCCAAGGCCGAAGCACCCGTGACCCGCCATCAGATCGAAGAGGTTGTACGCACAAGCAGCAAGCAGAGGTTTTCGCTGTCACCTGACGGCCTGAAAATCAGGGCGAACCAGGGCCATTCCTTTGCCGTGGATCTCGGGCTGACCCCCTGCCGCCCGCCGGCAACGCTGTTTCATGGTACTGCGGAGCGCGCCCTGCCTGCGATCCTGTCCGAGGGGCTGAAACCGATGCAGCGCCAGCATGTTCATCTGTCGCCTAACACCGCAACAGCCCGGACTGTGGGAATGCGGCACGGCAAGCCGGTCATTCTGAGCGTTGATGCAGAACGCATGGCGGAAGAGGGCCATGTATTCTTTCTGTCTGAGAACGGTGTCTGGCTGTGCTCTGCGGTCCCGGCGCAGTACCTGATGCACTAGAACAGCCGCCCGCATCATTCAGCGGGCGGCTTGCAGCCAGGGGCGGCCTGGGGCGGACAGGCTGAACTCAGAAGTCCTTCTTGGTGTCCATCAGCGCATCTTCCAGCAGTTTTTCATTGCGCGCATCCTCGATCTTGCGGATGCGGTCCTCGCTGGAGCGGTGGTCGAACCGGTATTTCACCACGTTGATGAGGCTCAGCGTCAGCAGCAGAACAGCCATGCCCCAGTAGCCCTTGGTCGCCAGCGGCACATCGGTCGAAAGCCACAGGGAAATTCCCAGCATGCCATAGGCGATTGCGACGCCGGCAGTGTTCAGGAAAATGATCAGCTTGTTGTCGGTGTTGTCGGTATACATTTGTTTTCTCCAGTAAATTCTATGAAGTCAGTGCGGCACGGCAGGCCGCGTGGAATGAGAAGGACGGGTCAGTCCTTGGGTTTCAGGCGGCTCAGCACATCTGCTGCGGTGCTGCGGCTGCGGGGGCCGAAGCCCGCGTCGGCCAGATCGTCGGCAATCGAGGTGTTGTTCAGCTCGCCGTCGATCTCGCGCAGGATTTCGCCCTGCTCGAAAGGGTCATCGCGCTGCAGAACGTCGCGGATCAGCGCTTCGGCCTCCTCTGCCGGGCTGTCGCCGCCAGTGTGGCGGCGCAGGCGGCGCTGGATGTCCTGCTCGTGCCGGGTGGCGCGGGCGGCAATAGCGCCCTGCTTGAGATCGGCGATGCGGCGGCTGGCGGTTTCCACCGACTGGCGCAGCTGCAGGATGCGGGTGTCGAGCCGGTGCAGGGTCTGGCGGCGCACCACCAGTTCGTTCTCCATGTCGGCCACTGCCTGGGCGGCGCTTCTGGCCAGATCCTCGCGCCCCGCCTCCAGCGCCTCGCCTGCCCGGGCCATCAGGTCGCGGATGCGCTCCTCAAGTGTTTCCACCTGGCGCTGCTCTGCCCGCTGGCGCTGGATCAGGCTGGCCAGCGTCAGCTTTGCCGCCTTCAGATTGGCGTCCGCCTCGCGGATCTTCTGGGTGATCAGCTCAATCGAATAGGTCTCGCGCAGCTGCTCTTCTGCCCGGGCATTGGCGCCGGTGATCAAGGTCTTCAGAGTGTTGAACATTGCTTCCTCCGCAAACATGAACATCGTTCACAGGGAATCATGTAGCAACAACGTGAACGGTGTTCAAGTATTTTCTTGAACACCGTTCAAAAACTACTTGCCGCCGATTTGTTCCAGCACTTGGGCGATCATCTGCTCGATGCGTTCCGGCGGCACGCCCGAGATACGCTGCTCCAGCCCCAGGAGCACAATACCGTGCACGGCAGAGAAAAGCGCCCGCACCATGAGGGAGGCTTCGCCTGCGTCCTTGTCCGGGAACAGTTCACCCACGGGCCGGGCGATATTGGCAAACAGGTCATCCAGCGCGGTCAGGTACCACTCCGGCGCCTTGTCCTCAGCCGTCATTCGCATGTCGAACATCGCCCGCCAGAGGTTGGTGTTTTCCACCGCGAAATGCAGGTAGGCGTTGCTCATCAGGATCAGGCGGCGGGTGGGCGGTTCCGCCTCGCGGCCTGCGACCGAGGCCTCGACCGCGGCGCCGAGTTTCTGGAACGTGCGGCCGTTCACCGCCATGATGATGGCGGTCAGATCGTCGAAAGCGTTGTAGATCGCCCCGACCGCGCAGCCTGCATCCTGCGCCAGGTCGCGGGCGCGCAGCGCCCCTGCCCCGTCGCGCGCGATGCGGATCTCTGCCGCTTCCACCAGTTTCTGCCGCAGCGCTGTCTTGCGCGCTTCCACCTTGCCTGCCATGGCGTCCTGCCTTTGTCTTGAACTGCGTTCAAAATACCGCCGGCAGACGCGGCGTAAAGCAGGAATTCAGATCAGGCCGCGCCAGCGCAGCACAACCACCAATAGGATCAGCACGCAAAGGATGGAAAACGCCATGCTGCCAAGGACACCGAGCCAGAAGCCCTTGCGGCGGTCGGCAAGGTCGATTTTCTGAAGATGCGCCTTTACCTCGCGGGCGGCGCCCTGCAGCGGCTTTTCGTCCACCGTCATCCGCAGCTTGGGGTGCGCCAGCAGCGGCAGCGCAGAGGCCAGCCGCATGCCCTGCTTGTAGACCCGCCGCGGAATGCGGCGGCGGACATGTTTCAGTGCAGCGGCTAGGTCGCCCGATGCGTGCTCACGCTCCTTCAGAAGGGTGCGGATGTCTTCAATATCCTGATCCAGGCTGGCGGCCATTGCGGCACTCTCCCGTTGCTGCACTGTGGCGCCACCCTAGCCTGCCCCTGCGGTTGCCTCAATGGGGGTGGCAAGCCTCCGCCTGCGCGGCTATCAAGTGCGCATGCTGAACACAATCATTCATGGCTCTGCCACTGCAAACACCCCGCTTCTGATAGCCCACGGCCTTTATGGCTCTGCCCGCAACTGGGGCGTCATCGCCAAGCGCCTGTCGGACGAGCGGCAGGTGGTTGCGGTGGACATGCGCAACCACGGCGACAGCCCGCGCGCGGACAGCCATACCTATCCGGAGCTGGCGGATGATCTGGCAGGGGTGATTGCGGCCCAAGGCGGCCAGATGGATGTGATCGGCCATTCGATGGGCGGCAAGGCGGCGATGATGCTGGCGCTGAACCACCCTGAGGCGGTGCGCAAGCTGGTGGTCGCCGACATCGCGCCGGTCGCCTATGGCCACACCCAGATCCAGTATATCCACGCCATGAAATCGTTGGACCTGGAGACCATCGAGCGCCGCCCCGAGGCTGCCGCAAAACTAGCCGATGCTGGGGTGGAGCCTGCGCTGCAGAGCTTCTTCACCCAGTCGCTGGACCTGCCGAACAAGCGCTGGAAGCTGAACCTCGACACGCTGGCGGATCAGATGCCGAACATCATGTCCTTCCCGCAGACCGACGCCGCCTGGGAAGGCCCTGCCCTGTTCCTGTCAGGCTCCGAGTCGGATTACGTGCTGCCGGAGCACCGCGAGGAGATCCGCGCGCGGTTCCCCAATGCCCGCTTTGCCAAGCTGCCCGGCGCGGGCCATTGGCTGCACGCCGAGAAGCCGCGGGAGTTTGAAGCCGCCGCGCGGGTGTTCCTGAACGCCTGACCCCGCTCAGGCGCCGCGGGCGTAAAGCTGTTTTGCCACCAGCCAGGCCACTGGCAGTGCCAGCACCGCCCCTGCTGCAGCGGCGCCTATGATCGCCTGTGTAGTGACCAGCCCGGCCGCCAGAACCGCAATCACCCCGGCTCCGGCCAGGCTGCTGCCGATCAGCGAATAGAGGATGGATGCAAGGCGCAACATGGGCTTTCTCCTATGCCTTCGACTGTCCTGCGGTCAGGCATAGGGATTCGCGAATATATACGCCTTGATCCTGATCAGTTTCCGGAAACCTCAATCCTAGCGGGTGTACATCTGCTTCTTGAAAGCCCGGGTCCGCTCTGTCGCGGCGGCGGAGCCGTCGTGGTAGGTGCCGAACCATTTGTCAAAGGGGATCTCCGAGGTGCCGTAGTTGCATTCGAAATAGCGATGGTGCAGCTGGTGGAAGAAATCGCCGGCCTTGGCGGCCTCGGTTTCCTTGGCAATCACCCGCTCAAAGCCGGAGTGCGACAGAACCGGGCTCACCTGCTGGAACATCGCGTGAAAGGCCAGATGCAGCGGGTGCGAGGGCACGATCAGGTGGATGAAGTAGGTGGTGAAGTAGAGCAGGTTTTCATACCAGTGGTTGGAGATCCCCGACCACGGCCCGGTGTTGACGTTGCGGTGGTGCACCGCGTGGACGTGCCTGTAGAGCCGCGGGTGATGCTCCAGCCGGTGCACCCAGTAGAAATGCAGGCCGGACCACATGGGGATAAACAGCATCCAGACCACGCACCACACAGGCGCCTCTGCGAAGGTCACGACCGGCACCCAGCCGTTGGCCATCAGCCAGTAGATGCCCCATTGATAGACGGTGGCCACGGTGATGGCGCTGCCGAGCGTCCACCAGATGTTGTCCCAGACCTGGTTCTTGAAGGTGAAAGTGCCGTTTCCGCGCGAGAGGTCGCGTTTGTCGAACTTCTTCATCATGCCCTGGCCCTTGCGCATGTAGAGCCACCAGTGCAGGCCCCCGGCCACCGCGGCCTGCGGCAGCAGGTTGGCCAGCCAGACCCGCAGCATCCATCCGGGACGGAATTCAGCCATTTCTGCCAGCGGCGGCAGAATCCTGGCATAAACCGCCAGCGCCAGCAGCAGGCAGAGGGTCAGCGACGTGATCTCCATCCAGGCGCCGCGGTACCAGCTGAGGACCGCCGTGGGGCGCGGCGGCCAGCTGAACAGCGGGTTGAGCGGCACTGGCCCCTTGGGGTGGTAATGCCAGCGCTCGGCCTCGCGGTCGCGTTCGGCGGTGTGCAAAGTTCCGTCCATTGTGCTGCCTCCCCTGCTGGCGCTCAGCTTGCGTAGCTGGAACCTTCGTCGTCGAGGATCGCCTTCAGTTCCGCCAGATGGCGCTCGGCCTGATCCGGGTAATCCTCCAGCTCCTGCGCGGTTTTCTCGGCGATTTCGTCGCTCAGCACCCGCAGCTTCTGGCCGGTTTGCAGCGCGCGGATATAGGTCTCCGCCGCGCGTTCAAAGTAATAGAGCCGGTTGAAAGTGTCCGCGACGCTGTCACCGATCACCAGCACCCCGTGGTTGCCCATGATCATGGTCTTGACCTTCGGGTCGGTCAGCATCGAGGCGCAGCGGGCGCCCTCATCCTCAAACGCCAGCCCGCCGAATTCGCCATCCACCACATAGCGGTTGTAGAAGGTGGCTGTGTTCTGGTCGATCGGCGGCAGGGTACTGTCAGCGAGGCAGGCCAAGACGGTGGCGTGGATCGAATGCACATGCATCACGCAGCGCGCGTGCGGGCACAGCCGGTGAATGGAGCCATGCAGCCCCCAGGCGGTCGGATCCGGCGCGTCGGGGCGGTCCATCGTCTTGGGGTCGTTGGCGTCCAGGAACAAAAGATCCGAGGCCTTGATGCGCCGGAAATGCGCCTGGTTGGGATTCATCAGGAACTGGGTTCCGTCGTCGTTCACCGCCAGGCTGAAATGGTTGGCGACGCCCTCATGCATGTCCAGCCGTTCGGTCCAGCGGAAAGCCGCGGCCATGTCCACGCGCTCCTGCCAATGGGTGAGGTTCGGGCTGAGGTCCGCTTGTTTGTTCATCTTGGGTCTCCAAATCCGCTTTCCCTAGTGGTGACAGCCGCAATTCCTGCTGACAAACGATTGATTCAGCCGCTATGCATTAATTGAACTAATGCATAGGTCATACATCGATGCTGACACCAGGACCGCCCTCCTCCTCCCTGCCGCCGCTCACCTGGCTACGCGCCTTTGAGGCCAGTGCGCGGCACCTGTCGTTCACCCGCGCCGCGGCGGAGCTGAACCTGACCCAATCGGCAATCAGCCAGCATGTGCGCAGCCTGGAGAATTTTCTGGGACGCGAGCTGTTCATCCGCAAAACCCGCGCGCTGGAACTCAGCGAGGCCGGGGCGAACTACATGCCGATCGTACGCGAGGCATTTGAGCTGATTGCAGCTGGCACCCAAGCGTTTACCGGCGGCGATCAGGGGCGGCATCTGGTCCTGCAGTGCAACATGGCGTTTTCAGTCTTCTGGCTGTCACCGCGGCTGCCCCGGCTGTATGAGAAGTTCCCCTGGCTGGTGCTGAACATCGTGACGCCGATCTGGGACCCGGAACGCCATGCCAGTTCCGCCGGGACCGAAATCCGCTTTGGCCGGCCGAACGACATGTCAGCGGCGGCGGTGCGGCTGACCTATGACCGGTTCTACCCGGTCTGCGCGCCGGGCTATCAGGACGGTAAGGTGGACTTCAGCACCGCAACGCTGCTGGATTGTGCTGGCGTAACAGGGTCCTGGGGGGCCTGGTTCAAGTCGCAGGATCTGCCGTTTGACCGCAACCACGAGATCAACCTGGCCTCCACCTACGTGATATCCATGACGGCCGCAGTAAACGGGGCTGGGATTTCAATGTCGCATGACACGCTGGCGGGCGGGCTCTTGGAGAGCGGCCAGCTGGTCCGCGCCAGCGAACACTCGGCGGAACTTGTGGAGAACTACTTCCTGATGCCGCCGCCCAGCCATGCCAGCACCCCGGCGTCGCGTGCGTTTCTGGAGTGGCTTGAGGCGGAGTTGCCGCCCGTTTAGGAAGCCGGCCCGGCTGATAGCCACTTTCAAGTTTTTCCAACAAGTGCTGAAGAATGTGCGCAATCCGCCCAGCTCTTGCGCGTTAAGCCATGCGCAGCTATACGCGCGGCACCGGTCGCAGCCTACCCGGTCACCAAAACAAGGGTTCAAAAATGAAGACTATCGTTATCTGCTCGGGCGGGCTGGATTCCGTTTCGCTTGCCCATATGGTCGCTGAGGAGCATCAGCTGACCCGTCTTGTCTCCTTCGA
>JABXIA010000366.1 GCA_013373325.1 Paracoccaceae bacterium
GAACGTCTATTGCGAAATCCCCCCCTATCAGAATGTCACCATGGACTTTGTGCGCGAGCTGGCGCCCAAGGCAGTGATCTTCTCGGGCGGGCCGGACAGCGTGACCCGCGAGGGCAGCCCCCGGGCGCCGCAGGAGATTTTCGACTATGGCGTGCCGATCCTGGGCATCTGCTATGGCCAGCAGGTGATGATGCACCAGCTGGGCGGCACAGTGGAAAGCGGCCATGGCACCGCAGAATTCGGCCGCGCCTATGTGACCCCAACAGTGGAAACTCCGCCGCTGCTGGAGGGCTGGTTTGCCAATGACGCCGACCGCGAGCAGGTCTGGATGTCGCACGGCGACCACGTGAGCAAGATCGCCCCGGGGTTCGAGGTCTACGGCACCTCCCCCAACGCGCCTTTTGCCATCACCGCTGATGTCTCCCGCAATTTTTATGCAGTGCAGTTCCACCCGGAGGTGCACCATACCCCGAACGGCGCCAAGCTCTATGAGAACTTTGTCAAGCTGGCAGGGTTTTCAGGCGACTGGACCATGGGCGCCTACCGCGAACAGATGATCGAAAAGATCCGCGCGCAGGTCGGCGACAAGCAGGTGATCTGCGGATTGTCCGGCGGTGTGGATTCGTCCGTCGCCGCGATCCTGATCCACGAGGCAATCGGCGACCAGCTGACCTGCGTGTTTGTGGACCACGGCCTCTTGCGCAAGAACGAGGCGGAAGAAGTCGTCGCGATGTTCCGCGACAACTACAACATTCAGTTGATCCACGCGGATGAAAGCGATCTGTTCCTGGGCGAGCTGGACGGGCAAAGCGACCCGGAAACCAAGCGCAAGATCATCGGCAAGCTGTTCATCGATGTGTTCCAGAAACACGCCGACACCATCGACGGCGCCGAGTTCCTGGCACAAGGAACATTGTACCCGGATGTGATTGAATCGGTGTCCTTCTCGGGCGGGCCTTCGGTCACCATCAAGTCGCACCACAACGTCGGCGGCCTGCCGGAGAAGATGGGCCTGAAGCTGGTCGATCCTCTGCGCGAGCTGTTCAAGGACGAGGTCCGCGCGCTCGGCCGTGAGCTGGGCCTGCCGCAGAGCTTTATCGGCCGCCACCCCTTCCCCGGACCGGGCCTGGCGATCCGCTGCCCCGGCGAGATCACCCGCGAAAAGCTCGAGATCCTGCGCGAGGCGGATGCGATCTATATCGACCAGATCCGCAAGCACGGTCTGTATGACGAAATCTGGCAGGCCTTCGTGGCAATCCTGCCGGTCCGCACCGTCGGCGTGATGGGCGACGGCCGCACCTATGATTATGCCTGCGCCCTGCGCGCGGTGACTTCGGTCGATGGCATGACCGCGGATTACTACCCGTTCAGCCACGAGTTCCTGGGCGAAACCGCCACAAGGATCATCAACGAGGTGAAAGGCATCAACCGCTGCACCTATGACATCACCTCGAAGCCTCCGGGCACCATCGAGTGGGAATAATCTGATCTAAAAGAGCCCCGGCCGAATTGGCCGGGGTTTTTCTTTATCTGCGGCAAGAGATTAACCCATCCGTCAGACCTGTTTGGAATAGTCCCCGAAACACGACAGTTCCGGAGTCCCCAATGATTATTTGCCACCCGCTGAAACTCATCTTCATCAAGACCAAGAAGGTAGGTGGCACGTCGTTTGAAATTGCCCTGTCCAGCTATTGCGACGCCACAAGCATCATCACCCCGATCTCTCCCGACGACGAAAAGACCCGTGCAGACCTGGGCTATCCGGGCGCGCAGAATCACCAGTGCCAGGCCTGGCCCGATGGGTCCGGGACAAGTGCCGGTTTCTACAACCACATCCCCGCTGAAGAGGCCCGGAAACTGATCCCTCAGGATATTTGGGACAGCTACACCAAGGTTACAATCTGGCGTGATCCGTTTGACGCCATAATCTCCCGCTACTACTGGGAAAAAACCGATGCCGCCGGGATCCCCTTCGGACAGTTTGTGCAGCGGTTTCCCGGCATGCTGACTGAGAACATCCGGATTGCGCCCCTGGACGGCCCGTCCGCGCCGGATGTCTTCCTGCGTTATGAACACCTGGAAGAAGACATCGCCGCACTGGGCATAGACGGGCTGTGGGAGCGGTTTTCCAGCTTGCGGGCCAAAGGGGCGTTCCGCCCGAAGTCGGGCACGGATCCCGCCACGCTTTTTGCGCAGCATCCTGACGCCGCGGAGATCGTGGCAAAGAATTGCGCCGCTGAAATCCGCAAGTTCGGCTATACGCGCCCGGGCACCCCGGCGGCAGCTGCCACCATACCGGAAAAGCCCCGTGCAAACGACTTTATCTTCACCCTATCAGCCGGGCGCACCGGTACCGCCTGGCTGGCGCAGCTGTTGGGCGACAACCTGGAAATCAACTCTGTGCACGAGCCGCTGGAGGTCGAGGATTTTGGATCGGAAATGCCCGAAATCGGCCACATGCGCACATTCAACACCCACGGCATGACTTCGAAAATACAGAACTTCTGGGATGCGAAACTGGAGTCGCTGGAAGCTCCTTATGCTGAGTCCAATCACGCTTTGGGCAAATGCGGGCTGATCGAGGCATTGGCAGACAGCAGCATCTGCGACCGCACCACCGTGATCATCCTGCGCCGCGATCTGGCCAAGCAATGCGCAAGTTACGCGGGGCGCGGTGATTTCAACAATGTCACGGTGATCTGGCAATGGTACCTTGACGTGAGCTACGGCAACGTGATCGTCAATCCCGGCACTTTCCTGCAACTGGGCCAGATTGGCTGGGCGATCTGGTACGCGCTGGAGATGGAAGCACGCTATGCCTATTATCTTCTGAGCTACGGCCAAAAGATCAACTTTGTCACCGCCCGGCTGGAGGAAGCGACGACGCTGGAAGGCGCCGCCAGGCTGCTGGCTGAACTGGGCCACAGCGGACCGGTGCTGATGCCAGAGAAAAAGAATGCAACCAGCAACCCAAGCGATGCGGCAGGTGAACTGACCGCAGAAATCCGAACGCTGCTGAAACGGGTGAACTTCGACCCCATCACAGCCGCCTCCGCCTATATCAAGTCGGGACGCAGGCTGGATGCGCAGGCCATGGGCCGCGCTGCGGCCTGAGGCCGGCACCTGCCCCGCGGCGTTCTGCTTGACGCCACAGGGAAAATCCGCCTCTTCTCGCAGCAGCAGTTCGGGGGGCAGGCATGACACAGGGCGAAACACGCGCGGGACTGGCAGCGCTGTGGATGGTTGGGGCCATTGTCTCCTTCTCCGCAATGGCGATTGCCGGACGCGAAGCCGGGCTGACGCTGGATACCTTTGAAATCATGGCCTACCGCAGCCTTGTGGGGGTGGTGATTGTGGTCGCCGTCCTGACCGCTGCGGGCCGCTGGCATCAGGTCCGGCGGCAGCGGCTGGGGGTGCATCTGCTGCGCAACCTGTTCCACTTCACCGGCCAGAACCTGTGGTTTCTGGCGGTGACGCTGATTCCGCTGGCCCAGGTCTTTGCGCTGGAGTTCACCTCGCCGCTGTGGGTGATCATCCTGTCACCGCTCTTGCTGGGCGAGGCGCTGACGCGGCGGCGCATGCTGGCGGCAGCGCTGGGTTTCGCCGGTATTCTGATTGTCGCGCGGCCCAGCCCGGACACCCTGAACCTTGGCCTGGCGGCGGCGGCCAGTTGCGCCATCTTCTTTGCCCTTACTGCGATCCTGACCAAGCGGCTGACCCGGCATGAGAATACCGCATCAATCCTGTTCTGGCTGACGTCCATGCAGCTGGTCATGGGGCTGCTGGCAGCCGGGTGGGATGGTGACATGGCGCTGCCGGATGCCGCCACCCTGCCCTGGCTGGTGCTGATCGGCATCGCGGGACTGACGGCCCATTTCTGCCTGACCACCGCCCTGTCGCTGGCGCCTGCCAGCGTGGTGGTGCCGGTGGATTTCGCCCGCCTGCCCGCCATCGCCATCCTCGGCATGGTGATCTATGGCGAAGCGCTGGATGCCTGGGTGCTGGGGGGTGCCGCCATCATCTGCATTGCAAATTATCTTAATATAGTTGCAGGCCAGCCGCGCAGAACCCCGCAAAGCTGACTGAATCGGCCTAGTTGCCGCGCGGTTAATGTTGATTTGCCGAAATCCGCCCGATTACGTTCGCGTAAAGCGGCTTCCACTGGCCGCAACTCAGGGAGGAACAATGAAACGCTATCTTGCAACCTCGGCGGCTTTGGCGCTGGCATCCGGCTCTGCCATGGCAAGCGGTCTGGACCGCACCGGCCAGCCGATCGGGATCATCTTTGAAGAAGGCAACTATGCCGAGTTTTCGTTCGCGACGACCTCGGTTGACCTGTCAGGCAACGACCGCACATCACTGAACCCGTTTGGCTCTGCCACTGGCGATGTCGGTGAGCGGTTCAACATGTTTGGTGCCGGCTACAAGCGCGACATCAACGAACAGCTGTCGTTTGCCCTGATCTTAGATCAGCCTTGGGGGGTGGATGTGAACTATCCAACCACCGGGTCGCTGCTGCTTGGGGGCACAACAGCGCAGGCGGATTCAAACTCGATCACCGCCCTGCTGCGCTACAAGTTCAATGAGCGCTTCAGCGTCCACGGCGGACTGCGCTATCAGGAGCTTGACGGCGAGATCAATCTGCAAGGCGGGGCCTACACCTCCATCGGCGGCCGATACAACGTGAAGGTGGACAAGGACGGCGCCTTTGGCTGGGTAGCAGGCGTGGCCTATGAGATCCCGGACATTGCCCTGCGGGTTGCACTGACCTACAGCTCTGAAATCGAGCATGATTTCAACCTGAACGAGACCTTTGCCACCAGCGCCACCGCAAGCACCACAACAAAAACCAAAACTCCGCAATCGGTGAACCTGGACTTCCAGACCGGCATCGCCCAGGACACACTGCTGTTTGGCGGCATCCGCTGGGCTGAGCACAGCGTGACAAATCTGGTGGTTCCGGGCCTGAGCACCCTGGCCGGCCGCTCCGTCGATCTGATCGATCTGGACGACTCGATCACTTACACCTTGGGTGTTGGGCGCGCCTTCAATGAGAAGTGGTCCGGTTCGGTGGCGCTGATCTATTCGGATTCGGACGGCGACAATCTTGTCTCTCCGCTGGCACCGACCCATGGCTATGAAGCGATCCGCGTTGGCGTGCAGTACAAGCAGGACAACATGACCGTCTCTGCCGGCGTCCGCTATACCCAGCTGGGCGACGCGGTTGCCTCCCCTGGCGGCAATCCGGTCACCAACTTCCAGGACAACGACGCGGTCAGCTTCGGCCTGAAGGTCGGCTTCCACTTCTGATCCAGGCACCTTCCGGGCAGTATGCCCCGCCCCTTCCGAGGGGCGGGGTTTTCTTTTGCCGCGGCTGAAGCGCGCATGGAATTGACCCAGCCTCCGCGGGTGGCTAGCAAGGCGTGACACCTTCAGGGACTTGAAACTTCATGCTCTATTCTTCCGCACAGGACTGGCGCGACGCCCCCAGCAAACGGGTGCTGTTCTTTGGCATGTCCGGGCTTGGCAAAACCTATGTCAGCAACGTTCTGCGCGGCGCCGGCAGCTGGTTCCACTATTCCATCGATTACCGCATCGGCACCCGTTATATGGGTGAATACATTGCCGACAACGCCAAGGCCGAGGCAATGAAGGTGCCCTTCCTGCGCGAACTCTTGCTGACGGATTCGATCTTCATTGGCTCCAACATCACCTTTGAAAACCTGCGCCCGGTCTCTGCCTACTTGGGAAAGCCCGGCGATGTGGCCAAGGGCGGCCTGCCAATCGCGGAATACAAACGCCGCCAGGAGCAGTTCCGGGTCGCTGAAATCCGGGCATTGCTGGATACCGAATATTTCGAAGGCCGGGCGCAGCAGCTGTATGGCTACCCGCATTTCATCTGCGACACCGGCGGGTCGATCTGCGAATGGGTGGATGCCAATGATCCGAACGACCAGATCCTGTCCGAGCTCAGCAAACACACGCTGATGGTCTGGATCAAGGGCAGCGAGGAGCACACTGCAGAACTGGTCCGGCGCTTTGACCGGGCGCCCAAGCCGATGTCTTACCAGCCGGAGTTCCTGAACCGGGTCTGGCAGGAATACCTTAAGGAAAACAAGATATCTGAGGCGGATGTGGACCCCGATGCCTTCATCCGCTGGACCTATGCCCAGGCGCTGGCGCACCGCCAGCCGCGCTATCAGGCGATGGCGGACAATTGGGGCGTCACGGTGACTGCCAGCCAGATCTCCGCCGTGAAGGATGAGGCTGGTTTCGTGGATTTGATCGCCAAGGCCCTTGAGGACCGCGGCTAACCCGCTTATCTGACAACCTCCGCTATATCGTACAACTTTCCGCAAATCAGGATACTGACATGCCCATCAAGATCCCCGCTGACCTGCCCGCCTATGACGTTCTGACGAACGAAGGCGTGATGGTCATGTCGCCGGATCAGGCGGCGCGTCAGGACATCCGGGCGCTGCGAATCGGGCTGCTGAACCTGATGCCCAAGAAGATCCAGACCGAGAACCAGTTTGCCCGGCTGATCGGCGCCACACCTTTGCAGATCGAGCTGAGCCTGATCCGGATGACCGAGCATCAGACCAAGAACACCGCGGCTGAACACATGGAGGAGTTTTATCACTCCTTTCAGGAAGTGAAGCACGAGAAGTTCGACGGACTGATCATCACCGGCGCGCCGATTGAGCATCTGGACTTTCCCGAGGTCACCTATTGGGACGAGATGCGCGAGGTGTTCGAGTGGACCCAGACCAATGTGCATTCGACCTTTGGCGTCTGCTGGGGCGGCATGGCGATGATCAACCACTTCCATGGCGTGAAGAAGCACATGCTGGACCACAAGGCGTTCGGCTGCTTCCGGCACCAGAACCTGGCGCCGGCCTCGCCGTACTTGCGCGGGTTCTCGGATGATTTCGTGATCCCGGTCAGCCGCTGGACCGAGATGAAGCAAGCTGAGGTCGATTCCGCCGAGGGGCTCAGAACGCTGCTGGGCAGTGACGAGGTCGGCCCCTGCCTGATCGAGGACAAGGCGCACCGCGCGCTCTATATCTTCAACCATTTTGAGTACGACAGCGATACGCTGAAGCAGGAATACGACCGCGACGTGGCCAACGGCACCCCGATCAATGTGCCGGGGAACTACTACCCGGACGATGACCCCAGCCGCCAGCCGCAGAACCGCTGGCGCAGCCACGCGCATCTTCTCTATGGCAACTGGATCAATGAGATTTACCAGACAACGCCTTATGACATGGATGAGATCGGCCGCTAGGATGCTGATCTGGGCAGGCCTTGCTGTGGCAGCGGGGGCTGCCCTGACCCACTGGCAGGCGGGCCGGCGCGAGGCCGCGGCTGAGACCCGCCATCCGCCGCAGGGCCAGGTTCTGGTGGTGGGCAGCCACCGGGTGCATGTGGTGGAAATGGGCCGGCCCAAGGGCAGCGCGCCGGACCTGGTGCTGATCCACGGCTCCAGCGGCAATACCCGCGACATGACGTTCCGGCTGGCGCCGGCGCTGGCGGACGAGTTCCGCATCCTGGTCTTCGACCGCCCGGGCCTGGGGTATTCCAGCCCGTTGAACGGCACGGGCGCAACCATCCGCCAGCAGGCGGAGGTGCTGCGCCAGGCCGCGGCGCAGATGGGAGCTGAGAAGCCCGTCGTGCTGGGCCAAAGCTATGGCGGCGCGGTGGCTCTGGCCTGGGCGGTGGATCACCCCGAAAGCGTCTCCGCCCTGGTGTCGGTATCCGGGGTGGCTTACCCGTGGACAACGCCGCTGGATCCGCTCTACCGCCTCACCTCCTCGCGCTTTGGCAGTGCGGTGGCGGTGCCGTTGCTGACGGCCTATGTGCCGGATGCCGTGGTCAGCCGTTCCCTTCAGGAGATCTTTGCCCCGCAAGCGGTGCCGGAGGGATACGCAGAACACTTTGGCACCCGCCTGTCGCTGCGGCGCAGCTCGCTCAGGGCCAACGCCCGGCAGCGGGCGAACCTGCTGGAGGAAGTGACCGAGCTTTCGCAGCACTATCGCCGCATCACGGTGCCGCTGGAGGTGATCCACGGCACTGAGGATGATCTGGTCAGCCTCAATCTGCATGCCGAAGGGCTGGCCCGGGACGTGGACAGCGCGCGCCTGACCTTGCTGGAAGGCATCGGCCACATGCCGCAGCACGTCGCAACGGAAGATATTGCGGATGCGGTCCGCCGCGCGGCCAAGCGCGCAAATTTGCGTTAAAGCGATTCACATTCCATACTCCTTTCCCATATAAGGGATTGAGGACAGAAGGGTTTTGCACATGCCGCTGCCGTTTGACGGGGCCATCAGCCGCTATTACCAAAACGGCGCACCGGAGGAGATCCGCACCGCCATCAAGCGTGCGGACAAGGACGGGATCCTGAGTCCCAGCTACCCGCACCGGGCACGGATGAAGCGCAAGGCTTATGACAAGGAGCTGGAGGCGCTGCAGATCGAACTGGTCAAGCTGCAGTCCTGGGTCAAGTCGAGCGGTGCGCGGATTGCCATCGTCTTTGAGGGCCGCGATGCGGCCGGTAAGGGCGGCACCATCAAGCGGTTCCGCGAGAATCTGAACCCCCGCGGGGCACGCATCGTAGCACTGTCCAAACCGACTGAAGCCGAGCAGAGCCAATGGTATTTTCAGCGCTATGTGCAGCAGTTGCCATCCGGCGGCGAAATCGTGTTCTTTGACCGTAGCTGGTACAACCGCGGTGTTGTCGAAAAGGTGTTCGGCTTCTGCACCGATGCACAGCGGGAGCGGTTCTTTGACCAGGTTCCCGACTTTGAAAAGGCGCTGGCAGAGGACGGCTTCCACCTGTTCAAGTTCTGGCTGAATGTGGGCCGGGCAGAGCAGCTGAAACGGTTCCTGTCGCGGGAATCCGACCCTCTAAAACAATGGAAGCTGAGCTCCATCGACGTGAAGGGGCTGGAGAAATGGGACGACTACAGCGCCGCCATTTCAGAAACCTTTGCGCGCAGCCACAGCCCTGAGGCCCCCTGGACAATTATCCGGTCCGATGACAAACGGCGGGCGCGGCTGGCGGCGATGCGCAGCGTGCTGCACGCGATTGATTACACCAGCAAAGACGCCAAGGCGATTGGTTCTCTGGACACGGAAATAAGCGGAGGCCCGGATATCTGGGATGCCTAAACGCGGTTATCATCACGGCAATCTGCGCCAGGCGCTGGTCGAGGCCGCCCTGCAGCTGATCGAAGCCAAGGGGCCGACCGGCTTCACACTGTCGGAAGCCGCCAAGAAGGCCGGTGTCACCCCGGCGGCGGTCTACCGCCATTTTGAGGGGCGCGAGGATCTGATCGCGGAAGCCTCGCGCCAGGGCTACGTGATGTTTGCCGACCTGATGCAGCACGCCTATGACAAGTATCAGCCCTCGGCTCTGGCAGCGTTTGAGGCGACGGGGCGGGCCTATCTGGCCTTTGCCCGCAAGCATCCCGGCCATTACATCGCCATGTTCGAAAGCGGCATTTCGGTGAACCGGACACCCGAACTGGCCGACGCCGCCGCCCGGGCACGCGCAATTCTGGAACGCGCGGCGGCAGATCTCAGCCAGCACATCCCGGCAGAGAAGCGCCCGCCGGCCTCGATGTTTTCTGCCCATGTGCTGGCGATGAGCCACGGGGTGGTGGAGCTTTATGCGCGCAACTCTCCCGGTGCTGCCTCGCCGTTTCCGCCGGAGGATCTGCTGGAAAGCGGTATCGGCATCTACCTGCGCGGGCTGGGCCTGATCGGGCCGGACAACTAATCCGGCAGCTAGAACCGTCCGCTGGGCTGCGGTGCGCTCAATTCATCACCGACGTTCACGAGGTTCACTTCACCGATGCCCTTGATGTCTTCGGGGCCGATCTCGGTGACGTGGAATTCCTCGGACAGGGCATCCTTCATTTCGTCTGGCGCGACGATTTTCATCGGGTTGGCAAAGACCTGCAGCCGCGAGGCGAGATTCACTGCGGGGCCGAAGACGTCATAGACGTACTTCTGAATACCCACCACGGACCCCACGGCAGAACCGGTGCCAAGACCGATCCGCGCCTGCCATTTGTGCTGATGGCTTTGGTTGCGGCGGTCCAGATAGCGCAGGAAGCGGGTGGCGCAATGGGCCACGGCGGTGGCGTGGTCCGGCGTCGGCTCCGGCATGCCTGCAACCGCCAGATAGGCATCGCCGATGGTCTTGATCCGCTCGCAGCCGTATTGCTCGACGATGCGGTCGAACGCGGTGAAAATGTCGTTCAGCTCTCCAAGCGTCACCGTTGGATCGGTGCGGGAGGCGAAATCGGTGAAGTTCACAAAATCCAGCATCACCACCGAAACCTTGGGATAGAGCTGCGGAGTAACAACACCGAAGGTTTTGAACTCCTCATAGACCGAGCGCGGCATCAGATTGAGCAGCAGCCGCTCCACCCGTTCTTTTTCGCGTTCCAGCTCGCGGGTGTTGCGCTCCACCATTGTGGAATAGCTGTCGATCATGCTCTCCAGCTCGCGGATGCGGGTGATATTCTGGCATTCCACCACCAGAAGCGCCTCATTCAGGTGGCTGGCCTGGGAGATGTTGATCGCAAAGACCAGGGTGCGGCGCTTGCGCTTGATCTTCAGCTCCGCGGAATAGCGCAGCCCCTCGTCACAGAGCGGCCCAAGGTCCTCCGGTTGCAGGCCATCGATGGCATCGGTCAGCGCCGCGCCCTCGCCCGGGGTGCCGAACCACTCTGCAAAGGGCTGGTTGTGAAAGACAAATCCCAGATCAGAGGCCCGGACCACGGCCACGCCAACGCCGATCGCTCGCAACAGCTGTTCATTGATGGCGGCAATGCTCATGCCGCATCCCGGGTGACGATAATGCTGCGCTTGCCCTCAATGGCGCTGAGCGTGGTGCGGATGTCCGGCTCCGACAGCCCATGCTGCTCCAGCGCGTCCTTCAGCAGTTCACCCATCTCGTCAAAGTCTTTGTGGGTAATGCCGAGGGCCCTATGCACCGCCTCCAGCCGGTCATCACTGAACGACGCTGGCCCGCCAAGAAGCGAGGAAATGAACTTGGTCTGGTGATCAATCAGCCGTGCCATGTCCACATCGGCGAAGTAGTCGCCGATCTGGTCGGAGTCGAGCGCCAGTTCGTAGAAGGTCATTACGACCCGGCTGATGGCGCTGAACCCGCCGTATTTCTCGTAGATCGTTTGCGGCATGACAGCTGTCCCCCATCAGGAAGCGGTCTGCTCATGTTACGCTAAATTTGCGCAAATGTTAACGCCCGGGCACCGCAAGGGCCGCGAGGGCTGGAGTCTGGACTGGAAAATAGAGGTTTTTCAGATTGTTGTGCGGTCAGGCCGCGCTTTCATCGGTGAAGGTCACCAGATCGCTTACGATGCATTGCAACCCATCGATCAGGTCCAGCGTGGGCTGTGTGGACAGCAGCGGGGCCATTTCCTGGATCAGCGGCAGCGGCAGGTCCCACCAGCGCAGCGCTTGCAGTTTGTCGCAGACCGCGCTGTCGAAGCGCTTGCGCACAAGCTGCGCCGGGTTTCCGGCCCAGACCTCATAGGCGCCGACATCGCAGGTTACGGTCGCATTGGGGCTGATCACAGCGCCATCACCGATCGTCACCCCGCCCAGCAAGGTCGCATTGGCACCGATCCAGACATCATTTCCGATCACCACATCCTGGCAGACCGGCTGCGGAACATGAGTGTCGGCCCCGCCCAGATGGCTGGTAAAGGCTTCGCCGAAGGGAAAGACAGAGATCCGGTCCAGCGCCGGGGACTTATCCAGCATCACCCGGACACCGCGCCCGATCGAACAGAAGGAGCCCACCGCCACATTGGCACCATCGCCCTGCCCCTCAATCTCCAGATCCTCATAGCCATGGGTGAAGCGGCCGATTTCCAGTTTTCCGT
Source organism: Paracoccaceae bacterium (assembly GCA_013373325.1). Taxonomy (GTDB): domain Bacteria; phylum Pseudomonadota; class Alphaproteobacteria; order Rhodobacterales; family Rhodobacteraceae; genus Leisingera. Next base: position 11,928 of record JABXIA010000366.1, read on the forward strand.
TGCCGATCGGGGCAGTCTTGAATTGGTCTGGTGATGTCATGCTGTTCTGCCTTCCGGTTCCCGTCCTAGGAGTTCCGGGCCACCCTAGGAAATCTTTCTAAAGGAACCCTGAAGGCAGCCTCCGGGAAAACCGGATGGTACTGAACAGGCGACCAAGTAAACGCCACGATGTCTTCAAGCCCCGGGTAAAGATGGTGCCCCTGATGAACGCTGCGCAGCCATTGCAAAAAAACCGTGACTTGGGCCTGCTGATGGCTAACATCGCAAGCAATTATCGTAAGCTTACTCACAAGCCCCCGAACAGCCATGGCCCTTCGTGATCCTTAGCACGGCAGACGGCTGCACGGGCCAAAAGGAAAAGAATTGCAATGAATCGCCGATTTGCGTTGATGTTTGCGGCTTTGACTTCAGCTGCCCCCGCTTTTGCACAAGATGCCAAGCCGTTGCATCTGTTTCAGGACGAGCGGGAGTATTTCAACGAGATTGCTGATGAAGTCTGCGAGGGCGAACTCAGCCGCTGGGATGAGCTGGTGACCCGCGGCAACACCATCGACGCATTTTCACCGCAGGCCGCCGTTGCGCTGGGTTGGATCATGACCAATGAAGATTGCCGCGGAATCCCGATCACGGATGATATGGAGAAGGTTCAGTACCGGCTCAACCTGCATGCGGCAGCCTATGGGTATCCGATTGCGATGTGGAACCTGGCCCACATGCTGATCATTGGCGACGGCACAGACCCTGACCCGAGCCGCGGCGCCCGGCTGGCGATCAAAGCTGCTGAGGCGGGATATTATCCGGCTGCGGCCAATTTGGCAGAGCAACTCTCGACCGGGGAATACATGCCCCGCAACCTGAAGCTGGCGGTCCGGCTGATTGAATTTGCGGAGAAAAACGGGGTATCCGGTGAAGCTTTACGGAATGCCAAACAGGCCTATAGGGACGCGATCCGGGAGTGACGCAGCTGCGCATGCCTCCGCCAATGAAAAAGGGCCGCCCCGAAGGCGGCCCTTTCGTAATTCTGTCCCTCGAAACGCTTAGCGCTTGGAGAACTGGAACGAACGGCGGGCTTTGGCCTTACCGTATTTCTTACGTTCCACAACGCGGCTGTCGCGGGTCAGGAAGCCGGCTGCTTTCAGCGCGCCGCGCAGCGACGGATCATAGAGCTGCAGGGCTTTGGAGATGCCGTGCTTGACCGCGCCGGCCTGACCGGACAGGCCGCCGCCTTTGACGGTGGCGTAGACGTCAAACTCGCCTTCGACGCCGGCAACCTGGAACGGCTGGCGCAGGATCATCTGCAGCACCGGACGGGCAAAGTACTTGTTGATTTCCTTGCCGTTCACCTCGACCTTGCCGGAGCCCGGCTTGATCCAGACGCGGGCAACAGCGTCTTTACGCTTGCCGGTGGCATAGGAGCGGCCCAGTTCGTCACGAACCGGCTCACGCGCGATGGTTTCTTCGGCAACGGACTCAACGCCTGCAACGGCGCCCAGCTCTTCGAGAGTGTTGATCTGATCAGCCATCGATATCAGCTCCGGGTGTTTTTCTTGTTCATGGATTTGACATCCAGAACTTCGGGGGCCTGGGCTTCATGCGGGTGCTCGGCACCGGCATAGATACGCAGGTTGGTCATCTGCTGGCGCGCCAGGCGGTTGC
>JABXIA010000313.1 GCA_013373325.1 Paracoccaceae bacterium
ACGCCAGCGCCCAGGAGAGGCCGTTTCCCGTCAGTGGTTTGAATTTGGCTGGAGCGCAGCAGCCATCAGCGGCATTCAAAGTGGTGAAAGTACAACAAGCTGACATTCATGACGCATGCAGCATTCGGCAAAATTGGCTCAAAGCCGACTTGCGGCGAAGCGGCAGCAGGTTTGCAGCGAAACCTCACCGGAACCCTCCCGACAGATGGCACAAGCCAGCCCGAAGCCGACCTCCGGCCGCTGCATGGCCGCGAAGAGTACGCATGCAGGTCGGGCGGGGAGCGGTCATTCGCTGCATGCGCAACTCGGACAGTAGGCCTCGGCAGGAGCGGACATTTTATGATGGCCTTTGGGGATTAAGTTTCAAAAGCCGACTAAAGAAGGTTTTGCGACAGGTTCGCTCAGCCGAACTTCGACAAGACTGTTTCTAAAGATATTGAGGAGGTTTCTCCCGCGCTATCTCAAAGCGGGAAACGCGGCTCGGTTCATCCGAGCCGCGTACTGGATTGAGCACATTAGTTTTTGCGCCGGTGTTTTGTTGGGTCCACCAGACGATACTTCTGACCCTTCTGCTCTGGCGGCGGAAGAGGTTCATTGCGTGTGACCGTGCGTTCAACTCCGGTTCCACCCCCACGCGGGCCGGTGATTTCATACTGTCCAGAACGCGGCGCTTTTTGACCTGGCTTGAGAAGCTTGTCAGACATGAGACGCCTCCTGTGCTGCAGGAGGGACATTTGCAAAGCGCTTTCCGGTCGCGATTTCGCTGATGCGCCCCTGATTGAGATCAAAGTCGGCAGCGATCCGATGCTGAAAATCGCCCTTCGCAAGGCGAGCCTTGATGATCGACACCTGCTTAGGCGTCAGAGTTTTGATAGTAGCCATCCGGCGTACTCCTTGGCGCTTGTTAAAACATTTGCCCTAGAGTCCCGAACCGTTTATCCCTTGCTTACCACCACAAGAGCGCTTCGGTCTCCGGAGCCACGACGAAGAGGGTGCGCCTGTATCCTTTCGACGTGTTGTGAAAGCGGGGACGCCTTGCCGGGCGCCCCCGCTAAACTCAGCAGATTGAATCCTCCATCAGCAATGGACGAACCTGTTTCGCGCCAACGAACTGCGAAAGTAGCCTGTAGTTCTGCTTCTCGTGGCGTATGCGGCCTGCGATGATGGCAGGATGAACCTTTGCTTGCCGCGAAAGGGAAATAACGTTCTGCACACTGGGGCTAGAACGCACTGGATGGCCGTCCCACAGCTCCGAGGGGATGAGTGCTTCTTGCGCCCACTCGTCAGCCTCCTGTTCGCGGATATCATCTCGTTCATGGTTCCGCTCACGAAGTTGCAGATCGTCAATGAAGACCTCCCCGTCTCCATTGTTGAAGTGTCGCCCCAAGTGGGCCAGTTCATGAAGTAAGCAGAACCAAAAATTATCCAGACGATCATATCGGATCGTCATGCCCACAACTGGAACACTATCCACTGTCCAAAGTGCTGCGCCGTCCAAATAGGTCTTTGGCAGGTGGGAGGCGACAACAAGCGCGATGCCATGCTTGGCCAGTCTTTCCTTGGCAAGCTTTGGTCCCTCGTCAAATTCACTTAAGCGGGCCAAGTCACGGAGAAAATCGAGGTCGATAGTTCCTTGTTCATAGACACCTTCCAGCCCCGCTTGCCGCGCTTTGCACAGAATGTGCAGGCACCAAGCTTGTAAAGCATGAACATCTGTTTTGGCGTTAGCTCGTGAACCTCCACCTTGGCGAAACAAGGCCTGTGGAAGCGCTTGCTGCCCTCCAACGCACGCGACCATCTTCTGCACAATTTCTTCGGTGCGATCCTTGAGGTCTGCTGTTTTCTTGATCCAGCCTAGTTTGGCCATTTGCGTCACAGGAAAACGCTCGAAATCGATCCCCGCCGGAGCGGTCGGCAGAGCGCCACCATCTCGTATCAGCACATCGGCCGGAATGCCCAAATGTTCATTCAAAGCCCGGATCATCTTGAGAGTCAGGCTTCGTTTTCCACTCAGAACTTCCGACGCCTTTGCGCGACTTCCAAAGATTGGGGCTAGGTCGCTCTGATTCATGTTGAGCTGGTGCATGCGAAACTTGATTGCTTCGATTGGATCTGGTGCGTCCATTGGAAAGTGACGATCTTCGTAGACCTCGATCAGCGTCGCTAGCACATCAAGCTCATCATCTTCTGCTTCGGAACGGTCAAGGTCCATCAGCGCTTCAACACGGGCAAGTGCGGCGGTGTAATCCTGCTCGGAATGAATTGGCCGAATATGATGCTCGTTCATAGTCATACTTCCTCCGCGTCGATTTGATCATATTCCTCGTGAGTTCCGAGGAATCGAACAAAGCCAATACCCTTCTCGTAGTCGAACCTGACAATCAGTCGATATTTGTTCCCACAAATATTGAAGACCACTCGTCCGCCCTTCAAAATGCTTGCGTTGCGATACTGCGCTTTGACCTCGGCTGGTGTTTTCCAGTTCGCGCGATGCGCTTCTGCCCACCATACATCCAGCTGCGACTTCGAGTCTGGGAAGCGTTTGGAAAAGGCAATCAACTTCGGTCGAGCAATGATTCTCATCGTTTATCTAGTCCAACGTTCCCGTGCAGTCAATATGTACATCGCTCCCTATTGGGGATCATATATCAGATTCGTGCCTTTGCGGCAAGTACGGCAGCGAAGGGAGTTTCTTGGTCCACTCTTGAAGCCGATGTCCAAAATAAGCCGATGCCTAAAATGCGCAGAATACAACCTAAGGGCAAGGCTGAGCACCATTACTTGTGAAAATTTGGCTGGATCGTTTTCTTTGATTATTGATCCTCACCCCGGATCACGACGGAGTTATTCACCTGCCCGGGTAGGACGAAGGGACCGCAGTTTCCAAACTAGAGTTCCTCACCGCACTACCTGAACAATCTCCCAGCCAGTGTATTGGTGAATGGTAGTTATGATGCGCCGCACTGCGGCATTATGATAATAGGGCGGACGGCAGGTTTGGGCCGGTCACACCTTGAAGGGCGACCACTGTTCGCAACTTTGCAGCGGCAGCTTCCTGCGCTTTGCTGACCCTGTTTCAGCTGGCGGTATCAGAACAAGTGTTTGCGCCCTGCTGAAGGTCCGCTTGCGCTGGAAGGCTTGAAAAAGCTCGCACATGCAGCGATCGGCGCCAAGCGTGTCAACTTAACGGCAAGTTTGGACTGACTGCTGTCTTGGAGTAGGCTGATGTGAAACTCTATCTTTTCACTGTTGCAGAAAGCGGCGGCTGCCCCCATCGCCGTGCATGAAGCTACCTGGCCCCCGAATATGCAGGCACAGCAAAACGAAAGAGCCTGTGCTCTGTTTCCGCAATGCATTCGGCCTCGGCCACAATGCTCTAGCCCAGATATAGAAAAGGCGCCCGCCGGGCGCCCTATATGTAGATCCTGGTGAGAACTCGTGCCGAAACGGTGGGAACTCGATCAAGATTTACACAGTCCTAGTGGGTCCAGGGACCGCGGCGGCTGGTGGCGAAGTTTTCGCCATAACCGCCAGCACGGATGTTGGCCTTGCGGACTTTCGGCTCGACAACCACCGCGTCGATGCCGTGGTCTTCGGCATATTCCACCGCGGCTTCCTTGCTCTCAAACCGCAGTTTCACCTGCGCCTGGGTGTCGGAGGAGGAGGTCCAGCCCATCAGCGGGTCCACCTCACGGGCCGAGGCAGGGGCAAACTCCAGCACCCATTTCCGCGTCTTGGCCATGCCGGATGTCATGGCGTTGCGTGCCGGCCGGTAAATCCGCGCTTGCATGGGCTGTCTCCCGCTCCTGAGTCTCAAATCCAGCGCATTTATGCGCCGGATGCGGTTCTGCGGCAAGGTGGCATTTTGAACAGGGTTATCCGGCATTTGCAGCGCTGCCACAGGACGCCCGGGCCAGCGCCCCGAGATACGATTGCCGCGCGGCCAGAAATGCCGTCAGCCGGCCCGGGTAGCCTTCCGGAGGCGCCCGCCGAACCGATGGTCGGGCAGAAACCGCCGCGCGCCAGTCTGCCATGCGCCCCTGCGCCGGCATCAGGCCGAAATCCCCGATGGCATCAAAGGTGTCGAAATAGCGGAACACAGTCCCCCAGACCCCGTCCACCATATGGAAGCTGCTCCCGGCAAAGAACACCCCCGACACTTCCGGCGCGATCCGCTCCAGCCGTTCGCGCAAGCTGTCCGCCGCCGCAGCAAACGCTGCCTGATCCGGTGCATTATAGAGCTTGCCGATGGCCGCCAGCGTGTCCGAGCCGAACTCGATCCAGGCCCGGTGCCGCGCCCGCTCCAGCGGATCCGCCGGATGCAGCGAGCCGGGCGTGGTCTCGTCCAGATATTCCGCAATCACCTGGCTTTCGAACAGCACACGCCCGCCGGTCTCCAGCAGCGGCACCCGGCCGGTCGGCGACAGCGCCCGGAACCAGTCCGGCTTATCCGCCAGGTCGATATAGCTGCGCCGGTGCGGGATGGATTTCTCGCTCAGCACAATCACCGCCCGCTGCACATAGGGGCACAGGTGATGGCTGATCAGATGCAGGTCGTTCATGGGCTTCTCCATTTAGATGCATTTGCATGTTCATCACATGGGCAACCACCCTTGAATGTCAATGCACTTGCATCTAAATTTCTGCCATGACCATGTCCGCCCCCGATCCCTTTGCCGTCTGGCTGCCGCTGGCACGCGCGCACAAAACCATCCTCACCGCGGTGGAGGCTGCATTGAAACAGGCAGGCCTGCGCGGCCTCGACTGGTACGACCTGCTGTGGGAGCTGGAATGCGCAGGCGATGCGGGACTGCGCCCCTATGAGCTGCAGGAAAAACTGCTGTTGCCGCAATACGGTGTTTCACGGCTGGCGGACCGGCTGGCCAAGGCCGGATACCTCACCCGGCAGGACTGCAGCGGCGACGGCCGCGGCCAGGTGCTGCTGCTCACCCCTGAAGGCGCCAGAATCCGCGCGCAGATGTGGGAGGTTTACGCCGCCGCCATGGAGCCCGCCATCTCCAGCAACCTCAGCACCGGTGAGGCGCGGCGGCTGTCAGAGCTGCTGGGAAAGCTCCTGCGCCCCGCACCTGCTGACAAAATCTGACACCATATTCCGGATTGCGGCCCCCGCCCCCTTGCACCGGAACAAAAACAGACCAAAATCGGCCCCGGCCGCCAACGGAGTCGCCCGATGCCCTATGCCCATTCCGACAAGACCATGCCGATGATGACCCAGCGCGCGCCGCAGCAGCGGCCCAAGCTGGAGGGCGGCAAGCGCTTCGTCATGAACACCACCTTCGATCCCGCAGGCGACCAGCCCACCGCGATCAAGGAACTGTCCGAGGGCGTGCTGGACGGCGAGCGCAACCAGGTGCTCCTGGGCGCCACCGGCACCGGCAAGACCTTCACCATGGCCAAGGTGATCGAGGAAACCCAGCGCCCGGCCATCATCCTTGCCCCCAACAAGACGCTGGCGGCGCAATTGTACGGCGAATTCAAGGGCTTCTTCCCGGAGAACTCGGTCGAATACTTCGTCTCCTTCTACGACTACTACCAGCCGGAGGCCTATGTGCCGCGCTCCGACACCTATATTGAGAAGGAAAGCCAGATCAACGAGCAGATCGACCGGATGCGCCACTCCGCCACCCGGGCGCTTCTGGAACGCGACGACGTCATCATTATCGCGTCTGTCAGCTGCATCTATGGTATCGGCTCGGTCGAAACCTACTCCGCCATGACCCAGGACCTGAAAGCGGGCGAAATGTACGACCAGCGCCAGATCATGGCCGATCTGGTCGCCCAGCAGTACAAGCGCAACGACCAGGCCTTCCAGCGCGGCTCTTTCCGGGTCCGCGGCGACACGCTGGAAATCTTCCCCGCCCACCTCGAAGACCGCGCCTGGAAGCTTTCCTTCTTCGGCGAGGAGCTGGAGGCGATCACAGAATTCGACCCTCTGACCGGTGAAAAGACCGGCACCTTCGAGCAGATCCGCGTCTACGCGAACTCCCACTACGTGACGCCCAAGCCGACCCTCAATCAGGCCGTGGTCTCCATCAAGGCGGAGCTGAAACAGCGCCTCGATCAGCTGGTCGGCGACGGCAAACTCCTGGAAGCCCAGCGCCTTGAACAGCGTACCAACTTCGACCTCGAAATGCTGGAGGCCACCGGCCACTGCAACGGGATTGAGAACTACTCCCGCTACCTCACGGGCCGCGCCCCGGGCGAGCCGCCCCCGACCCTGTTTGAATTCATCCCCGACAACGCCATCGTGTTCGCGGACGAAAGCCACGTCTCCGTCCCGCAGATCGGCGGCATGTACCGCGGCGACCACCGGCGCAAGTTCACCCTGGCGGAACATGGCTTCCGCTTGCCGTCCTGCATGGACAACCGCCCGCTGAAGTTCGAGGAATGGGACGCCATGCGCCCGCAGTCGGTCTTCGTCTCCGCCACCCCCGCAGGCTGGGAGCTGGACCAGTCCGGCGGCGTCTTTACCGAACAGGTGATCCGCCCCACCGGCCTCTTGGATCCTGAGGTCGAAATCCGTCCCGTCGGCATGCAGGTGGACGACCTCCTGGATGAGATCCGCAAGGTCACCGCAAACGGCTTCCGCACCCTGGTCACCACCCTCACCAAACGCATGGCCGAGGACCTGACCGAATACCTGCACGAACAGGGCATCAAGGTCCGCTACATGCACTCCGACATCGACACGCTGGAGCGGATCGAGATCCTGCGCGACCTGCGCCTCGGCGCTTTCGACGTGCTCATCGGCATCAACCTCCTGCGCGAAGGCCTCGACATCCCCGAATGCGGCCTGGTCGCCATTCTCGACGCCGACAAGGAAGGCTTCCTGCGCTCCGAGACCTCCCTGATCCAGACCATCGGCCGCGCCGCCCGCAACGCCGACGGCCGCGTCATCATGTATGCCGACAAGATCACCGGCTCGATGGAGCGCGCCCTGGGCGAGACCAACCGCCGCCGCGAAAAGCAGATCGCCTACAACCTGGAGCACGGCATCACGCCTGAGACGGTCAAGAAAAACGTCGAGGATGTTCTGGCCGGCCTCTACGAGGGCGATGTGGACATGAACCGCGTCACCGCCCAGATCGACAAGCCGATGCATGGCGCCAATCTGGAGGCGCATCTGTCGGGCCTGCGCGACCAGATGCGCAAGGCAGCAGAGAACTTGGAGTTCGAAGAAGCCGCCCGCCTGCGCGACGAGGTCAAACGGCTGGAGGCGGTGGACCTCGCCATCTCCGACGACCCCTTGGCGCGGCAATCGGCGGTGGAGGCGGCGTCGGAAGCGGCGGTCAAATCGCGGGGGCGGTCAACCGCAGGCAAGGCCGGGACAAGGGCGTATAGGGGGAAGTCACAGAAGAAATTTTCGTAAAGTGCGTTATTCAAAAGAGTGAAAGAGTTTAACTTAAGATACGAACGGGATCATATCTCAATACTGACTAGGCGGGAGTAGTTTTAATTGAGCGAAGATACAGGACAGTTAAGCGCAAACAAAACCCAAACAGTGGAGACCCCGAAAGTTTTGTGGACGACAGCACTTGGAAGGGCAATTTTTGGCTTCTATTGTGAAACCTCTACAAACCCCTCCTTTGTTAACGATGACTACATTCGCATGCTTTGCGACACTCAAAACCGAAATGAGACCGCATACGGAAAAGTTGTCTTATACGCTTTTGCACTAAGCGTAATTTCAATTGCTACGGCTAACAACGCAATAGGTGAAGCAAGTTACTTTGGCTTGAACTTCTCTCAAATTCCATACCTTACTGAGTTTTGCTCGCTGACACTTGGTGCCTTTGTTTCGCTCCTCGTATTTCAGTTACTTGATCTATTCACAATGACTCGAATGCGACACGAGCTGTTTTCTCTTTCCGGATCTGAGAATCCCAATATGCGAATGCTACATATGAAAGGAAACGGCGCATGGATTGATGCCTTCATCCCCAAAAGTAAGGGCTATGAAAGTAACGTGTTTCACAAAATCATTCAGGCTCTTGGACTACTTTGGTCCTTAACACTTCCAGCCACCACAATATTGATGGTTCTGACCGCACAATCTATTTGCATTTCTTCAGTTTGGCCCATAACCGATTTTGCTCTGTCAGATGCAATCGTTTGGGTAGGTATCGCGATCTCCGCTAGTAGTGTTTTGATGCTGATCCTAGCGGTCGCCGTACCATTAAAGTTTACCTTCAACTCAGAGTTCACCGCTGAAAATGGCGAAAATCACCCTGAGTCAGGATAACAAGATCTGAGATTCACGATGGAACAAGCGCCCGCCCTGAAGGGCGGGTCGGGCGCGATGCAGGGCAAAGCCGTGCAAGGCCTCCGCAAAACCACAGTAAACACATTAACCACTTATCAATAAACAAGGTTTCGCAGCGAAACCCCCGTTCATTTACACCCCGCACCCACCTACCGCGCCCCCGCCCCGGCACACAAGAAACCCCTCCGGAAACTCCGGAGGGGGGCCACTCTTCACCACAAATCTTAAATCAGTTGTCGGCGGCGGTCTCGGTGCCGGCGTCTTCCGGCGGGGTCACTTCGATGCCGGGCACGGTGATCTCCGCGTCCTTCATCTCCACGTCGACATCCGGCACCTTCACGGTGGCGGTTTCCTCGGTCAGCTCGACCGATCCGACCTCGGCATCGAATTCCGGCAGCTGGCCGCCCTCAACGTTCACTTCCACATCCGGCAGGCGGGCCTCTTCGGTCTGGTCGACGTCGATCATGTAGAACGCGGCGGCAATGGCGATAACGGCGGCCACTCCAATAGCAACGGCAGATCCGGTCTTCATGGGTTTTCCCTCTCGATTACCTGGCACCACAGCGGTGCGTCGCAGGGATAACGGCCCAGGGGCGCAAAGGGTTCCCAAGTTTTTTCCGCGGCTTGCAGGCCCGCCGCCCGCCCCCTTGCCCGACTCACCCCTTCGGGCGCAGACTGTCAGGCACCATAAACCTGCGCGCGCCCCGGCCTGTCGCTTGCTGCGCCCAGGACTGATGCCGCCGCCAGATCAGTGAGCCGGAACGCTCCCGCGGCGGCCAGGACCTGCGCCACGCGCCGCCGGGGTCCCGCCCCAGACAGGAGGACCCTTTGATGATTGCCTCACGCCTGAAACATCATCTGGAGGCACAGGGACTGCCCTTTGCCACCGTCCGCCACCCCTATACCGCCACCGCGTCCGAATGCGCCGAAGCCGCCCATGTGCCGGGCGGCCATCTGGCCAAATCGGTGCTCATTCACATGGAGGAAGGCCCGTTTCTGGCGGTGATCCCCTCTGACCAGAAGGTCGATCTGCACAAGCTGCAGTCGATGGTCGACCGCCGCCTTGGCCTCGCGCCGGAGATTGAACTGGACCAGGTTTTTGACGATTGCGACCCGGGCGCGGCGCCCTGCGTCGGCGCGGCCTATATGGTCCCCACGGTGATCGACGACAGCCTCACCGGGCTCGACACCGTCTGGTTCGAGGCCGGCGACCACAAGACGCTGGTAGAGATGAAAGGGTCCGATTTCGACACCCTGATGAAGGACGCCAAACACGGCTCCTTCTGCACCATGCACTGATGCCTGCTGCCAGCCGCCCCCGTGATGGCGGGGCGGCCCGGCCGGCGGCACTCAGAAGTCGAACAGATCTTCCAGGAAGTTCTTCGATTTCTTCTTGAAGGACTTCTTTTCGTACTTCTTTTCATATTTCCGGCCATCTTCCCGGCCGTACTCCCGGCTGCGGTCGTCATAGCGCTGCGGCTGCGGCGCGGGCTGCACCGGCTGGGCGGAACGTTCGATGATCTTGTCCAGTTCGCCCCGGTCCAGCCACACGCCGCGGCAGCGCGGGCAATAGTCGATCTCGACCCCGGCGCGGTCGGACATCACAAGTTCGGTTCCGTCAATCGGGCACTGCATGCGCGTCTCCTTCTGCAACTTCAGCCTTTCACGTGGGCACCGCTTTGGCCTCCTGCAAGGCAAAACCGGCGCAAAAACCCGCATTTTGCAGCTTTCCGCCCGTTTCCAGAAAGCTGACGCGTGGTAAGCTGGGATCAAATCACGGAGGCATACATGAGCAGCAAGACCATCCTCGCCGGGCTTCTGGCCCTGATCTTTTCCTGCGCCACGGCCTTGGCGGACGGCGGCGGCGGCGGCAGCCGGGACGGCATGGATTCCGGCGGCGGCCAGCGCAGCGGCCTCAGCGCCAAGACCACCAAGGCGGTTGTGACCACCCTGACCCGCGGGTTTGAACGCTGCGGCACCCTGCCCTGGGCTTACAAATACGACTGCTACCGCCACACCTACAAGCTGGCGGCGCAGAAATTGGACGGCAACCAGGCCTATGCCGAAGCGCACAGGGCACTGGTTCTGGTAGAGGAAACCCTGACCAGGGCCGTCAAGCAGAACCTCGACCCCGCCCAGCCGGTCAAGCGCAAGGGGCTCAACCTGTACCGTCCGGTGAAGCGGGAGGCGGTGCCTCAGATCAAGCGGCAGACCGAAGCGGCAATGAAGAAGGCCGAAACCATCCTGCTGCGCTCACCGGCGAACAAGCAGGTCCATTATGCCCGCATCGCGGAGGCGGTGAATTCGAACAAGGTTCTGCTGCGTTCCGCTCTGCTGCCCGGCGGCATGATCCGGCTGGCCTGGGGCCTGCTGAAAGCGGCGGTCCCGGCCTGAGGGCCGGGTTAGCCTCAGCGCACCACATGCACGGCACAGGCCGCGTGGCGCACCACGTGGCCTGAGGTCGACCCCCAGATCAGGTCCTGCATCGACGGCCGGTGCGAGGCGAGGATGATCAGATCCGGGCCGTTCTGCTCTGCCCAGTCCAGGATGGTGCGGCCGGAATGCCCCTCCACCAGCACGCCCTCTGCATTGGGCAGCGTCTTGGCCAGCCCGTCCAGCTCTGCCTGCAGCGCCGTGCGGGTGCCCTCCATGAAATCCGCCGGGATATAGGATATCGCATAGGCCGGCACTTCTTCGATCACATGCAGCAGCGTCACCTTGGCGGTTGGCGCGGACAGCAGCCGCGCCACCTTGAGCGGCCCGGTGGTGTCGCGTTCAGGGTCAAATGAGACCGGCACCAGAATGTTGTGATACATAGCAGTTCTCCCTTCTCTTTCAGTTTACACCCTTTTTACGCCCAGCGCGTTGACAGGGATCATCTGCAGCGTGCACGCCGGGGCGGAGCAGCTTCCGTCTTGTGCCCAACGCCGCCGCCCGCCTATGGTTCCGGATGAGGCCCCCGCCCCGGCCGCGCTCCGGGACGCTGATTGAAAGGTACCCGGATGATTTTCAAATCCATTTCCGCAGGCTTTCTGGCAGTGGCACTGGCCCTGCCCGCAGCCGCCAGCCCGAAGGCGCCGCACGGCAGCTACACCACCGCGATGTCTGACAGCGTCACTGCCAAGGCGGTGAAGGTGCTGGCCAACGGCAACAGCAGCTGCCGCCAGCTGCCCCCGGCCTATCAGATCGACTGCTACCGGCAGTTCTACCGCCGCGCCGCATCGGAGCTGAGCCGCTACCCGGATTACAAGGACGGGCGCAAGGCGCTGAAGATGGTGGAGAGCACCCTGAATGCCGCGCTCAAGCAGTACCGGGACAGATCTGCTGCTCCCCTGCGCAGCGGCGGCCAGACGTTCAAGGCGATCAAGCCCGAGGGGTTGAGCCCGGCGGCGCAGGCCTTCCGGCGCGCCCGCGCTGATGCGGTGACGATCCTGCTGCGCTCTCAGGGGCCGATCAAGGTGCACTACGAGCGCATCGCCGAAGTGGTGGATTCGGCCAAGGTCATCATCCGCTCCGGACTGATGACCCTGCGCCGGTTCATCTGAGGCAGCCGCGGCTCAGGCCCCGAACACCTCGGCGACGTCATACATCACCGGCTCGAAGCTGCGGCACAGCTCGTTGATCTTTCGGTTGCGCTCCCGCATCTCCGGGCTGCGCAGCATCGCCATGAAATCCTCGCGGCGGCGCCATTGCGAGTAATTGGCGATCCGGGTCTGCGCATCATTCACATGCAGGCCCGCCGCAATGAAGCCCGGCTGCTTGGAGATGAACTCCGCATAGGCATTCTCAAGCGCCTCCAGCAGGTCCTGGCAGGTGCCCGGCGTCATCTCAAATGTGGTGATAACGGTCTGGATGTCCGCGGTTTTTGCTATTTTCGGCATTGGCTCCTCCGTTGACGTGATCCCAGCCTACGCCCGTTCACGCACCAAGCGCACGTCATTTTTTACGGAACGCCCTCCGGCCGTTCGAGAGGTGGTTAACACAACCTTAACCATAAAGCCGAACCCTTGCAGCTCTCGCAACGAGGTTTCGGGATGAGACCAGCCTTTGCCGTCTGTCTTGCCGTGCTGCTGGCTCCGCCGGCGGATGGCGGCGCTTGGCTTGAGAAACCGGGCCAGGGCTTTGCCGCGGCCAGCGCCAGCTACCGGCAGACCGCCAGCGGCGCACAGCACGAGCTGAGCTATTACGGCGCCTACGGCATCACGCCCAAGCTGACACTGGGGGTGGATCTGAACCAGTCCGGCGATCTGTCCGGCCATGCGCTGATCTTTGCCCGGATGCCGCTTTATGAGGGCGCGCGCTACCGGCTGGCGGCAGAGGCCGCCTTTGGCGGCAATCATGACCGCGGTCTTTGGATGATGATGCAGAAGGCCACCCTGTCCTATGGCCGCGGCTTCGACACCGGCACCATCAGCGGCTGGCTGGCCATCGATGCCGCCTATGAGCTGCGCAACAGCGGGTTGGCGGCAGTCTGGAAACTTGACGCCACCCTGGGTTTGAACCGCCCCGGCAAACCCGCCCCGATGCTGCAGATCGAGACCTCCAAGCCGGATGGCGGGGTGTTTACCTACACGCTGACGCCGTCGCTGCGCTATCCCTTGCGCACCGGCCGCGAGCTGGTCGTCGGGGTGGAGCACCGCTCCGCCGGCGCGGGCAGCCTTGGCCTGAAGCTGGGGCTGTGGCAGAAATTCTGAAGCCGCTGACCCGGTCGGGCAGCACCAGACAGAAAGCGCGCCATGGCCGATGTGATCCGCCCAGCCGATGACCAAGCCCGCGGGATGGCCCGCGGCCTGATGGCCGGGGCCCGGTTTGCCGCGCTTGGCGTGCTGCTGGAGGGCGGCCAGCCGATGGTGACGCGGGTGGCCTTTGGTCTGGACCCCCAAGGGCATCCGATCAGCCTGATCTCTGACCTGGCGCAGCACACGCAGGCGCTGCGCCGGCATCCCGCCTGTTCGCTGCTGGTGGGGGAGCCGGGCGCCAAGGGCGACGCGCTGACCCACCCGCGGCTCAGCCTGCTGGCAGAGGCGGCCTTTGTGCCGCGTGACAGCACGGACCATGATACTGTTGCCGCGGCCTATCTGGCGCATCAGCCGAAGGCCAAACTGTACCTGCAGTTTGCCGATTTCAGCTTTGTCCGCTTTACCATCACGGCAGCGCATCTGAACGGCGGCTTTGGCAAGGCGTTCCGCCTTGCCGCCGCTGACCTGCTGCCGGGCGATTAGGGCCACCGCGTCAGGACCCGCTGTCCATCCGCATCAGCAGCTGCACCTGCCCCTTGACCGCCTCCGGCCAGCGCAGGTTCACATTGTCGTTGTTCGCCCCCTGCGAGACCTCTGCATAGGAGGTGATATAGCGGGTGCTGTTGCCGCTGGTCTGCAGCGCACCAATCGGCACAACGCTGTCGACAAACCGCGCATGGCCCTCAAACGGCAGCTCGCCGCCGGCGGCAACGGTCCAGGTGGAGGCTGCCGAGGCCTGATTATGCACACGCCGCAGCGGATTGGCCGACTGGATCACAACGTTATGGTACATGTTGCCGCTGAAATCGACGTGTTTGGAGCGGCTGAAATCCAGATTGGCAAAGCTGGTGTCGACCCGTTCCGCGCGGTCAATGGTGCCGTTCAGGGAGCGGAATTTGTTGCCGGTCACCGAGACCCCGTTCAGGAAGTTGCCGCTGCCGTAGGGTTTGATGACGATGTAGCTGAACCAGGGCGCCACATCGCCCGACAGGAACACATTGGCGGTGATGGAAAGGGCGCTGAAAGAAAACCCTCCGTTGAAGTCCGGCGTAGTATCGCGCTCGTTGGTCCATTCGATGAAGCAATTGTCGATGTAGTTGTCCGACACTGTGGAGGTGCAGTTGTTGGCAGTCAGCACCAGCCCGGCGGTGCGCACCCCGTTAGGCACCGCGTCGCCCTGAAAGAAGTGGTTGCCGGCCACGGTGTTGTAACTGCCGCCCAGCACCGCGAAGTGCCGGAACCGCGTGGCGCGGTTGCCGCGCAGTTTGGAGTCATTTGCATTGACGTTGAGGCCGATGCTGACACGGTCCGGCACATCCAGCGCGTCTTCATTCGACAGGAACTGGCAATTGTCGATCAGAACGCCCTGGCAGCCGGTGCCGGTGGAGGTGATGCCGCGGTCCAGCGGGCGGGAGAAGAAGCAGCTGTCGAAGGTGTTGACCGAGCCGGAGGGCGCAAGCCGCACGGCGCTGCAGCGGCCGTTGCACTGGAACTCGATATCCTGCAGGCCGAATTTGCTGAGCGAACCGAAGCCGCTGAAGTCCACCAGGTACTTGAAGTCGCGGAAGGTGAAATTCTGGGTGCCCTCGGCATCATAGAGCGCGGCGCTGAGGGTCAGCTCGCCGGCGCCGGTGTTCTTGGATCTGACATAAACCTCGCGGCCCACGCCAGCGCCCTCGACCAGGGAGCCGACGGCGATGTTGGCAATATTGGTAACGTTGATCAGTTTCTTGGCATCCGAGGCGCTGTAGGTCGCCTGCGAGGTCACCACCTGCGTGTCCCAGGCGGCGCTGTCCGCGGCCTCGATCTGGCCATTGCGGATGATGCGGCGGGTGGCATAGGAGGTCTTGTTGGGCACCGCCGCCGCCATGCCGATGGGGGCGCTGACGGTGATCTTGCGGCCCATCAGGTCCAGCGATTCATGGTCGGAGTTGTTCAAGAGTGCCTGGAACGCCTTCCGGAAGCCCAGCCCCTCATCCCCGAAAGCCGCGGCGTAGGAGGGGAAATCAAAGTTCCGGGTCAGCAGCAGCATGGCGCTGTCCGGCATCTCAACCGTGCCTTCAAACACCGCCTCGTGGTTCAGCGACACGGTGCTGGCCAGATAGAACTCCCCGGCCGGCACCAGGATGCGGCGGCCATCTGCGGCGGCGTCGGCGGCCTCGAACGCGGCGGTGCAGTCGAAACTGCCGTTGCCCACCGCGCCATAATCGGTGACATCCACTACGCTTAGCATGCTGCGCAGGAAGGCGCTGGTGATGTCGGTGATCTGGATATCATCGATCCGCACTACGCCGCCGTTGGCGCCGGTGAGGTCGAGGCCAAGGTGGCCATAGGCTGCATCGCGGCCCCAGGGCATGTCCACGCCGCCGCGGCTGCCGCTGCCGACGATGCCGGTCACCTCCACCACCTGGCCATAGGTGCTGAGCGCCACCTGCGGCGCAAACTCGGTGACGCCGCCGATATGGCCGCCGCCGGCCGCCGCCGCCCAGCCTGCAACCCGGACCGAAGGCAGCGCGCCGCTGACGGCCTTGATGCGGACCTTGATCTGCAGATAGCAGCCCGGCGTGAGCGGTGTCTGGCCCATGAAGCGCAGCTTCTGGGTGTTTTCGGTCTTCTGCATTTCCAGACAGCCGCCGAAATCGCCATCCGCCGCCACAAAGACCGCATTTGCGGCGCCGTCATAGGTGTCAGACCCCGGGGTGCCGTCGCCGCTGGACCAGACGCCCAGACCATCCGCAAAGGCGGGGGGCATCAGCTGCAGACCGTCGGTGATTGCCTTATTCATGGAAGCTTCCTTTCCTGCTGCGCATCTCGC
Organism: Paracoccaceae bacterium; assembly: GCA_013373325.1. Lineage (GTDB taxonomy): Bacteria > Pseudomonadota > Alphaproteobacteria > Rhodobacterales > Rhodobacteraceae > Leisingera. The sequence continues at coordinate 15,839 of JABXIA010000313.1, forward strand.
GTTCGGGAAAAAGGAAGTACAGAAAGGGCGTTAAATTCCGCCCAGCGGTGCGTACGCTGCCCTGGGTTCAGACGCTGCCGGCCGGCCCCTTCAGCAGGTGCACCGCGTTGATTTTCCAGCCGCTTTCCAGATTAACCATTTGGTAATCCAACAAGTGCACGGCGCCGCTTTGATCGGTGATCATGACGCGCTGCCACAGGCTGCCGGCCACTTCGCGCAGGTCCAAATAGCGCACCTCTGCCGGGCGCCAGACCATCGGATAGCCCTGCTGCACCATTTCGCCAAACCGCTCAGGCGTGCCGAAAATCCGGCGGATATCCGGAGAGGCGAAGGTGAACGCCGTCTCAGCATCATTGTTCAGGAAGGCCTCAAACTGAGAGCCGATCACAGCTGTGACCGGCTCTCTCTGGGCAAAGGCCGGGAAGGTCAGAAGAAAAACACTTACCCCCGCAAACAGAACACTGCGCATCTGTCCCTCCCGGTCCGTTCCTTAATTTTAGGACAGAGTGACGCTGCGTCAAACTTTTTTTGCGATTTGGTAATATTGTTGCGCGGGGCGGGGCCGCGGGCGGCACGGCTGGAAACGCAGAAGGGCGCGGCAACCCGCGCCCTTCGATTGCGATAGACTGTTCAGGCTCAGGCCAGCTCGCCCGCCAGCGCCTTTTCGATCAGCGCGATGGTGTCCTCGACGCCGTAAAGCGCGATGAAGCCGCCGAAACGCGGGCCCTGGGAAGCGCCCAGCAGCACCTCGTAGATCGCCGAGAACCAGGCGCGCAGCGGCTCGAAGCCGTGGATCTTGCCGATGGCGAAGACCACCGACTGCAGGAATTCCTCATCCGCGAAATCCGCTTCGGGCAGCGGGTCGGTGTTGCCTGCGATCTCGTTCTTCCTGGCAATTGCGGCCAGGGCGGCGTCCGCCGATTTCAGCGCGTCTGCCAGGTCCTGCAGCGCCGCGCGCTCCTGATCGGTGGGCAGGCGGAATTCCTTCGCGGGTTTCACGAAGTCGTTGAAATAGGCCACCGCAAAGCCCGCCGCCTGATCCATGCCCGGATGGGTGTCGGGGGTGGCGTTGGGGGCGTATTTGTTGATGAAGCCCCACATGGTTTCCTTATCCTCGGCGCTGGAGGCGGAGGCCAGGTTCAGCAGCATCGAGAACGGCACCACCATGTCCGACTGCGGAACATCGCCGCCGTGGATATGCCACACCGGGTTGTTCAGCTGCGCCTTCAGGTCCTGTGTGTGGAAGGCGCGCAGCTGCTGGTGGTATTCGTCCACCGCCTTGGGGATCACGTCGAAATGCATCCGCTTGGCGGTCTTGGGCTTCTGGTACATGAAATACGCCAGGCTCTCGGTCGAGGCGTAGGTCAGCCATTCGTCGATCGAGATGCCGTTGCCGGAGGATTTGGAGATCTTCTGGCCGTTGGCGTCGAGGAACAGCTCATAGGTGAAATGCTCCGGCGCGCGCTGGCCCAGCACCCGGCAGATGCCGTCATAGATCGGCGTATTGGTGGAGTGGTCCTTGCCGTACATCTCGAAATCGACTTCCAGCGCGGCCCAGCGGGCGCCGAA
>JABXIA010000285.1 GCA_013373325.1 Paracoccaceae bacterium
CGCTCATCCGGGTAAAGCGGCGTCAGGATGTCAAAGGCGATCTTGTGGCGGGCCTTTTCAGGCTCCTCGAAGTTGATCTTGGTGACATTTGTCAGCGCGAAATAGCGCTCAGTCTCCAGCGGCGCCTTGATCTGGCCTTCTACGGTATCACCGGTGCGCAGCGAATACTGGCGGATCATTTCAGGGGAGACATAAATGTCATCCGGGCCCGGCAAATAGTTTGCCTCAGGAGAGCGGAGAAAGCCAAAGCCGTCCTGCAGCACTTCCAGCACGCCGTCGCCGCCAATATCCCAGCCTTCATCCGCGCGTTCCCGCAGGATCTGGAACATCATCTCGCCCTTGCGCATGGTCGAGGCGTTTTCGATCTCCAGCTCTTCGGCCATCGCCAGCAGCGCTTTGGGGCTCTTCGCCTTGAGATCGGACAGATTCAGGGATTGCACGGTCATATAGATACGGCCTCTACTCCCCGCTTACCCGGGGGTCGGTCACACGACAGGATTGGAAAACACGGCTGCCCGGACGGGCCCGCTGAGAGCCATACATAGGGGCTCGCTTCAGATGAGTCAAACGCCGGCTGCGAAGCTTTCACAGTCACTGCCCCCGTCTCAGGGCTGCAGCGTTAGAATTTGAAGATCACCGAGACCACGATAACCACCATGAGCACGGTTGGCACCTCATTCATCATCCTGAACTGCCGTCCTGTCAGTACATTCCGGCATTCTTTGAAATCCCGGTAGCGAAACAGCAACCAGTGATGGAACCAGGTCATACCGATCACAGATGCGCCTTTGGTCCAAGGCCAGACGTTGCTCCAGTCGATAACGCCGGGTGTCAGCACAATGAACAGTCCTGCTACCCAGGAAACGTACATGGCTGGGCGCATGATGATACGGAGAAGCTTTTCTTCCATGGTCAGGAAGATCGGCACTGCTTCCTGAATCTTCTCTGCCTGTTCCACATGGTACACGAACAAACGTGGCAAATAGAAGAGACCTGCCATCCAGCTAAGCACGGCCATGATGTGCAGTGACTTGGCATATGGGTAGAGCGTGAACATCAGGTCGCTCAGGTCCATGGGTTGTTCTCCCCGGTCAGATCGGACCACCCTAATAATTAAAGAAATATTAGAAGGATGATGTTTTTGTAGTGTGCATGGATTCCAGTGGATAAGTGAATCTTCCTCCGCTTATCCCCAGCAAGGATAAGATTCCAGCCTGCATGGGACAGGAGTCGTGGAAATTTCCTTAACGCCTGTAAAATATGGACTGTTAAGGAACGGTTTACCTTTCTTGCCTTGGGGATAACAGCGGGATGAACCGGGGAGAGCCGGAATATCCACGATCTCAAAGTTATCCTGACTCACAAAGGACGACTCAGCCGGCAGAATTCTGAGATTTGCGTCAACCCCTGGAGTCTTTACTTAACCACGGAAAACCATACAAAACGTCCTGAAACGATCTGCGTCTTTCCCACGGGGTTTTCCACATGACTGCCCACATTGTGCTGGCTTCCGGTTCCGAAATCAGGGCGCATCTACTGCGTCAGGCAGGCATCAAGATTGAACGCGATGTGCCGCGTCTGGATGAAGATGCGATCAAAATGGCATTGCTGGCCGAACAGGCTCCGCCGCGCGACATTGCCGATGCGCTGGCAGAGGCGAAGGCACGCAAGATAAGCGGCAGGCACCCCGGGAGACTGGTGCTGGGTTGTGATCAGGTTCTTGGTTTTGAGGGAAACCTCCTCTCCAAACCTGACAATCCCAAGGTTGCGCTGAGCCAGTTGAAGGACATGCGGGGCAAGCGTCACATGCTCCTGTCCGCAGCCGTGATATACAGAGACGGCGAACCCATTTGGCGCCATGTCGGGCAAGTGCGGCTGGTCATGCGGAAATCTTCTGATGCTTACCTCGAAGATTATGTTTCCCGGAACTGGGACAGTATCCGCCACGCGGTCGGTGCTTACAAGCTGGAGGAAGAGGGCGTGCGGTTGTTTGCCAGCATAGAGGGCAGCTACTTTAATGTCTTGGGATTACCGCTGATGGAGCTTATCAGTTACTTGGGACTTCAGGGGGTGATCAAGCAATGACAGATGCAAGAATCCCGCTTGCCGGCGTCATCGGCTGTCCAGTGGCGCATTCTAAGTCGCCACAACTTCACGGCCACTGGCTGAAGACGCATGGTATCTCTGGTCACTACGTTCCCTTGCATGTAGAGCCGGAAGACCTTGGCGAAACGCTTCGCATGATGCCGAAGATGGGGTTTGTTGGGGCAAATGTGACCATCCCGCACAAGGAAGCGGTGATGGAAATCGCTGACAAGGTGACAGACCGTGCCAAGCTGATCGGAGCGGCCAACACGCTGACTTTCCGTTTAGACGGGACCATTTTGGCTGATAACACAGATGGATACGGGTTCATTACCAACCTGGTTCAGGGAGCGCCGGATTGGGATCCTCAGTCCGGACCTGCGGTCGTGTTGGGGGCAGGCGGCGCTTGCCGGGCGGTTATTGCGTCCTTGATGGAAGCAGGGGTCCCGGAAATCCTTCTGAGCAATCGCACCCGGGACCGCGCTGATCAGCTGCGGAAGGATTTCGGGAGCCGGGTTAAAGTGGTGGAGTGGCTTCAGGCCGGCAACATCGTTGAGGAAGGCGCGCTGATCGTGAACACAACCTCGCTTGGTATGGTTGGCAAGCCGCGTCTTCGCGTGCCATTTGATGGCTTAAAAACCAGTGCGGTGGTGACCGACCTTATCTATGCCCCCCTCAAAACCGATCTTTTGCAAACAGCAGAGGACGCAGGCTGCACAGTTGTCGACGGACTGGGTATGCTCCTGCACCAGGCGGTTCCGGGGTTTGAGCGCTGGTTCGGCCACCGTCCGGAAGTTGACGCTGCCACGCGGGACGCGGTGCTCGGATGAGTTTCAGCCTTGGCCTCACCGGCTCCATCGGCATGGGCAAAAGCACCACGGCTCAGTTGTTTGCAGCACAGGGCTGCGCGGTCTGGGATGCCGATGCAGCGGTTCACCGGCTTTATGGCAAGGGTGGTGCTGCCGTTGTGCCCATGCAGGCAGCCTTTCCTGAAGCTGTGGAGAATGATGAGGTCAGCCGCGCGTTGCTGAAGCAGATTATCGGAAGCGATCCGGAAGCGCTGGCGCGTATTGAGGCTATTGTGCATCCGCTGGTCGCGCAGGACCGGGCGGCGTTCCGGGCAACGGCGCAAAGCGACATATTGGTGTTCGACATCCCGCTTCTGTTTGAGACCGGCGGCAATGCGGAAATGGATGCAGTGGCCTGCGTGACAGTGGATGCACAGACCCAGCAAGAGCGGGTTCTTGCCCGCGGCACGATGACGGTTGAGCAATTCCGGCATATCCTGCAGAAACAGATGCCGATTGAGGAAAAACTCTCCCGCGCGGACTATGTGATCGAGACAGATACTCTCGACCATGCCGCCGCGCAGGTGGCAGAGATCCTCTCAGATATCAGGAGCAAGCTGGGCCATGCGTGAAATCGTTCTCGATACCGAAACCACCGGATTTGATCCGTTTTCGGGGGACCGGATTGTCGAGATCGGCGCGGTGGAACTGTTTAATCACATGCCAACCGGGGAAACGTTTCACGTTTATATCAACCCGGAACGCTCAATGCCGGCAGAAGCATTTTCGGTTCATGGCATCGGCCCGGACCTGCTGGAACCGCCGCAGAAAGCAGAGCCCGGGGCGGTGACGTTGAGGGACAAGCCGGTCTTTGCCAAGGTTGGCCAGAAGTTTCTGGATTTTGTGCAGGATTCCAAACTGGTTATTCATAACGCCAGCTTTGATATGAAGTTCCTGAATGCGGAACTCGACTGGATGGGGTTGCCTAAACTTCCAATGGATCAGGCAATCGACACGCTGGCAATGGCGCGCCAGCGCTTTCCTGGTTCTCCCGCGACTCTGGACGCTCTTTGCCGCCGGTTCAATATCGACAATTCCAACAGGACCCTGCACGGAGCACTTCTCGACTCCGAAATTCTCGCAGACGTCTATCTGGAGCTGATTGGCGGCCGGCAGCCAGATTTCGGCCTTTCCACACAAGCCAGCTCTACCGCGACTGCTCAAGCAGAGGATGACTGGCGTCCTGCCCCCCGGCAATCGCCGCTGCCACCGCGGATCACAGCTAAGGAACTGGAAGCGCATGAGGAGTTTGTCGGCAAGATGGGTGATGGTGCCCTATGGAAGCCAGCTTAGCACCGCGGTCGGTAGAAACAAAAAACGCCGCTGAATGTCAGCGGCGTTTCTTGAAGTAAAAAAGACCTGCTTACTGCGTGGGTGCCGCTGCTGCCGCTTCGGACTGGCGTCGGGCCAGTTCGTTGCGGTAGATCGCCACAAAATCGATGTTGTCCAGGTTCAGCGGCGGGAAGCCGCCGTCGCGGGTCACGTCGGACACGATGCGGCGCAGGAACGGGAAGGTCATGCGCGGGCATTCGATCAGCAGGAACGGGTGCAGCTGGTCTTCCGGAATTCCAACGATGTTGAAGACACCAACATATTCCAGCTCCAGCACGAACAGGACGTTGCCGCCCTCCTTGTTTTTGGACTCCACGGTCAGCTTGGTGACAACTTCGTACTGGTTCTCAACTGAGCGTTTCTTCGCGTCCAGGTTCACTTGCACGCTGACGTCGGGCTGAACCTCGCCGCCAGTTCCTTTTTGAGCCATCACGTTCTCGAACGACATGTCGCGGATGAACTGGGCCAGAATGTTCATCTGGACTTGCGGCTGCTGCTGGGCTTCGCCGTTTTCGGCCATCGGGATACTCCTGAAAAAATGCTTTGGACCGTGCTTAACAGCTTGGTTCAGGCAGCTCAACGGGGGCCATCAACCCAGCCTGAGGCGCCGCTTGGGCGGTGACCCGGGGTCACATCCTCGTAATCGCCATCGATGACATCATCCGGCCTGCCGGCGGTGCCGGGATAGTGACGGCCCTGCATGCTGCCCGGTCCCATCTGGAACTGGGCCACAGTGATACGAGCGCGCAAATAGCGGTAAACCGCCAGCCGCACTCGCGGCATCAAAAGAGCAAAGCCAGCTGCGTCAGTAAAGAAACCAGGAGTCAGCAGCAAAGCGCCGGCAAACAGGATCATTGCTCCATGTGCCAGCGGTTCCGCCGGATCGGACAATTGCTGAAAGGACGACCGCAGCTGTCCCATTGCCATCCGTCCCTGTGTTTTCACCAGCCAGGTGCCCAATACAGCGGTCAGAACCACGATGGACAGGGTCGGCCACAGACCGATGGCGCCGCCGACCTGAATAAACAAAGCAATTTCAATGATGGGAACCATCAGAAAGGCCAGGAAGAGATACATGGGGGTTTCCTTGCGATCATACGTCCGGGCGGTAGACTTGCTCCCGCCCGTCACCTACATAAGGTCTGATCGCTTTGGTTTCAAACAAAGCACGAACGCCTAGCATGAGGTATCCATGGAGTCGCCTGTGATTCAGCTATTGGTTCTGGCCGGTATTGCCGTGTTTCTGATCCTGCGCTTGAAAAGCGTTCTAGGAACACGCGAAGGGTTCGAAAAACCGCCGCTGCCAAAATCCGAAGCCAAAACCCGCCGTCCAGATCTGGAAGTAATCGAAGGCGGCCCGGACCGCGACATTACCGACTATGTTGCTGAAGGCAGTCCACAGGCGCAGGCCTTGGCTTCCATGAAACGGGTTGAACCCTCATTCCAGGTTCAGGAGTTTGTTCAGGGCGCCCGCGGCGCTTATGAGATGATCCTGATGGGGTTTGAGCATGGCAACCTGGATGAAATCCAGCCCTTCCTGGCTGAGGATGTGTTCGACAGCTTCGTAGAAGCTGTTGCGCATCGAGAAGACCAGGGCCTGAAGATCGAGGCTGAATTCATTGGCGTGCGTGAAACCTCACTGGCGGACGCGCAGTTTGATGCACAGTCGGGCCGGGCTGAGATTACCATGCGTTTCGTTGGCGAGCTGACGTCTGTTGTGCGTGACCGCGGCGGCGACATCGTAGAGGGTGATCCCAAGGCCGTGAAACGCCAGAAAGACACCTGGGTCTTTGCCCGTAACATGGGCAGTGACGATCCCAACTGGCAGCTTGTTGCGACGGACGCATGATTGCGGCGCTTCGGGGGGCACTTGGGGCGGCTGCAATTGCAGGCGCTGCGATGACCGCCTCCGGGGCGCAATCTGAAACCGTGTCCAGCATTTTGGATTTTGCCCAGCTGGACGGCTGGGCACAGGATGATCACGCAGCCGCGCTGGAGGTTTTTCTGGGGACGTGCAAGGATCTAAAGGATCCGGATTGGGCTGCACTGTGCAAGGCCGCCCGATCGCAGTCGTCTGATGGCGCCCGCGCGTTTTTCGAGCTGTTTTTTCGCCCGGTGCTGATTGAGGACGGAAGCCCTGCCCTTTTTACCGGATATTTCGAGCCGGAGCTGAATGGCTCACGCTACCCCACGGGCCGCTTCCGCTATCCCGTTTACAAGATGCCGCCTGAGGCTCGGGGTAGCGGCTTGTGGCTGCCGCGGCGGGATATCCTGACCAGCGACGTGATGCAGGGCCGGGGTCTGGAAATCGCCTGGGTCGATGATCCGGTGGAGCTGTTCTTTCTGCAAATCCAAGGATCCGGTCGCATTCGTTTGCCGGATGGCTCGACCATCCGCGTGGGTTATGGTGGGGCCAACGGCCATCCCTACAAATCCATCGGCAAGGAATTGGTGCGCCGCGGCGTCTATAACGCCCATCAGGTAAGTGCCCAGGTGATTAAATCCTGGGTGCGCCGCAACCCGGCCGACGGCAAGGAACTGCTGTTCCACAATCCTTCCTATGTGTTCTTCCGGGAGGTGCGCAGGGTTGCAGCCTCCAAGGGGCCGCTCGGGGCGATGAACCGGTCCGTCACACCAATGCGCACCATTGCTGCCGATCCTGCCTACACCCCGCTAGGGGCGCCGGTCTGGGTGGAGAAGGACGGGCATATGCCACTGCGGCGGCTGATGGTTGCACAGGACACCGGCTCTGCCATCAAGGGCGCGCAAAGGGCCGACATTTTTGTCGGAACAGGTGATGCAGCGGGCGAGACTGCTGGCACCATGAAAGACCCAGGACGGATGGTGGTTCTGCTGCCGATCCAGCGGGCCTATGCGATGCTGCCGGAAGACATTTGAATGACACGGCGCAAACTGACAGGCGACGAAATCGACCTTTGGCACAAGGTCGTGAAGCACACAGAGCGGTTGCACCCGGGTGCGCATTCTTCGCCGCCAGCCCCGCCGATGCCCAAACCCAAACCGGTCAAGCAGCCGGAGCCGCGCCTGGCGGCATTTGAGATTGGCAGCCGGGCTAAGGCGAAACCCGTCAAACATGATCTGAAGCCTACGATAGCCCGCAGCCTTTCCAGTGATCCGCTGCAAATGGACGAAAAGGCCTTCCGCCGCATGAAGCGCGGAAAGATCCGCCCGGAAGGTAAACTGGATTTGCATGGCATGCGGATTGACACCGCGCATCCTGCTCTCACACGCTTTATCTTGTCGGCTCAGGCATCAGGAAAGCGGCTGGTTCTGGTGGTGACAGGCAAGGGCAAGGACCGGGATGAGCCGGGCCCGATGCCGGTGCCGCGCGGTGTGCTGCGTCACAAGGTGCCGCAATGGCTGGCCCTGCCGCCCTTGTCGCAGGCCGTCTTGCAGGTCACACCGGCCCACGTCAGCCATGGCGGAGAAGGCGCCTACTACGTCTACCTCAGGCGCAGCCGTTAAGGAATTTCACCGATTGTCCGACGGGGGGCCATCCAGGGCGATTTCAGTTGCGTTGTCCCGGATAACGATCTGGCCAGGTAAAAGCCTGCGCAGACGGTCCTGATCGCGGTCAAAGGTTTGTGCCGTTTCACGCGCACCATTCAGCAGCGCCAGCAGCGCCGGCGATGTTGCAGCGACAAAATGCTGTGATTCCGCCTCTTCTGCAAAGGCTGTAGTATCAATGACCTCCACCGGCAGGTCACTGATCTCCTCGGCATTGTTCAGGTTGCCTAGCCTTGCACGCCCGTTCAATCCCCGTAACCTCTGCGACAAGGTCAGGATGCTGTCCTTTTGCGAAACGAAAATCGCAAACGGTTGCGGGACTTCGGCAAAGCGGGCCATTTGCGACTTGAAAACATCCACGTCCAAATCCGGTGACATCAGCACCACGCCGCCCAGGTTACGCGCGGTCCACCCTGGCGACTTGATCTCAATCTGCCGCAGCGCTTCCATGGTGAGAAGCCCGCCCATGGAATGTGCCACGACAACAACCCGGCTGGCGCCGAAGGTGCGCAGCTTGCGCAGCAGAGACTCCAGACCGTCGCGGGCAAACAGAACACTGTCACCATCATAGGCGTAGCCAAGCGCCTTGCCTTTGCTGGGCCAGGAATAAATGACAGTTGCACCGGGAACATTCAGGTCATGTGTCAGCTGGGCGGCCCTGAACGCGGTTTCCGCCTGGGTGGAATTGAAGCCGTGCACAAACACTGTGACGTCCCGCTCATTGGCTGGAAACTTGGCCAGTTCCTGTTGCAGCTTGGATGAAAAGGCTGCTTCAGATTGGAATTTCCTGCGTCCCGCCATTGTAAACTCAGCCGAAGGGTCCGGGTTTGCATAACCGAACTTCAACGAGCCGGGTGTGTGTTCGGGCGGAATTGAAACTGTCAGTTCCAGCAGGCTAATACCGTCAGTTCTCTCGGCTCCGAACGTACCGTCAGGCAAGGGTTCCCGGTTTGTGGCTGCAAAGACAGTTGCGGGTTTGCCAATGTTCAAGGCTTCAGGGACCGTGGGCGAGTAGGATCTGTCCGCACACCCTGCCAGCCCAATCAGTAAAAAAACGCAAACCGCGCGCACATCCTGCATGATGCCAGCCCCCAAACTCAAATGGCAGCAGGCTATCCGACCCGCCGCCATTGTCCAGTAGCTGTGCCTGATGATGGCGGTTTACAGCACGTAACGGCTGACATCCGCAGACCGGCCAAGTTCGCCCAGGTTCTTCGTCACAAAAGCCGCGTCAACCGAGACAGCCTCACCGGAGCGGTCTGGTGCCGTAAAGGAGAGTTCCTCGAAGACCCGTTCCATCACGGTATAAAGCCGGCGGGCACCAATGTTTTCGACTGTCTGGTTCACCTCGGCCGCAATCTTGGCAAGCGCGGCAATGCCATCTTCGGTGAAGGTTACCTCGACTTCCTCTGTGCCCATAAGCGCGGTGTACTGACGTGTCAGCGCGTTGTCGGTCTCGGTCAGGATGCGCACAAAGTCCTTCTCGGTCAGCGCCCGCAGGTTCACCCGGATCGGCAGCCGGCCCTGCAGTTCCGGCAGCAGATCCGACGGTTTGGCGATGTGGAAGGCACCGGAGGCGATGAACAGGATATGGTCGGTCTTGACCGGCCCGTGCTTGGTGCTGACGGTGGTGCCTTCGATCAGCGGCAGCAGGTCGCGCTGCACGCCTTCCCGGCTGACGTCGCCGCCGCGGGTTTCCTGGCGCGCGCAAACCTTGTCAATCTCGTCCAGGAAGACGATGCCGTTCTGCTCCACCGATTCCAGAGCGGAACGGGTGACGGTTTCGTCATCCAGCAGCTTGTCAGCCTCCTCGCTGATCAGCACCTCGTAGCTTTCGGCAACGGTCATTTTCTTGCGGGTGGTGCGCCCGCCCATCGCTTTGCCGAACAGGTCGCCCAGGTTCAGCATGCCCATATTGCCGCCGGGCTGGCCTGGGATTTCGAACATGCCCATCGGATTGGAGGTGTCGGCCACATCCAACTCGATCACCGTGTCGTCGAGTTCGCCCGCCTTCAGTTTCTTGCGGAACATCTCGCGGGTGGCTTCACGGGCATCTGCGCCGGCGATGGCTTCAACAACGCGGTCCTCTGCAGCCTTGTGGGCGTTGGCCTTCACGTCCTCGCGCATGTACTCGCGGGTCTGAGCAATGGCGCTGTCCACCAGATCGCGGATGATCTGCTCCACATCGCGGCCGACATAACCAACCTCGGTGAACTTGGTGGCTTCCACCTTTATAAACGGCGCACGGGCCAGCTTGGCCAGACGGCGGGAAATCTCTGTCTTGCCGACACCGGTGGGGCCGATCATCAGGATGTTTTTGGGGTACACCTCGTCGCGGAGGTCGTCAGCCAGCTGCTTGCGCCGCCAGCGGCTGCGCAGCGCTACTGCCACGGCCCGTTTGGCTTCCTTTTGGCCGATGATAAAGCGGTCAAGTTCGGAAACGATTTCGCGCGGGGTCAGATCAGTCATGGGTCTTTCCGTTTCAGTGTGAGGGCGGCAGCCGGTCAAGTGGCAGCACACCGGACAAGGGGGTAAGCATGGCCGCTCGGATGCGGCTCCAGAAGGCGCCGAGGGCAACCAGAAACACGCCAAGCGCCAGTACGGTGATGGCGGTGCCTTCGCCGTTGAAAACGGTGCCGGCCAGGGTGACGCTGTAGCCGATGGCGGCAATCAGGAAGGAGCGGCGGTCGATGATGATTGCGATGAGGGCAAAAAGCACAAGGACGGCAAACAAGAGAAGATTTGAACTGGAGGTTCCACTGTCCAGAAGGCTTAGAGCAATGGTGTTGACCAAGGCTGGCGCGGCAACGACATGCAGCCAGAACCCCTGTGCCGACCGACGCGTCACCCGGTGCGGGTCGCTGAGATCGAAAACCATCGCAACCGCGAAGACGCAACACCCGACGGCCAGAGTAATAAAGGCAAAGGGGCCACTGGCTGACAGCAGGAATAGGTCGCTTATTCCTGCCGGGGTGCCGGCCCTGATGGCTCCTGACAGCAGTGCAACTGCGAAGACCCCCAAAGCAATCAATGCCATAGCAAAGGGAACCCTGAAGCGCATCCAGAACACTGCGATTGCGGCGGTTGCGGCTGCAACAGGCAGCGGCAGACTGGAGAAGTCGTTTTGCGCGATCATGAAGGGTTGCGAGAAATATGCTGTAAACCCGGTGCCTGCATTACCGGCCCACAAAAGCGACAGAGCGATGGCGGGTGCAACCATGCGGCGGCGGCGGATGAAGTATTCGGACAGCAGCCACAGAACCGCGGCCCCGGCGATGGCGGAATAGACCGCCTTCTGCTGATAGCCCCCCAGCGAGCCTGCCAGATCGACGGCTGTAAGAGCCATCCAGCCGGAAGCCAGGATCAACAGGCCGATCACGATGAAAATCTCGTTGAACCCCCTAAACAGTTCAAAGGGTTCATCGCCCGGAGACAGGTTTTCCCTGGCGCCCCGGCGGCTGTCCGCCAATGCCAGCAGCGAGGCCGCCTGAGCTTCGCTCAGCAGGCCTGAGCCAACGGCGGCGCGCAGATCATCCTGGTTGACCCTGCCCACTTCAGCCTTCCCCTCCAATGGTTTCGACGGTCAGGTTTCCATTGGTGTAGACGCAGATGTCGGAGGCGATGGCCATGGCGTCTCGGGCAACCGACTCCGCAGATTTCTCGCTGTCCATCATGCCGCGTGCTGCTGCCAGCGCAAAGTTCCCGCCAGAGCCGATGGCGGCCACGTCATGCTCAGGCTCCAGCACGTCGCCGGCTCCGGTGATCACAAACAAGTCGGTTCCGTCGGTGACGATCAGCATCGCTTCCAGCTTCTGCAGGTATTTGTCTGTGCGCCAGTCCTTGGCCAGCTCAACACTGGCGCGGGCCAGTTGGCCCGGGGTTGCTTCCAGTTTGGCTTCCAGCCGTTCCAGCAGTGTGAATGCATCCGCGGTCGAGCCGGCAAAACCCGCCACCACATCAAAGCCGCCGGGCGACAGCCGGCGCACCTTGCGGGCGGTGCCCTTGATCACTGTCTGCCCCAGCGACACCTGGCCGTCGCCGGCGATGACCACCTGCCCGCCCTTCTTGACGCCGATGATGGTGGTGCCGTGCCAGCCGGGGAATTGATCGTCTGCCATTTATGCCTCCGTTAAGTTGCCCCCTATATGGAACCATCCCCCCGCCGGCACAAGAGAGCGGGCGGGATCACAGGCATTGACACGGCCGCCAGGCCTTATGCTGCTATGCAGAAAGTGCAAGGCGGGGCTGTTGAACCGGCAATTGCGGGACTCAGCCACGCATCCTACATGAGGCTCACAACCGGCACAGGGTCGGCTGTTTCTTAGAAGGATATGCGCAAATGACGACCGCAAACATTCATGCGCCGCTCGGAGCAGTCACCGTTCTCCGCGTGGTCGACACTATGACCAGTGTGAAAAGCTCCATCGTTGAGTGGTACGAAGCCCGCGAAACCCGCAAGGCTTTGTCCCGGCTGACCGATGCGCAGCTCGATGACATCGGCATGAGCCGCGCTGATATCGCAAAAATCTGAGACCAGCATGGTCGAAGATTCTGAATGAGCCGCCTAGAAACGGGCGGCTTTGTTCATTCTGGGACGGCGATATTGTATTTTCCTGCCTGATCCGGCAGCCAGGCTTCAATTGCAGCGGTTGCCACCACGTGGCGGCTTCCTGCGTCTGCATCTGCAACATCCAGACCGCCCTTGACGGCACGCACGCTGGCCCTGCCCCGGGGCAAATCCTGCGCAATCAGATCGCAATCAACTGCCTCCGGCTGCTGCACCCCGATGGTCACATCAACGCGCATTTCGCTGTGATCGATACCAAGCTTGGCGAACAGGGTGATAGACGAATGATGCAGTGCGTCCTGCACCGCACGGCGTGCAGCCTTGGTGTAATCCTGACCGTAAAGGTCGTTGCCGGTGCCCATTTCCAGGATGATGCGTTTCTCGCTCATTCCGTTGCCTCCATGTCAAAGGACACAACCACGGCCGCATTGGCAATCACCGTGCGTCCGCCATGCGGTTTCCCGATGTCGAGCCCGCCTTCCACCACCCGGATGCTGGGCTGGCCGTAGGGGAAAATCTCCAGAAGCGCCTCCGCGTCCACCGCCTCCGGTTTCTGAACCCCGATCTCGGCTTCGATGATCATGTCTTCCTTTTGGAAATCGAACAATTCCGCCATGCTGACGGAGTTGTGCCACAATGCGTCCTTGATCGCGCGGCGGGCGGCTTCGGTATAATCCTCGCGTCTCAGCGATGTGCCCATGCCGAATTCCACCAATACCCGTGTCTTGGCCATTTTGCCTCCATTACTGTCTCCAGACGAACCGTCGCAAGACATCAAAAAAAAGAACAGTACCAGTTTCCTGCCGGCCGGTACGCCAGCGCTCAAAACAAAAAAAGGGCCGCCCCTCGGGGACAGCCCTTGGAAATCCATTTTGGATCCGGCTTAGATCGACTCTTCGATCCAGCTCTGCAGCGCGGCCTTGGGGGCGGCGCCGGCACGGTTGGAGATCACCTGGCCGTCCTTGAAGATGAACAGCGCCGGAATGCCGCGCACGCCCATGGCAGCAGCGGAGTTCGGGTTGCTGTCAACGTCGACCTTGGCGATTTTCACCTTGCCGCCGAATTCCGCGGCCAGCTCTTCCAAAGCCGGGCCGATTTGTTTGCAGGGACCGCACCACTCTGCCCAGAAATCCACCACAACGGGGATATCGGAGTTCTTGACTTCGGCGTCAAAGGTGGCGTCGGTGACGGCTACGGTGGACATATGCATGTCTCCATGAGTGTGTGGCAACTGGAGTTGGAACCTATGTACGGCTTAACGGATCGTCAAGGTTCCAGACGCCGCATCAGCGCGGCTGTCACAAGTTCGTGCGGCAGCGGCATCAGCGTGGCCGTTCGGGTCCAGAGCAGTGCAGTCTCAACAGTGCGGCCGGGGTAGATCTGCGCCAGCGCTTGGGCATAGGCACCCATTTGGCGCAGCAGGCCTTCGGGGCATTGAGCGGGCGTTGCAGGCACGGTGGCATTGGATTTGAAATCGACTGCCAGAACCCTGTCCGCTGTGACGATCAGCCGGTCGATGATGCCGTGCAGACGGGTTCCATTCAGGTCTGCGGTTACCGGAACCTCAGCCAAACTTTCCGCGGCGAAAATATGAGCTAAACCCGTGTTGCTCAGAACACTGGACGCTTCGGCGAGCAGGTCATCAGTGTCACCGGCATTCTGCAGCAAGTTGCCGGCGAGCTTTGGCCAGAGACCTTCAGGCCGGCCTGGCAGATGCTCGAGTAAGAGGTGCAGCCGGCCGCCGCGCGCCTTGGCGGCATCTTCGTCCAGGCCCGCATCACCCGGCAGGGCCTTGGCCCCGCCAAGATCAGAGGGGCTAAGCGCCGGTGCCGGCGCCTCGTATGCTTTGGCAGGCCGGTCGAAAACCTCAGGCAGGCTGTGTTTCACAACTTTCTCGACCGTCGCTTCAACCAAAGGCAGCCCGTCCCAATCCCCGTGCTGCAGCCGCAAGCCGGCCCCGCCGGGACAGTCAGCCTCAACTGCGCCGCCTTCGCGCAAGGCGTGCTCTGTCATTCGGTACCAGCTGTCTTCCCGCTCACCCGCGTCGCCGGCGGCAGCGACAACCAGCCACTTTTCCGCCCGGGTTAGAGCCACATACAGCAGCCGCAGGCGTTCATTCTGCAGCTTTTCCTGGGCAACTTCGCGGGCTGCCAGCATGGCGGCAGGCATCTGATCCTTGGGAAGCTTCCAGACCGGGGTGCCATCGGCCAGCATAATCTCCGCGTCCCGCGGCGCCTGGCGTTTCGCGGTGTCCGGCAGGATCACAATCGGCGCCTCCAGCCCCTTGGATCCATGTACAGACATTACCCGGATCATGTTCCCGGCAGCGCCCATCTGGCGTTTGATTTCCAGATCGTCCGTCTGCATCCAAACCAGAAACCCGGTGAGGCTGGGCACGTCGGTGCGCTCATAAGCCAGTGCTTGTGACAACAGCGCATTGATACCGTCTTCCGCTTCCGGCCCCAGCCTGCCCAGCAATTTCTGGCGGCCGCCGTGGCGGGTCAGGATGCGTTCGATCAAGTCAAAGGGGCGCAGGAAATCCGCATTGGCGCGCAGGTCATCCAGCACTGCCATGGTTTCCGGGAACTCCCCTGCCCGCTCCCGCAGTGCCGGCCACAGGTACATGGCTTCCCGCCGGTGCGCGAGGTCGAACAGCGCCTGCTCCTCCCAGCCGAACAACGGCGATTTCAAAGCCTCCGCCAGAGACAAAGAGTCTTCTGGCAGTGCCAGAAACCGCAGCAGCGCGGCGATGTCTTTCACCGCCAGTTCCGCGCCGACTTTCAGCCGGTCAGCGCCGGCAATCGGCAGTTCAGCCTTCTTGCACGCGCGGATGATTTCCGAAAACAGATCGGAGCGGCGCTGCACCAGGATCAGGAAGTCGCCGGCCTGCACCGGACGGCGCTGAAACGTGCCGCGTTCCGGGCCGTCCTCGGGAATAGTGACACCTGTTTCGATCATCTGCTTGATCGACGCCGCAATCCGTTCTGCCAGGATCACCGTGTGGTGGCGGCTGCTGGGGCGGTCGACAGGGCTTGTCCAGTCTGGATCCTCGTCATCCTCCACCTTTTCGACCACCGGCCACAGGTCCACCCGGCCCGGCAGGTCCGATTTAAAGGCACGGTGCAGCGCGTCCTTGCGAAAGCCGGCGCGCGGGCTGTCCTTGAACACCAGATCGACCAGCTTCAGGATCGCCGCCGAGGAGCGGAAGGAGAAATCAAGCGAGGCATCCTGCAGCCCTGCCCCGGTTTCCGCCAGCCGGTTGCTGAACTCCTGCTGCATCCGGTCAAACGCATCCGGGTCAGCGCCCTGGAAAGAATAGATCGACTGCTTCTTGTCACCGACAACAAAGATCGTGCGCTCCACATCAGAGCGCGCGCCCTCGCCGGCGGTGAATTCCTGTGCCAGCTTCTCGATCACGTCCCATTGCACCGGGCTGGTGTCCTGCGCCTCGTCCACCAGGATGTGGTCGATGCCGCCGTCCAGCCGGTACAATACCCAGGCGGCAACGCCCGGATCGTTCAGCAGCTGGCGGGCCTTCAGGATCAGGTCGTCAAAGTCGAGCCAGCCGCGCAGCTGCTTGCGGCGCTCATACTCTGGCAGAAAGGCGGCGGAAAACCGGTGCAGGTCGTGGCTCTTGCGCGCGGCGGACAGCGCCAAACGTTTGGCACGGGCATCCTCGACCCGCCGCATCAGCGGTTCCAGCTGATCCATCAGCGGCAGATGGGCTTCGCGCAGTTTCTTGGTTGGGAACTTGTCAATTTTGGCAGTAAACGGCTCCTTGGCGCTGGCGCCGGTCAGGAAAACACTTTCCAATGTGCCCAGATCTGCGAGTGTTGGCTTGGTGATCCCTGCCAGCTTCCCGGCCGCTTTCTGGTCGGTCGAACCGCCCTTCCTAAGCATCTCACGCGTGCGCTGCAGCAATTCTTCCTCGCCGCCCAGGAATACCAGCGTTTCCAGTGCTGTTTCGTCGAACCCTTCAGGCAGTTCGAACAAGTCCAGCAGCCCGGCCCAGCTCAGCGGTTCTCCGAAATCGGCCCGGCGCTGGCAAATCGCGGAGGTCAGTGTCTCAAAGTCGCTGTCGCTTACATGCCGCGCCAGGGCATCGACCAGCGGGGCCTCATCGCCTCGGGCAAAATCCTCCATGATCTCCGCCCGCAGCAGCTGGCCTGCCCGGTCGTCCATTTCTGAAAACTGCGGACTGACACCAGCCTCCAGCGGGAAGCGGCGCAGCAGCGATGAACAGAAGGAGTGGATGGTCTGGATTTTCAGCCCGCCCGGCGTCTCGATCGCGCGGGCAAACAGGGTCCGCGCCTGGGCCAGATCCTCAGGCGCGGTGCTGACCTCCCCAAGTTCGGTCAATGCAGTGATCAGCGCGGGATCATCCAGCATCGCCCATTCACCTAGCCGTTTGAACAGCCGGTTCTGCATCTCGCTGGCCGCCGCCTTGGTATAAGTGAGGCACAGAATGTGCTGCGGCTGCACGCCCTTCAGCAGCAGCCGGGCCACCCGGTCGGTCAGCACCTTGGTCTTGCCGGAGCCGGCATTTGCCGCCAGCCAGGTGGAGGCATCAGGGCGCGCAGCGCGGAACTGCGCCTCGGAGGCGGCGTCGCGGATGGTCATGCCAGATCCTCCGGCTGCGGTTCAGCGCTGCGGTCCCATTCGCCGTAGCGCGCCAGGTGGTCGTAATCGCCGGCGATGTCATCCCGGTGCACCATGCGGCGGCTCGAATACCCTTGTTCAGGCTCGAAATAGGCGCCGATCAAGGTGCGCAGCTCGTCCCAGACCTTGGCGGGCGGTTCCTCTTCCAGCGGTGCGCGCACCTCTTTCATGCTGCTGCCCAGCCCAATGAACAGGGCGCGTGCCACCTCCGCCGGGCCGAGGTCGTCAAAGGCGCCTTCCTCGGCCATGGCGGCTTCGATCAGCAGCTGTTTTTCGAACTTCTTCTGCTGCGCTTCGCTGGGCGGCGCGCCGGTCTTGTAATCGTAGAGATGCAGGAAACCGCGTTCATCCATGTCGATCCGGTCGGCGCGGCAGGCGATGGTGAAATCCAGCGGATCCAGCCGGGCGCTGCCCTTGGCTTCAAACGCAACCGGCTTGGCACGGGCCTGGCGCTCCTGCTCGGCCTGGACGAAGTCTCCGGCAATCTTTCGGATTCGGCTGTGCCACAGGATGCGGGCAACCGGCCAGGGCACATGGGTTTCCAGCAGTTCGCGGGTCTTTTCGATGAGCTGGCCGGCGGTCAGCAGGCTCGGGTCCGCCTGGGCTTCCTTGACGAAATGCTCGAATACCTCATGCACCACGATTCCGCGCAGCAGGGCGTCGGGTTCCTGCACCAGCGGGTTAAGCGGCTTCAGCCGCAGCACATGCTTGGCGTAGATCGCATAAGGGTCACGGATGAGCCGCGGGATTTCCGTGATCGTCAGGCGGCGCGGGCGGGCGGCAACCGGCGGTCGCGGCGAGGGGCGCGGCATCTGTGGAATGGGCGTGGGCTCCTCCAGCGAGTCTGCCCAACCGAGCCATTGCTGGCCTCTTGCACGCATCGCCATCAGCGCATCCTGGCCGCCCTGATCCGGCAGGCCGGACAGCAGGTTGGTCAGCCGGTTCAGCCAGCGCGACGGTACGGTGTCGGCTTCCTCCGAGCGTTCAGCACGGGTCAGCCAGAGTTCTGGCGCCGCAATCGCCTGCTGGAAATCATGCGCCGACAGCCCGATGCGGCGTTCGGGCAGCAACAGGCCTGCCTGATTGCGCAACTGGCGGTTCAGCCAGGGATCGGGACTGGCGGCCTCCGGCCAGCTGCCTTCATTGAGGCCGCCCAGAATGACCAGATCGGCGCCCTGCACCCGGGCCTCCAGCGTGCCCCAGATCATGATAGAGCCATAGGGCGCATCGCGGTCGCGCACCTCGCCTTGGCTCAGCAGCGCGCCCAGCAGGTCAGCGAAATCGCGGGCGGTCATCTCGCCGCCATAGGGGGCCTCAGTTTCCAGGTTTTCGATGCAGGCGAGCGCGGCCTGGCCGGCCTTCTTGTCCCACAGTGTGCCGGCGCCGTCCGTCTGGCTGCCGGCAGCGATGCGCTCGGCCAGATCACGCAGCCGTTCGACCCAATCGGTCAGGGGCAGGGTGCCAGCGATCTCCTGATCCGCGAAACAGGCGCTCAGCCAGCCGGTCCAGCCCGGTGTCAGCTCGCGGCCTTTGCCAAATGCCGCAAAGGCCGCGGTGTCGGGGAAGGGCGGTCCGTTGCGGCGCAAGGACAGCTCCAGCTCGCGGGTTTGGCGCAGGTGGTTGCCACGGTCCGCACCGTCATGGGTCAGCGGGTGCTTCAGCAGCGTCAGCAGGCTGTCGCAGGCCAGCGGCTTGCAGAACAGCCACGCCACGTGGCGCAGGAACCGGCCAGGCGGCGACAGCTGCAGCGGCTGGCCGGCGGAATCATCCGGCAGGATGTCCCAGCGGTCCAGTGCGGCAGAGACCTGACGTGTCAGCATCCGGTCGGGCGTGATCAGCGCAGCGGTCTGGCCGTCCTCCGCCGCCTGGCGCAGGCGCAGCGCAATGGCGAGCGCCTCGGCACGGGGGCTGGGAGCTTCGACAAGCAAAACGTTTTCCGTTGCGCTGTCCAGACCGGTCAGCTTGGGGCCTTCGCTCATCCAGGCGTCTGTCACCGGGGCCGGGCGCAATGCCAGCGAGACCAGCCGGTTGCGTTCGGGAGAGACCGGCGGGGTATCGGTCCAAGGCCGCACATCGCGCGGGGCCAATTCCAGGTCTTTCATCAGCTTGTGGAACCGGTACTGAGGATGGTCTTCCGAGATCATCGGGTCATCCAGACTGCCCCAGACGTGGTCCGGCTGATCGAAATCGAAACCAGGCAGCACCACAGCGCCCTGCGGCAGACGGGCAATGGCCTGCATCAGCATCAAGGTGGTGCCACGGGACCCGGTGGAACCGGCCAGGATGACGGGATGCGACGGCGGGTTTTCCTGCCACTTCCCAATCAGGTTCAGCACCACTTGCCGCTGCCGTGCCTGGGCGTCCATCGCGCCTTCATGCAGGCCGGTGAACTCATCCGCGATACCAATAAATGCTTGCGCCCGCGCCCAGTGGCCGGACATGTCAGAGACGTCCAGATCCCGGATGGCATCGGTGCTGACACCTTCCCCCTGCATCTCGTCAATCAGCGCCGCCAGGCTATCAGAAAGATCATAAAGGGACGCGCGGGAGGCTAGGTCAGGCTGCGTGTCCAGCAGCTTGGCGATCAGCTGCGACAACTCCAGCCGGCGCCGCAGCGGGGGCAGGGCGGGTGGCAATCCGTCCAATGCAGCCCTCTGCGCCAGATCGGTCAGCATCAGCATGCGTGGCAGCAGCATCGCTGGGCCGTTGTCAAACAGGCTGCGGATGCGCCGTGCCATGCGGGAGGTGTTGACGATCAGCTCAGCCCGCGCCAGTGCCTCCGGCGGCAAGTTTCGGGCCCGCTCCCGCAGTCCTTCGACCAGCGCACGCGGAAAATCCACACCGCAGGGCACGGCAAAAACACGCGGTTTGGCGGATGGTTCAAACATCATCTGCGGCTATCAGGTCCTCGGCCAGTTTGATCCCTTCGGGATGGCCCACATCGCACCAGCGGCCGGGATATTCCAGCGCAAACAGCCGGCCTGCGGCTGCCATCCGGTTCCACAGGACATTGAGAGAGAATACCTGCTCCTCGACGTCGTGCAGCCCCTCCGTTTTCAGGATCTGCACCCCGCCATAGACCAGATTCCCGCCGCGGCTGATGCGGCCCTCGGCATCGGTTGAGAAATCCCCAATACCGGTGCGCCCCGCCGCGCGCTCCAGCGGCACGCAGACCAAAAGCGCATCCATTCGGTCAGGGTCCCAGGCGTCTTGCGCCAA
Organism: Paracoccaceae bacterium; assembly: GCA_013373325.1. Lineage (GTDB taxonomy): Bacteria > Pseudomonadota > Alphaproteobacteria > Rhodobacterales > Rhodobacteraceae > Leisingera. The sequence goes on from JABXIA010000285.1 coordinate 20,239, forward strand.
TTGCAGCGGGTTCGGGCCTTTCCAGATAGCATCGGTGTTCATCGTGAAAACCGGCCCGCTGCCCAGCAGGGGAAGGGCATGGCGCAACCCTCCGCCGGTATCGAGGATCTCGGGCGCCTCATGGCTGATCAGCACCTTTTCAGGCTCTAAAAAGGTCACAAGCGGTTCAGGCTTGTAATGCACGTTGGCGGCAATCCGGGCCGGCTGAACTTCCTTGGCCAGATCCAGTGCATGGGCAATCAGCGGCCGGCCGGCAACTCCGATCATCGGCTTCGGCCTGTCGCGGGTGAGTTCCCGCATCCGGGTGCCAAAACCCGCTGCAAACAGCATCACGGCGTTCGGAGCACGCTGCATCAGGGCCTCAGCTTTTCCAGGTTTTCCGGCTTCGGTGCGGGCAGCTTGTCACGCAGAAGACCCGCCACCGGGGCCAGCGCCGGGTGGTCCAGCCCGCGGATGAAATGATCCCAGACCCGTGGAATCAAATCCACATAGTGCGGTTTTCCATAATCCAGGCTGAGCCGGGCAAAGACACCCAGGATGCGCAGGTTCCGCTGCACGCCCAGCACAGTATAGGCGGTACGGAAGCCGGACTCGTCCGCGCCAGCGGCCGCGATGTAACGGCTGATCATCTGCATCTCGATACCCGGCGGCACGTCACGGCGGGCATCTTGCAGGAGAGAGACGAGATCGTATGCCGGGTGGCCTGCGCGCGCGTCCTGGAAATCCAGCAGGCCAACCCGGGCCACACCGTCGCGGTCCGGCAGCCACAGCAGGTTTTCTGCGTGGTAGTCCCGCTGGACCAGAACCGGATCGCCCTTGACTGTTTCGCGCAGGATGTCCTCGAACTGGTTCTCGAACCGTGACTGCAGCTCCGGGTCATGGCCGCCTTGAATCCCGTCTCGGTATTTCGACAGTGCGAGCCCGGCCATTTCCGCCATTAGCCGCGGACCGTAGGGTTCCAATTCCGGCATCGGCGCTTGATGGAGGGCAACCAGCGCGTCAGTGGCGGCCTCATAAATTTCCTTTTCCAGAGCCGGTTGCCGCTCTATGACGCGGGCATAAAGGTCGTCGCCCAGATCCTCCAGCATCAGAAATCCTTGCTCGACATCTTTTGCCAGGATCTCCGGGGCGCTGAGACCCTGGGCACGGAGGTATTCGGCAATGCGGATGAAGGGGCGGACGTCCTCGCCCTTTTCCGGCGGTGCGTCCATCAGCACGACAGTCTCACCGGCTGAGCCGGTCAGCCGTTCATAGCGCCTGTTGGAGGCATCGCCTGCCAGCGGTGCGCATTGCCAGCTGGCATAGGCCGTTTCCGAGAGAAAGGTTTCGCGCAGGGAATTGCGGTCGGTCATGCGCAGATGCGCTCCATCAGGGGCTGCCATTTTACATCGCTCCAGCGGAGCGTCAGATGGCGGCGGTCTTGGTGTTCAGGGTCCAGCGCCAGCGTAAGATGCAAGGCGTGCGGCGGTGTCAGTTCCTGCAGCCGGTCAGGCCATTCGACCAGGCAGATTGCATTGTCAAAGGCTTCGGTCAGGCCCAGTTCCTCCAGCTCATCCAAGGAGGACAGCCGGTAAAGGTCGGTGTGCCACAGCTCGCCAGCGGGTACCTGATAGGTTTGCACCAACGTGAAGGTGGGCGAAGGCACGTCTTCAGGCACGTCCATCAGCGACTGGATCAGATGGCGGGCGAAATGGGTCTTTCCGGCACCGATTACGCCTTCCAGCAACAAGCAATCGCCGGGGCGAAGGGCTCCGGCGACTCGGTCGGCCAGCTCGGCCGTTTCCTCAGGCGAATTCAGCGTGCGAGCCGCGGTGTTTGTGGTCATGGCGGTACAATGACGCCGCCGCGCTACGGCTGCAAGCTGGATTCAATGATCAGTCTTGCGGGTTGGAGGCAAAGCGTTCCTGACCCGCCGGAAGGGCAGCTGCTTCGGGCTTTCGGAAGCTGACCATAGTGGCGCCGTTCTGGATTGCCGTTACCTTGCAGACCATCTTGGTGCCTCTGCGCAGCTGAACATGGGACCACCAGGCCTCGCGCCCTTCGCAGCCCGCAACGAAGTCCCGGATTTCGCCCCAGACCGGGGTCGGCGCACAGGTGTCCTGCCAGATCCGGCTGGCATCCATGATTGACACCTTGGCAAAGCTGGAATCGGGGTCCATCTGCCACAGGCTGTCATAAGCGCTGTTCGAGAAACTCAGGCTGCCGTCATTAGCAAAAACCGCAATGGCTTCGTCCATCTGATCCAGGATCGACTGGCCCATCTCCAGCTCAGAGCGGAACTGGCGGGTGAGGGTGACCTCTGCGGTAATGTCTTCGAACAGGAAGGCGATGGCACCATCCGGATGCGGTCGGCCGGAGACCTTGTAGACAGAACCAGACGGTAGCGACCAAGTTTCCTGATACCGGCCCTCGGCAGCGGCCTCCAGCAGGTCAGCCATCTGGTGGCGCCAGCTGGAATAGCTTTTGGGCTCCGGCATCATCCTTTGGTCGCGCAACCGGTCGAAGAAAGTGAGCAGGTTGGGCCGCGAGCTCAGGAAATTGGCAGGCAATGCGGTCAGGTCGATCAGCACCGGATTGAACAGCACCAGCTGACGGTTGCGGTCAAAGATCGCCAGGCCGATCGACAGCTGCGCAAAGGTCTTGGCCAGGGTCTGCACAAAGTTGCGCTGGGCAACCTCGGCGTCGACCACGGCGTTCACATCGACCGCATGGCAGAGCCAGCCGGCCTCGGTCTCGGTCGTCGAAACATTATACCAAAGCTTCTTGCCGCTGTCCGGCAGCGGAATGTGAATCCGCTCAGGCTTGCCGCTGGTCATCGGGTCGTGGAGGTCCGTGAACAAGGGATCTGCGAAATCTGAACTGCGGCCGCGAATCTTCTGGTTGAGATTATCGTAAGCGAGATTGGACCAGGTGACGTTTCCCTCCTCGGACTGCAACCAGACCGGGTAGGGGGCCTGATGCACGGCAGCGCGCAGGGTGGTCAGTTCCTGATCCAGGGACTTATTCTGTTCTTCCAATGTGCTGCGGCGCAGTTGCACGCGGGTGACACCGTCAATCCACTCGCAATGCGCCTCGCGGCTCTCAGCAGCGGCAGTGCCTGACAGCACAAGCGGCCCCACATCCTTGAGAAAACCGGGCGATTGCGGCAGGCCAGGATAGCTGCGGGCCAGCTGGTCGCGCAGCATGCTCCAGTCAAAGTTCTCAGCCTGGTCACCGATAAACTTGCGGGCGCCGGAGGACCAGCCGATCAGACTGCTGTCGTCAAACAGAAAGACAGCATCAGTACGGCCGTCGGCGGCAAGCAGGTCATGTTCCATGCCACTGCGCCGCGGAGAGGGCGACAGCCACCAGACTGCGGCTGCAGCCGTGGCGGCACAAAGTGCGGCCAGTACAAACCACTCGATCGAAGCGAAATCCTGCATGTCTTCCTGCCTAGCTCAGCTCTCGTTTGCCCTCATGGTTCCCTAAAAATGGTTAAATGAAGTTTAATTGGTTTCCCAAAAGTGAACAGTTAAATTTCTAAAGGCAAATTTTTGCCGGTAACAGGGACTCCTGCTTCTATGGCGTCGATTTTTTCGCGCGGCCAGACCACTTCAACGATGGCACCGCGCCCTTCGGGCGCATGTGCTTCACTATGGATCTGGTCCCAGTCATTGGCGAACTTCAGCCGCGCCCCGGTGCGCTGGAGCAGTGTCTTGGCAATGAAAAGCCCCAACCCCATGCCCTCATACTCCGGACGCTGCTTCAGTTCGCTTTCCCCCCGGCGGCGGCGTACAAACGGGTCGCCGATGCGGCCGAGCAGATGCGGCGGGAAGCCTTGGCCGTCGTCGCTGATCAGAAGAACGATACGCTCGTCGTTCCAGGCCGCGTTGATCCAAACGGTGGACCTGGAGAAGTCGACCGCGTTCTGGACCAGATTGCGCAGCCCGTGAATGATTTCTGGCTTGCGCAGAACTGTAGGCTGCTGAAAGTCACCGCCTTCCAGCGGTTCCTCGTGATAAAGAACCGCTTTGCCGCGATGCATGTGCGGCTCTGCTGCTTCAGTCACCAGTGTCGACAGCGGTGCCTGACGCAGGTGCAGGTCATCCTTGCCAGCCCGGCCCATGCTGCGCAGGATGTCGCGGCAGCGGTCGGCCTGTTCGCGGATCAGGGCAGCATCCTCGCGCAGGTCCGGGCGGTCGTCCAGTTCTTCGATCAGCTCGGCGCTGGTCAGTTTAATGGTGGCCAGCGGTGTTCCCAGCTCATGCGCTGCTGCGGCCACCACACCGCCCAAATCAGTCAGCTTCTGCTCGCGCGACAAGGCCAGCTGGGTGGCGCTTAGTGCGTCCGACATCAGCCGCATCTCGTTACTGACCCGGAAGGAATAGGCACCGATAAAAAGAATCGCGATGACGATGGCGATCCAGTTGCCGAAGATGAACACATCCGGGATCCGCAGGATGAACCCCTGCTCCGTGCGCAGCGGCAGGTGGAATTCGGCCATCAGGGTGACCAGGATAATGGCGGTTGCGCCGATGATCAGGGTAGAGCGCAGGCCCATCACCGCAGCGGAAATCGTCACGGGTCCCAGTACAAGCAAAGCAAAGGGGTTGTTCAGCCCGCCTGTCAGATAGACCAGAAAGGCCAGTTGCAGCAGGTCGAAGAGCACCATCAGGAAGTTCTCGAACTCGCTGAGACGCTTGTTTTCCGGAAAAGCGAAGATGGCGATCAGGTTGCCGGCGGCGGAAATACCGATCGCCAGATAGCACAGACCCAGCTCCAGCTGCAGGTTGAACCGGTGCTGTGCCACCGCAATAGCCGTGATCTGCCCGGCAATGGCCACCCAGCGCAGCAGGATCAATGTCCGAAGCCGGACCCAGTGACTGTGATCGTGGCTGCTTGCCAGCATGAAAAGTCGATCGTTCATCCGGTTCCGGTGCTCCCGCAGATGTGACGCCGTGCGCCAGTTGCATCGGCCGTATTTCTTGATAGGTCTGGCGCCGCAAACGATCAACAACCCTTCCCTGACGAAAAGTGTGATCCCATGACCCGCGTCTATGCTCTTCTAGCTGTTGCTTTTGTCGCTGCCCTTGTGGGGGGCGCCTGGTTTCTGACACGCGGGGGCGGCGGGGGTGACAAATTCGCGCAGTGCCGCAGCAGCCAGATTGCGGGCGGCACCGAAACCATCGGGGGCCCGTTCGAACTGGTCAACGCCAAGGGTGAAACCGTCACCGACAAGGACGTGATCACCGAGCCCTCAATTGTCTATTTCGGCTACACCTTCTGCCCCGATGTCTGCCCGATGGATGCCGCCCGCAACGCGGATGCCATCGATGTTCTTGCAGAGCGCGGCATCAGCGCAACGCCAGTGTTTATTTCTGTCGACCCGGACCGCGATACCCCTGAAGCCGTTGGTGATTTTGCTGCCAACCTGCATGAAAAGATGATCGGGCTGACAGGTTCGCTGGAGCAGGTGAAAGCTGCCAGCAGGGCCTACAAGACCTACTTCAAGAAGAACGAGGGGGATGAGGATTACTACCTCGTGGACCACTCCACCTTCTCGTACCTGGTGCTGCCCGAAGAAGGCTTCGTTGAGTTCTTCCGCCGCGATGAAACGGCACAACAAATGGCGGACAAGACCGCCTGCTTTGCCGGAAAAATCTGAAGCAGGATAGCTGTTTGACCTTTTCCCCTGCCCGGACATATTCTTGCGTCAATAGATAAAACTGCGCGGAGGACCGGGCATGGCCGAAACTGCTCTGCAGGAAATTGGACCCGACAAGACACTGCTGCTGGTCGATGACGACGAGCCCTTTCTGCGGCGCCTTGCCAAGGCAATGGAGAAACGCGGCTTTGAGGTGGAGACCGCAGGCTCCGTCGCCGCAGGCAGTGCCATCGCAACCGCCCGCCCGCCTGCCTATGCCGTGGTTGATCTGCGGCTGGAGGATGGCAACGGCCTCGACGTTGTCGAGGTGCTGCGCGAAAAACGCCCGGACAGCCGGGTTGTGGTGCTGACTGGCTATGGCGCCATCGCAACGGCAGTTGCGGCTGTAAAGATCGGCGCGACCGATTACCTGTCCAAGCCCGCTGACGCCACCGACATCATGAACGCGCTGCTGTCGACCGGAGACGAGCTGCCGCCGCCGCCGGAAAACCCGATGAGCGCCGACCGGGTGCGCTGGGAGCATATCCAGCGGATCTATGAGCTCTGCGACCGCAATGTTTCGGAAACCGCCCGCCGGCTGAACATGCACCGCCGCACTCTGCAGCGGATCCTGGCAAAACGCAGCCCGCGCTGAGCAGGTAGCTTCAGACACGGCGCTGCACCCTGAATCTGCGGGGTGTTGCGTACCCGGCGTACGCTGGTCTCACCGGATCTTAAGTGGACTGCGGCATTGTTCCAATTGATTGCGGTCACTGCCGGGCCTGACACCCTCGGCGCATAGGAACAGGGCCCATTGGCACGGGCACGCACAGACGACGTTTCGCGTGCGGGAGGACACTCCCGTCCCGCCTCCGCCCCTTGGCGGCGCCGCCACCCATAACTTGCTCAAGCTCTTACGCAGGACATACAGCTGGACAAGGATTGAATAACCGGCGGGGCAACGGCTCTCACCGGGCAAAAACCGTTGCCAGCTACATCTGCTGCAACAGCGCCTGGTGCCGGGCTATGAAGTCTTGACGTACCTCCACCGGCGGGCGCAGGCGGATGTGCAGGCCTTTGGCAATCTCTGCATTCGGGCGGCCAAAAAACTTGCCGGCTTCTGCCTCTGAAAACCCAGCGATTTGCACCGCTTCCATCCAGGCGCTGACCTTGTCCGCCCGCTTGATCTGCGCCTTCACCGTTTTGGGCAACGCCGCCGGCAGCCCGAACCGCAGGTGAATGGCCGCCGTCAGCCGCTGATCAAGATCGCCGTAACCCGGACCGACCGCGGCCTTCACAGGAGAGATCATATCGCCGATCACATATTCCGGCGCATCATGCAGCAGCGCCGCCAGCCGCCATCTGACCGGCGCCTTGGGCTGCATGCGGGTGAAGATGTCCTCGACCAGCAGCGAATGCTCTGCCACGGAATAGGCAAAATCCCCCATCGTCTGGCCGTTCCAGCGCGCCACAAAGGCCAGACCGTGCGCGATATCCTCAATCTCGATATCGACGGGCGTCGGATCCAGCAGGTCCAGACGGCGGCCGGACAGCATTCTCTGCCAGGCGCGGGCGGGTTTGGCGGGCATGGGTTTTCCTGTTGCTGCACTCAGTCCTTTGACTACCTTCTGGGGCTGTGCCGGGCAATGCTTGCCATCGTTTGTATGTTTTCGCGAACACGGATGAAAACGGGCAGTTTATGCGGCGTGAGTTTGAAAAAGGTGCATCCAGACCCAATATTATAGGTACACAAGGGGCACCGCCCCCTCTCTGCGGCAAACCCCTTTTGCGACGTGACACGCAACAGAAAGGAGTTTGTCATGTTCAAACGCTTACTTGGTCTTTCCCTGTTGTTCGGCATGGCAGCGACAGCGCCGCCAGCCTTGGCAGCCAGCTGCGGCGACCGTGAGGTCATGACGCAAAAACTGGAAAGCGGATACTCCGAACGGCTGACTGCCGGCGGATTGCAGAAAAGCCGCCCGGAAGCGACAGTGATTGAAGTGTGGTCTTCGGATGAAACCGGCACTTTCACGGTTCTGGTCACACATGCAAACGGGATCAGCTGTGTTGTCGCAACCGGATCCTCCTTTTTCCACATTACTGAAAAAGCGCCTGACCTGGGCACGCCAAGCTGACAATGGCCGCCTGACAGGCTTCCCCTCCTGCCTGACACTAGACGAAAAGCCTGAGCCAACGGCTCCGGTTGCGGGTATCTTCGTTGAATATCAACTATTGCAGTGCTAGGCCCTGCAGCAAGTGTACTCGTAACCGGAATGGAGCAGACTATGGCCGGGGATTATATCGTCAAGGACATCGCGCTGGCAGGCTTTGGCCGCAAAGAGCTGGACATCGCTGAAACCGAAATGCCGGGCCTGATGGCCCTGCGCGAGGAATATGGTGAAAGCAAACCGCTGAAGGGCGCGCGCATTGTCGGCTCGCTGCACATGACCATTCAGACCGCGGTTCTGATCGAGACGCTGGTGGCGCTGGGTGCGGATGTGCGCTGGGCCTCCTGCAACATCTTCTCGACCCAGGACCACGCCGCCGCGGCAATAGCCGAGGCCGGCATTCCGGTCTTTGCGATCAAGGGCCAGACCCTGGAAGAGCATTGGGATTACCTCGACAAATCCTTCATGTTCCCCGAAGGCGCGAACCTGATCCTGGATGATGGCGGCGACGCTACTCTTTACGTGCTGCTGGGCGCCCGCGCCGAAGCAGGCGAAGAGATCATCCCGGTGCCGCAGTCCGAGGAAGAAGCGGTCATCAAGGCGCAGATCATGAAGCGCATGGAAGCATCGCCCGGCTGGTTCACCAAGACCCGCGACGCAATCCTGGGTGTGTCGGAGGAAACCACCACCGGCGTACACCGCCTGTATGAGCTGCAGAAGAACGGCCAGCTGCCGTTCCCGGCGATCAACGTGAACGACTCTGTCACCAAGTCGAAATTCGACAACAAATACGGCTGCAAGGAATCGCTGGTCGACGGCATCCGCCGCGCCACCGACACCATGATGGCCGGCAAGGTTGCCGTGGTTTGCGGTTACGGCGATGTGGGCAAAGGCTCCGCAGCCTCCCTGCGCGGTGCCGGTGCCCGTGTGAAAGTCACCGAGGCCGACCCGATCTGCGCGCTGCAGGCCGCCATGGATGGTTTCGAAGTTACCCTGCTGGAAGATGAAGTCGCCACCGCCGACGTGTTCATCACCACCACCGGCAACAAGGACGTGATCCGCATCGAGCACATGCGCGAGATGAAGGACATGGCGATCGTCGGCAACATCGGCCACTTCGACAACGAGATCCAGGTCGCCGCGCTGAAGAACCACAAATGGACCAACATCAAGGACCAGGTGGATATGATCGAGATGCCCTCCGGCAACCGTCTGATCCTCTTGTCCGAAGGCCGGCTGCTGAACCTCGGCAATGCCACCGGCCACCCGTCGTTTGTGATGTCGGCCTCCTTCACCAACCAGGTGCTGGCCCAGATCGAATTGTGGACCCGCGGCGACCACTATGAAAACGACGTCTACATCCTGCCCAAGCATCTGGACGAGAAAGTCGCGCGCCTGCACCTGGGCCGCATCGGCGTCAAGCTGACCCAGCTGAGCTCTGAGCAAGCCGCCTATATCGGCGTCAAGCCGGAAGGCCCGTTCAAGCCGGAGCATTACCGCTACTAAGCTGTAAAAGCAGAACTACCAAAGCGCCGCCGGGGAAATCCGGCGGCGCTTTTCATTTCCCGGCTTGCTTAGCTGCCAGTGGTTGGGTCGATAACAGTTTCGATTTTTGTGATCTTACTGGCCGGGAAGCCGCTCAGCTTTGAATGCTCGTGTATCGCGTCTTCGGAGTCGGCCAGGTAAATACAGATGGTTTTGTCTCCGGCAACGTAGGAGTGCTGCCACTGGACCCGGGGGGCAAGTTTGGCCAGCGCCTCATTGGAGGTGCGCGCCGCGCCGCCAAGTTCTTCACCGCTCATGCTGCCTACCTTCGGGATCTCCCGTTCGATGAGAAACTTTTGCATGGAATTACCTCCTCCGTGTCGCTGGTACGCAGGCCTCGACATAGGTCCCTGGCCCGGAAAGGCATCTGCCCTGGCGCCGAAAAGCGGTGGCAATGCAATTGAGGGATCTGGAAATGTGAGCCCGGAGGAAGGACGCGGCTCAGCTGGCAATACCTGAAGATGAAACCTTCCGATTTAGCTCGCATTGTCCGGGTTATTGTTTTGCGGAATCGGCACTGAACGGCCTATACCTAAGGAACCGGCCAGGACGGCCAGGAACCAGATTTTCATACGCGTGTGGTGGATAGTGGAGCACGCGGGGTGGAAGGGAAGGTCCTGATTGTCCTCAGGTCCTTCCCTTTTTCATTTCAGATCAGCGTCAGCGCAGACCGGTGTCAGTTCAAAACAGCGTCAGCACCAGACCCGCCGCCGCGCAGGCCAGCGTGGCATAGCCGCCATCAATCAGCGTCAGTTTCACTGGCCGCATCCCTTACATGTTGTTGAGAGCAATCCAGGGGCTGATGAAAAAGAGGCCGATGCCGACGCCCCCCACAAGACCTGCGCTCAGGGACTCGATACCCGACAGGCTGAACACATGGCGCATCATGCCGGCCACAATCAGCTGCAGGACAAAAGCCATGGCGAAGATCATCGGGCTTTGCCCGCCCTTTGGCTTGCCGCTCTCGTCAACTTCCACGCCAGACGCTTCAACCCAAGGCTTGGCCAAGGTGCCGTAATACGCGGCCCCAAGGGCAAAGGCAGCCGCAGCCGCGGCAATCACGCTGAGAAATCCCATGATGCTCTCCTGAATGATTTTGGCCATTTGAAAGCAGAGTGTCAGATCAGCTTGGATCTGTCTCCCCCAGCCCGCAGATGGCGGCCCATTCGGTTTCGCTCATCGGCTGCACTGACAATCGGGAGTTTTTCACCAGCACCATATCTTCCAGCCGCGGGTCGGCCTTGATCTGGTCCAGGCTTACCGGCTTGGCAAAGGGGCGCACCGCCTTGATGTCCACGCATTCCCAGCGGTCGTCCTCGGTGGTGCTGTCGGGATGCGCCCCGGCGCAAACCTCGACGATGCCGACCACGGATTTTTCTTTCTGCGAGTGATAGAAAAAGCCACGGTCGCCGATTTTCATCTCGCGCATGAAGTTGCGCGCCTGGTAATTGCGTACGCCGTCCCATTCCTCGCCCGCATCACCCTTGGCAACCTGGTCATCCCAGCTCCAGGTGGAGGGTTCGGATTTGAACAGCCAGTAACGCATCAGCCGATGACCTTTTTCCAGGTGATCAATTCGACAGCTTCGAACAGTCCGGCCTTGTTGTAGGGGTCATTTTCTGCCCAGGCTTCACCCGCTGCCATGTCTTCGACGTCCAGAATAACCAGGGAACCGGCCATATTGCCATCCTGGTCCAGCAGCGGCCCTGCCTGCGCCACGGCGCCAGTGTCGTTGATATAGGCCAGATGGGCGTCACGGTTGTCCAGCCGGGTCTGCAAATGGCCGGGTTTGTCGCGGGCGATCAGGGCGATGAGCATTTTATTCCTCTTTTAATGGTCTTTTAAGCAAATGTGCCGCTGCCTCGCTGATCGTCAAGCGCTGATCTACTAAATTGGTTACCGTGAGAGTGACCGGCATATCCAAGGCCATCCGCTGGGCCTGCTCCGCCACGGCCCGCGCGGTGGCTGCTCCTTCCACGGTGATGCTGGGGTCAAATTCCTCGCCGCGGCCAATGGACAGGCCCAACCGGTAATTGCGGGACAAGTCAGAAGTGCAGGTCAGCGCGAGGTCGCCAAAGCCTGAAAGCCCGGCCAGGGTTTCCGCCTTGGCACCGCTTGCCAGCGCCATGCGCTGCATCTCCGCATAGCCCCGTGTCATCAGCGCGGCACGGGCACTGTCACCAAGTCCCGCACCGATGACTGCGCCGCAGGCAATTGCCATCACATTCTTCAGCGCGCCGCCGATTTCTGCGCCGACGGTGTCTGTGGTCCGGTACAGGCGCAGATTGGCTGTGGTCAGCTGTTTTTGCAGGGACTTGCACAGATCTGCGTCGCCGCAGGCCAGCGTCAGCGCAGTTGGCAGCCCCCGTGCGATGTCAGCTGCAAAGCTTGGCCCGGTCAGCAGCGCGGCCTTCGCATCTGGCAGAACCTCCTGGATAACGGCAACCGGGCCTAGACCAGTCTCCAGCTCAATCCCCTTGCAGCAGGCAACAAGTGTCTTTCCTGACAGCTGCACACCGTACTCCTCCAGCACGCCGCGCAGCGTCTGCATCGGCACAGCCAGGAGCAGCACTTCGGACTGGCTGGCCTTGGTGATATCCGCGGTGACAGTGAGGTTTTCCGGCAGTGCCACACCTGGCAGGCGGGTGCCGTTGCGGCGGCTGTCCTGCATCGCCTGGGCCTTCATTGCGTTGCGCGCCCACAGGGTCACCGGCCCGTTGCCAGCCAGCGAGATTGCCAGGGCGGTGCCAAATGCGCCTGATCCCAATACCGAAATGCTCATGCTTTGGCTCCCTTGCGGCCTGATCCGATCAATGCCGGGCTGCTTTGATCCAGCGGCCAGCGGGGACGGGCGGTCAGATCCAGCCCGTCGCGCGCGCCCGCTTTGAACCGCTCAAGGCCCGCATAGGCGATCATTGCCGCGTTGTCGGTGCACAGCCGCAGCGGCGGAGCGGTGAAGGCGGTGCCTGCCTCTGCACAAACCGTCTCTAAAGCTGCCCGGATGGCGGTATTTGCTGCCACACCGCCAGCCACGGCAATGGTCGGCTGCGCTGGCTGCTCTTCCAGATACTGACGGATGGCGCGGCGGGTTTTCTCCGCCAAGGTATCAACCACCGCTGCCTGAAATCCTGCACACAGGTCGGCGCGGTCCTGGCGGGCCAAGCCGCCCTTTTCCGCAACGATCTGATCGCGCATCCGCATCAGCGCGGTTTTCAGGCCGGAGAAGGACAGGTTGCAATCGGGCCGGTCCAGCAAGGGCCGGGGAAAGTGGAACCGCTTGGGCTCGCCCTTTTCCGCCTCAGTCTGCACCGACGGCCCGCCGGGTTGCGGCAGGCCCAGCAGGCGGGCGGTTTTGTCAAAGGCCTCGCCCGGTGCGTCGTCAATAGTTCCGCCCAAACGGGTGAAATCCTCAGGACCGCGCACCAGCAGGTACTGGCAGTGGCCGCCGGAAACCAGCAGCATCAGATAGGGATAGGCGATCCCGTCCGTCAGCCGCGGCGTCAGCGCGTGTCCCGCCAGATGGTTTACCCCGATCAGCGGAAGACCGGTTGCGGCGGCAATCCCCTTGGCGCACATCACGCCGGACATCACGCCGCCGATCAGCCCCGGGCCGGCGGTGACGGCTACCACATCCAAGTCCTTCAGGCTCAGCCCGGCTTCTGCCAGTGCATCGCGGACGCAGATGTCCAGCTTTTCAGCGTGGGCGCGAGCGGCAATTTCCGGCACCACGCCGCCAAAGGCACTGTGCAGCTCGGTCTGGCCGAACACGATCGAGGACAGAACCTCGGGCTGCTCACCCTCTGCCTGCCGTACCACGGCGGCGGCGGTGTCGTCACAGCTGCTCTCCAGCCCCAGGATTGTCAGGGTCTTTGTCATGGCCTTACCGTTGCATCAAACTGCCGCCGGGGCTACCACCGAAGCGGGGTGCAAACAATCCCGGGAGCCTTTGGATGGTGCCATTGCTGATGACACGCCCGCTGGCAGCGGCAAAGCGGTTTGCCGCCAGCCTGCCAGCCGAAGCGCTTGCCGGGCTGCAGGTAATCTATACTCCGCTGATGGAGATTCAGCCGGTTCAGGCACCGGTCAGAACGCAGGGTATAAAAGGGGTGATCTTTACCTCTGCCAACGGCGTTGAGGCCGCTTCACGTGAAACCACAGTGCGGCTGCCTGCCTATTGTGTAGGGGAACGCACGGCGCAGACTGCCGCAGTACTGGGCTGGCAGGCTGAGGTTCTGGGGCAATGCGCCGAAGAACTGACGGCTGCCCTGCTGCAAAAGCGCCCCGAAGCACCGCTATTGCATTTGCGCGGCGCCCATGCGCGGGGCGCAATTGCGCAGCTTCTGACGGATGGCGGCCTCCCCTGCGGGGAGCAAATCGTGTATGATCAGGTGCTTTTGCCGCTGACGGAGGGGGCGCAGGCTGCGCTTGCTGCGCAAAACGGTGTGATCGTGCCGCTATTCTCACCCAGGACTGCGCGCCATTTTGCCAATCTGTGCGGGGACGCGTCGCATTTGCATTTGATTGCACTGAGCGAGGCTGTGGCGGAACCGTTGAAAGGCTTGAATTACAAGGCTTTCAGAGTAAGTAAAGCCCCGGATGCACCGGCCATGGCGGAGGCTGTCCTTGATGCCGCAGCGCAGCTGTCCCGGCTTGAGGGCAGGGGGCGTGCGGAGTAGGGTCCAGCGTGTTCGCACGAATGTATTTTAGGAATCGAGGGGGAAGCCGGCGTGGCTGACAAGAAAAATCCGGAAGACGTGATTGAGCCCGGCCCCGGTGAAACCAAGCCGGCTGATGATGCTGCAGAGACTTCAGAAAAGGATGCGGCGCAGGAATCCGGTGCTGAGTCCGTTGACACTTCTGATGATGTAGTCTCCCCGGTTTCCGAGACCGAGACCGAGACCGAGACCGAGACCGAGACCGAGACCGAGACCGAGACCGAGACCGAGACCGAGAC
>JABXIA010000367.1 GCA_013373325.1 Paracoccaceae bacterium
ATGGATGTGCACGGGCTGGACCGCGACCAGATGGCCTATCTGCGCCGCCGGGTCGGCGTTGTGCATCAGGACTGCCGGTTCCTGGACCACCTGCCGGTGATCGAGAACATCGCGTTGCCGCTGCTGGTGTCCGGGCGCGAGCTGAGCCACGAGGAGGCCAACCTGCAGGAATTGCTGAACTGGGTCGGCCTCAGCGAGCGTGCCCACGCGCTGCCGCCGGAACTGTCGGGCGGCGAGCGTCAGCGGGCGGCGCTGGCCCGCTCGGTGATCCTGTCGCCGGATGTGATCATCGCCGATGAGCCGACCGGCAATGTGGACTGGGAAATGTCGCAGCGGCTGCTGCAGCTGCTGGTGGAGCTGAACCGGATGGGCAAGACCATCCTGGTCGCCACCCATGACCTTTCGCTGATCCGGGCTGCCAAAAACCAAGTACAGGCGCGGGTACTGCGGATTTCCAACCGGCAGCTGCAACTGGCGGGGGCGGACCTATGACCGAAGGCAGGCTGCGCAAGCTGATCCTGGGCGATGCCCAGGCGGACCGGGTGGTGCCGCCGAGCGGCTTTACCGCCCAGCTGACCCTGTTTGTCTCCGGCGCGATGGCGTTCCTCACGGTTTTTGCGCTGGCGCTGTCGATGGCCTCGGGCCGGCTGGCCGACCAATGGGCCGAGGAACTGGCGCGCGCCGCCACCCTGCGCATCAACGCCCCGGCGGAGCAGCGCGCGGCACAGACCGAGGCAGCGCTGGAAATCCTGCGCCAGACACCCGGTGTGGCCACCGCGCGGGCGCTGACCGGCGCGGAGCAGGCGGCCTTGCTGGCGCCCTGGTTCGGGGCCGGGGTGCCGGTCGGGGACCTGCCGCTGCCGCAGCTGATCGAAGTGACGGGCGATGATGCGGGGTATGACGCCCAGGGTTTGCGGCTGCGGCTGCAGGCCGAGGTTCCGGGCGCGGTGCTGGATGACCACACCCGCTGGCGGGCGCCGCTGGTGGATGCGGCCCAGGCGCTGCGCCGTCTGGCCTGGGTGTCGATCCTGCTGATCGGCGGCGCCACCGCGGCGATGATCACCCTGGCCGCCAATGCCGCCCTGGCCGCAAACGCCCAGGTGATCGAAGTGCTGCGGCTGGTCGGTGCGCTCGACAGCTATATCGCCCAGGCCTTCATCCGCCGCTTCACCCTGCGGGCGCTGACCGGCACCGCCGCTGGTATGGCAGCGGGCATGATCGGGGTCTTTCTGATGCCGGAAGCCTCTGCTGAGGGCGGTTTCCTGACCGGGCTTGGCTTTCAGGGTTGGGGCTGGCTGGCGCCCTTGCTGATTCCGCCGCTGGGTGCGCTGGTGGCTTTTGCCGCTACCACCCGGGCGGCCACCAAACGTCTGGGGGAACTGTCGTGAAAAACCCGATCCAATGGCTGCGCTCGCTGGTCTTCATCACGCAGATGTATCTGGCGATGCTGGTGCTGGGCATCGTGTTTGCGCCCTGGGCAATGGTATCGCCCAAGGGTGCACGCACGGCTTGCAAAACCTATGCCCGCTGGTCACTGTGGACCGCGCGCTGGATGGTCGGCATCCGCTCTGAGGTGCGCGGCCAGGTGCCCGAGGGCGAGGTGATCGTCGCCGCCAAGCACCAGAGTTTCCTGGATATCCTGATCATCTTCAACGCGGTGCCCTCGGCCCGGTTCATCATGAAGCGGGAGCTGATGTGGACGCCGGTCATCGGCGTCTACGCCAAGCGGCTGGGCTGCGTGCCGGTGAACCGCGGCAAGCGCGGCGCGGCGATTGCCAAGATGGTCAAGGATGTCGCCAAGGAAAGCTCCGAACCGGGCCAGCTGATCATCTATTCGCAGGGCACCCGCGTGGCGCCCGGTGCCAGGAAGCCTTACAAAATCGGGACCGCCGTTCTCTATGACGGGCTGAACCAGCCCTGCGTGCCGGCTGCCACCAATGTCGGCGTGTTCTGGCCCCGTACCGGGATCTACCGCAAACCGGGCCTGGCAGTGGTGGAATTCCTGGAGCCGATGCAGCCGGGGATTGCCCGCGACGATTTCATGGCGCAGCTGGAAGAGCGGGTTGAGAGCCGCTCAGACGCGCTGATGCGCGAAGCCGGCTTTGATCCCGGCCCGGCTGCCGCCCAGGCCTGACCCGCTGGCCTGACCCGCTGGCCTGACCGGCTATTTCAGCTGTGAGCCGAGGCACAGGCTCAAATTTGCCGGGGTGACGGTTTGCCCGAAACAGGTTAGCCTTGCCGCAAGAATGCGCGGCAAGCCGCTGGCCGGTGGCGGGGCCTGCCAGAGGCGCGCAGCAAGTGCCAACAGCAGGCAGCAGAAGAGCGGGCAGTAAAAGAATGAGCGAATTCCTGGCTTCCTATCTGGCTTATGCCAGAGATGTTTTTTTGGCTTTTCTCGATCCGGGGCAGCGCGTTTTCTACGTCTATATCGCGACCTCCGTTCTGGCGGCCTACGGGGTCTACCTGTTCCAGCGCAAGCAGAGCCGAAATGCCGCTGAGGGAACCTTCCTGGGGTTCCTGTTTCCCAAGTCGGTGTGGTCGCATCCTTCGGCCTGGCTCGATGTGCGCTATTTCTTCTTTCACAAACTGCTGGCGCATTTCCTGCTGCTCGGCCTGTTTGCCGGCACTGCTGCCCTGGTGTTCCGCTGGATCACCGGCCATGCGATCACCTCTCTTCCCGTCACCGCCGAGGGCGCCGCGGGCTGGGGCATCGTGATCGGCTACATGCTGGTCAGTACAATCGTGCTCGATCTGATCGGCTATACCGTGCACTATCTGCAGCACAAGGTGCCGATCCTGTGGGAATTTCACAAGGTGCACCACAGCGCCGAGGTGATGCATCCGCTGTCCAACTACCGCGAGCACCCGGTGGACAATTTTTTCTATCTGCTGCTGATCGGCGCGGGCTACGGGGCGGTTGCGGGCGGTGTCTACCAGTATGCCGCGGTGGTGCCGAGTGTTCCCAGCATTCTGGGCGTGCCCATCCTGATGTTCGTCTTCAACATCCTGGCCTACAACCTGCGCCATTCCCACGTCTGGCTGCGCTGGCCCGGCATCTGGTCCAAGGTGTTCCCGTCGCCCGCCCATCATCATGTGCACCACAGCTGCCATCCGGATCATTTCGACAAGAACTTTGCCTTCATGTTCCCGGTCTGGGACGTGATTTTCGGCACCTATAAAATGCCGGAGGACAACCGCGATGTGAAATTCGGCGTCGCGGGCATGAAACCGATGGAGATGGACACCTGCTGGAAGCTTTATTCCATCCCCTTCGTCAAGGCCGCGCGCCGCCTGAAACGGAGCGGCAAAACAGCAGGACGCAGCAGCCGGACGGACGCCGAATAACCGCCCCGCAGCACCGCGGGGAGAGGTCGGCGCCCCTGTTGCAGGTGCTCAGCGGATCACCTCGCCGATCAGGACTTGCGGCTGCACATCCGTGAAATTCGGAATGTCGTCCAGCGCAGGCCCAGCGGCCTTCATTGCCGCATCCATCGCCGCCTGATCGGCAAAGACCAATGTGGCGATGGCAAAGAACGGCGGCGCGATGTCCGGCCCGCCTGCCAGCCCCTTGGTCACCACAGCCGATTGGATGTGCGGCCCCATGTGCTGGTCCACGATCTGCATGTGGGTGTCGGCGTAGTAAGTGTAGTCAAAGGTTTTGCCTTCGGCGGCCGGGTAGATGACTTGCAATGAAACGGGCATGGAAATGTCTCCTGAAGAACAACAGCTGCCCCAGTCATATGCTGATTTGCTTCCGTGCAAAACCAAAAGGACAGCCCCGGCGGGCTGCCCTGTACTTTCTTCAGGGGGTGCCGCTCAGCTGTGGATCGGCCCGTCGCCGCAGGCCAGGGCGGCCTCACGCACGGCTTCGGAGTACGTCGGGTGGGCGTGGCAGGTCAGTGCCACGTCTTCGGCGGAGGCGCCGAATTCCATTGCCACGCACAGCTCATGGATTATGTCGCCCGCTGCTGGGCCGATGATGGCGGCGCCCAGGATGCGGTCGGTCTCCTTGTCGGCGATGATCTTGACAAAACCGCCTTCGGCCTGGCCGACGGCCTTAGCGCGGGCGTTGCCCATGAACATGAACTTGCCCACCTTGATCTTGTGGCCTGCCGCCTTCAGCGCGTCCTCGGTCTGGCCAACAGTGGCCACCTCGGGGGTGGTGTAGACGACGCCTGGAATGACGCCGTAGTTCACATGGCCATGCTTGCCGGCAATCACCTCGGCCACGGCCATGCCCTCATCCTCGGCCTTATGCGCCAGCATCGGGCCTTCGATCACATCACCGATGGCATAGATGCCGGGCAGGCTGGTGCGCCAGTGGTTGTCGGTGGCGATCTGGCCGCGCTCTGTCATCTTGATGCCAAGCGCATCCAGCCCCAGCCCCTCGGAGTAGGGTTTGCGGCCCGTGGCCACCAGCACCACATCGGCGTCCAGCGTGACCTCGTCGCCGCCCTTCTTGGGCTGGTATTTGACTTTGGCCTTGGTCTTGGAGGTCTCCACCCCCTGCACCGCAGCGCCCAGGATGATGTTGAGACCCTGCTTTTCCAGGATCCGCTTGAAGGAACGCTGCACGTCCTTGTCCATGCCGGGGCAGACCGCGTCCATGTATTCGACCACGGTCACCTCCGAGCCAAGGCGGGCATAGACAGAGCCCAGTTCCAGCCCGATCACGCCCGCGCCAATCACGGCCAGTTTCTTGGGGATCTTCGGCAGCTCCAGCGCACCGGTGGAGGAGACCACGATCTTCTCGTCGATCTCCACGCCCGGAATGGAGGCAGGCACCGAGCCGGAGGCGATCACGATGTTCTTGGCCTCGTGCACCTCGTCGCCGACCTGCACCTTGCCGGCCGCTGGAATGGACGCCCAGCCCTTGATCCAGTCTATCTTGTTCTTCTTGAACAGGTACTCGATGCCGCCTGTGTTCTGGCCGATCACCTCATCCTTGTAG
>JABXIA010000363.1 GCA_013373325.1 Paracoccaceae bacterium
CGACGTGGCGGGCGCGGGTGATCATCTTCTCCAGATAGCCCTCGCCGTTGCCGAATGCAGCTTCCGCCTCGCGGCGGCCTTCCAGCACCTTCTCTTCCAGCTCTTTGTCGGCATGGATCGGACGCATGCCGCGGCCGCCGCCGCCCCAGGAGGCCTTCAGCATCAAGGGGTAGCCGATCTCGGCTGCTTCCTTGCGGATCGCGTCCATGTCGTCGCCCAGCACCTCGGTTGCCGGAATGACCGGCACGCCGGCGGCAATAGCCACCTTGCGGGCAGAGGCCTTGTCGCCAAGGGCGCGCATGGTTTCGGCCTTGGGGCCGATGAAGGTGATGCCGTTGCGGGCGCAGGCATCGACGAAATCCGGGTTTTCCGACAGCAGGCCGTACCCGGGGTGGATCGCATCGGCGCCGCTTTCCTTGGCGACGCGGATGATCTCGTCGATCGACAGGTAGGCCGCAACCGGCCCCATGCCTTCGCCGATCCGGTAGGCTTCATCCGCCTTGAACCGGTGCAGGCCGAGCTTATCTTCCTCGGCATAGACGGCGACGGTGCGTTTGCCCATTTCGTTGGCGGCGCGCATCACGCGGATCGCGATCTCGCCACGGTTGGCAATCAGGATTTTTTTGAAGTCGGTCATGTCACCCTCGGGGTCCGTGCAAGTTGGTGCAGTGTTAGGCGGATATTATCGAACCGCACAACAGTAGTTCTGGGTATTTCCGGCATGATTGCGCTCTCAAGCGGCTTGTCCTTTCCTTTCTGGCCGCGTTTTTTGAGGGTGCTGACTTTGCAACTTACCGCGTTGCTTGGCGCTAACATTTGCAGATTCTGCAGAAATTCTGCACGTGCAGCATGATTTTGTAACTTTTTTTGTTGCGCTGCAGCACAAAGTGACGCTGCGTGTGCGTCATTTTGGCGCAATTCATCCGAATTGGCGCAAAAAGCGCCGGCAGGGCGCGCAATCAGCCCAGGTGACGGATTTGCAAACCGCGCGCTTCGGCCAGGCCGGGCAGGCCCAGCTGGCCCATGTTGGCCTCCAGATCCTTGGCGAGGATGCTGATCAAATGCGCCGGTCCGGCCTCTCCCAGGGCGGCCAGCGCATAGTGGAAGGCGCGTCCCAGCATGATGAAATCCGCCCCCTGCGCCCGCGCCCGCAGAATGTCCAGCCCGCCCCCGATGCCGCTGTCAAAGATCACCGGCACGCTCACCGCATCCCGCACTTCCGGCAGCAGGCTGATGGCGGGCGGGCAACCGTCGAATTGGCGGCCGCCGTGGTTGGACAGCCAGATTGCATCCGCGCCTGCCTCCTGCAGCCGGTGCGCATCCGCGGCCCGCTGCACGCCCTTGATGATGAAGGGCCCGTCCCAGTTGCGCCGCAGCCAGTGAACATAGTCCCAGTCGGGGGAGGTGCGCAGCAGGTATCCGATATGCGCCGTCGGCGGCAGGTTGGCCTGTTCGCCGCTGATGTATTTGTCCAAGGTTCGCATATGCGGCATTCCCCGCCGCGCCATTCCCAGCGCCCAGGCGGGCCGCATTGCGATCTGCGCCAAGATCCGCGGGGTCAGCCGCGGGGGCTGTGTCAAGCCAGAGCGTGTCTGCCGTTCCCGGCGCGAGGCAACCGGCACATCCACTGTCAGCACCAGGGTGCGGAACCCGGCATCCCGTGCCCGTGCCAGCAGGTCGGCACGGATGCCCTCATCCTTGGGCGGGTACAGCTGGAACCAGGCATGTGACCCCAGATGCGGCGCTAGGTCCTCAGGCGATTGGCTGGCCACGGTGGACAGGCAATAGGGAATGCCTGCCGTTCTGGCGCTGCGGGCTAGAATGCCCTCTGCATCCGGCCAGATCAGCCCCGACATGCCGACAGGAGCGATCCCGAACGGGAAGGCGTGCCGCGTGCCCAGCAGATCAACGGACAGGTCCGTCTCCAGCGGCCCGTGCAGCACCGAGGGCAGCATGCCGATCCGGTCCAGCCCGGCACGGTTCTGCGCCTTGGCGGATTCAATACCTGTGCCGCTGTCCAGATACTCCCAAACAAACTTGGGCAGCCGTTGCCGGGCGCGGCGTTTCAGGTCATCCAGGCCCGGGTATGTCTGATGCAGATCCATCTGCGCATTGGTACGCGCCGCAAGGGATTGTGCAAGGAAAAGCGCCGGCGCCTGCATCGGGCGCCGGCGGCCAGCCGCGGCTTATGCCGCGCCTTTCTTCCGGTCCTCTGCATCCTCTGCACTGCCGGCAGCAGGCAGCGCCGCAGGATTGCGGGGCAGGGGGCTCGCGCCCTCGGCGATGCAAACCTGATTGCGGCCCTTGGCCTTCGCCTCATAGAGCGCCTCGTCCGAGGCGCGCAGCAGATCCTGCGGCATGGTGCCATGCGCCGGGTAATGGGCCACCCCCAGCGAGATCGAGATCCGCGGCAGCGCCTTTTCGCCGTAGCGCACCACCACGTCCTCAATGGACTGGCGCAGCAGTTCCGCCTTGGTGACCGCATCTTCCGGGCTCACGCCCGGCAGCAGCAGCGCGAACTCCTCGCCGCCGGGGCGGCAGGCCACCTCATCGCCATCGCAGGCCTGCTCCATGGCGGCGCCAACCGCGCGCAGCACCATGTCGCCGGCATCATGGCCGTGGTTGTCGTTGAATTTCTTGAAGTGATCGACGTCGATCGACACCACGCTCAGCGGCTTGCCGCTGTTCTGGCTGGCGCCCACGAACTTGCGCAAGGATTCGGTCATGTGGCGGCGGTTGAACAGCCCGGTCAGCGAATCGCGCACCGACTGGTCGTGCAGCTGATCGCGCATCTTCACGTTAGCAATCGCCATGCTGATCTGCTCGGCGCACATCTGCGCCAATTGCTTGCAGCCGGCAAAATCCCCGGCCCGGCTCGGCCGCGCCCGCAGATGCATCAGGCCCACCGTCTCGCCATGCGCCAGAATCGGAAAGCAGAAATAAGGGCGCCCGTCATGCGGCTCGGCGTGTTCGCAGGTGAACTCCACTTCCGAGGCGCCGAACTCATACGTCCGCCCGCGGCGCAGCCCCCAGCACTCGCCCGGCTGGATATGGTCCTTATGGCTGCCGCCGTTCCAGCTGGAACAGCCATCCAGCACATCACGTGAGTTGGAGAACACATAGATGCTGCCTTCCGCGTCCGGCAGCAGATGGCCCATGAACTCCGACACCATGTCAAACAGCTCATCCAGCGAGCGGCAGGACTGCAGCCATTCGTTCAGCTCGCCCAGCAGCTTCACCTCCCGCGCCAGCTGCAGCTGGTTCGCCATCGCCTCCTGATCGCGGGCGGAACGCTCCTCGACCTGCCGCAGGCTGCGGCGGTTGGCCTTGTAAATAACAGCCGACACGATGGTCATCGCTGCCACGGTGACCAGAGAAATCAGGGCCAGCGAGATGCGGACACGGGTAATGAAGGTATTCCGCGTGTCGGTGATGTCCGAATAGAACTCAATGGCGCCAATGAAGATGCCGTCATGCAGAACAGGGGAGTAGACCTCGGCCACGTCGCGGTTCGGGATCGATCCGTCCGCATTGGCCGCGGTGCGCAGCCCGTCCACCTCTGTCGCGGGCTTTTCCTCATGCTTGTAATAAACCAGCCCTTGCGAGACGACGGACTGAAAATACGGCTTGGTGTTGCGCTCACCGATTTCCTCGGGCCGGGTCGACCAGAAGATAGTGCCATCCGCCTCAAACAGTTTCAGCCGGTACACATCCGAGGTTTCCGGCACCAGGCCCAGGTATTCCTGGTCGTGCTCATCCAGATCACCCAGCACAAAGGCATCCTTGCTGTTTTCAAGATGCAGCAGAACCGCCCGCCGCCAGGTGTCGGCCTGCTTGCGCAGGTCCGCTTCCAGCATCCGGTCCACGATAGGAGCCGGCACAGAATAGACCGCCCAGGCGCTCAGGCCGGCCGCCGCCAGCAGCAGCGGCAGCATCGAAAATGTTTTGAGCTTGGATATCAGCTTCCGGGCCGTCCCCTGTGTCATGGTGGTCCTCTGGCATTGGGCGTTTGCGCTAGAATTGCGCGTTAGCCTTTACAGAACATGAAGATGCCGTCCTGCGCTTGTGCCGAATAGGCAAAATGCAAGTGAAAGCAGGTCTTGACGCCGGGCGCGGATACTACGGGCGGACAAGTGAACAGACTGTGAACGTCCCCTTTCCGCCGGACCTGAATCACGCTAGGATCACGGCCATGAGCAGTTTTGACGAAATGGACGCCTTTGAGGGCGCATCGCTGTCGTCCCGCGCCATGGGCGCGCGGGTGATGCCCTATCTGGACACGCTGAATCCCGCCCAGCGGGAGGCGGTGGAATGCCTCGATGGCCCGGTGCTGATGCTGGCCGGCGCCGGAACCGGCAAGACCAAGGCGCTGACCACCCGCATTGTGCATCTCCTCAGCACCGGCAAAGCGCGCCCGAACGAGATCCTGTCGGTCACCTTCACCAACAAGGCCGCGCGCGAGATGAAAGAACGCGTCGGAGGCATGCTGGGGCAAGCGGTCGAGGGGATGCCCTGGCTTGGCACTTTCCACTCGATCTGCGTGAAACTGCTGCGCCGCCATGCGGAACTGGCGGGGCTGAAATCGAATTTCACCATTCTGGATACGGATGACCAGATCCGCCTTCTGAAGCAGCTGATCCAGGCCGCGGGCATCGACGACAAGCGCTGGCCGGCGCGGATGCTGGCGGGCATCATTGACGACTGGAAAAACCGCGCGCTGACGCCGGAGAAGGTGCCGTCTGCAGATGCCGGCGCCTATAACAGCCGCGGCACAGAATTCTATGCGCAGTATCAGATCCGCCTGCGCGAGTTGAACGCGGTCGATTTCGGCGACCTGCTCCTGCACATGGTGACGATCTTCCAGAATCACCCGGATGTGCTGGAGCAGTACCAGCGCTGGTTCAAATACATCATGGTGGACGAATACCAGGATACCAACGTCGCCCAGTACCTCTGGCTGCGGCTGCTGGCCGGCGCCCATAAAAACGTCTGCTGCGTCGGCGACGACGACCAGTCGATCTATGGCTGGCGCGGCGCCGAGGTCGGCAACATCCTGCGGTTCGAAAAGGATTTTCCCGGCGCCATGGTGGTGCGGCTGGAGCAGAACTACCGCTCCACTGGCCATATCCTTGCCGCCGCCGCGGGCGTCATCCGCGGCAACCAGGGCCGCCTGGGCAAAGAGCTGTGGACCGAGGCCGGCGACGGCGAGAAGGTCCGCCTGATCGGCCATTGGGACGGCGAGGAAGAGGCCCGCTGGATCGGCGAGGAGATCGAGGCGATGCAGCGCGGCACCCGGGGCCAGGCGCCGCTGGGGCTCGACCAGATGGCGATTCTGGTGCGCGCCTCCCACCAGATGCGCGCGTTCGAGGACCGCTTCCTGACCATCGGCCTGCCGTACCGGGTTATCGGCGGTCCGCGCTTTTACGAGCGGATGGAGATCCGCGATGCGATGGCCTATTTCCGCATTGTGGTTTCCCCTGACGACGATCTGGCGTTTGAGCGCATCGTCAACACCCCAAAGCGCGGCCTCGGCGACAAGGCGCAGCAGACCATCCAGGGGCTGGCGCGCGAACATGGCGTCTCTCTGGTGGAGGGCGCGCGTATCGCGGTGGAAAGCGGCCAGATCAAGGGCAAGGGCGGCGGCGCCCTGCGCGAACTGGCCGAGGGCATCGCCCGCTGGGGCCGCATGGCGGGCGATCCGGACATCACCCATATGGAGCTGGCCGAGATCATCCTGGACGAGTCCGGCTACACCGCCATGTGGCAGAACGACAAAACCCCGGAGGCCCCCGGCCGTCTGGAAAACCTCAAGGAACTGGTGAAGGCGCTGGAGTCGTTTGAAAACCTCCAGGGCTTCCTCGAACATGTCAGCCTGGTGATGGACAACGACAAGCAGGACGCGGACGAGAAGGTCTCGATCATGACCCTGCATGCCGCCAAGGGCCTGGAGTTCCCCGCCGTCTTCCTGCCGGGCTGGGAGGACGGGCTGTTTCCGTCCCAGCGCTCGATGGATGAAAGCGGCCTGAAAGGCTTGGAGGAAGAGCGCCGCCTTGCCTATGTCGGCATCACCCGGGCGGAGCAGATCTGCACCATCTCATTCGCCGGCAACCGCCGGGTGTTCGGCCAGTGGCAATCGCAGCTGCCCTCGCGGTTCATTGACGAGCTGCCGGAGGAGCATGTCGAGGTGCTGACCCCGCCGGGCCTCTATGGCGGCGGCTACGGCGCGGCGGCGCCCGGTGCCGCGATGGGGGCAGGGCAGGTGCGGTCCTCCATCGAGGAGAAGATGGCGCAGGCCGATGGCTACAACTCGCCCGGCTGGAAACGGATGCAGGCCCGCGCCGGCCAGCGCGGCCTGTCGCAGCCCAAGGAAAGCAAGCACCAGGTGATCGACCTGACCGCCACCTCCAGCTTCACTCTGGGAGAGCGCGTGTTCCACCAGAAATTCGGCTATGGCGCTATCACCGGCATCGAGGGCGACAAGCTGGAAGTGGATTTCGAAAAGGCCGGCACCAAGAAAGTGGTCGCCCGTTTCGTCTCGACCCCGGACGACGTTCCGTTCTGATCAGCGCTTTGGCGCCGGCTGTGCCGGCGGATCGGATCGCAGGGCGATCCGATCCGGGCGCGGGGGCGGCGGGCAG
>JABXIA010000157.1 GCA_013373325.1 Paracoccaceae bacterium
GCTCCTTGCCGAAGAACTTGGAGACCTCTTCGATGACTTTCGGCATCCGGGTCATACCGCCGACCAGAACCACCTCGTCAATGTCGGAAGCGGAGAGGCCTGCATCCTTGAGCGCCGCCTTGCACGGGTCCATGGAGCGCTTGATCAGGTCGGAGACCAGGCTTTCCAGCTTGGCGCGGGTCAGCTTCATCACCATGTGCAGCGGCTGGCCCGAGGACGGGTCCATAGAGATGAACGGCTGGTTGATCTCGGTCTGCGAGGTGGAGGACAGTTCGATCTTGGCTTTTTCAGCGGCTTCTTTCAGGCGCTGCAGGGCCATCTTGTCCTTGGACAGATCGACGCCGTTTTCCTTTTTGAACTCATCCGCCAGATAATTGACGATGCGCATGTCGAAGTCTTCGCCGCCCAGGAAGGTGTCGCCGTTGGTCGACTTCACTTCGAACAGGCCGTCGTCGATTTCCAGGATGGTCACGTCGAAGGTGCCGCCGCCGAGGTCATAGACGGCGATGGTCTGGGTGTTTTCCTTGTCCAGGCCATAGGCTAGCGCAGCGGCGGTCGGCTCGTTGATGATGCGCAGCACTTCGAGGCCCGCGATCTTGCCGGCGTCTTTGGTGGCCTGACGCTGGGCGTCGTTGAAGTAGGCCGGAACGGTGATCACCGCCTGGGTGACTTCCTCGCCCAGGTAGGATTCCGCGGTTTCCTTCATCTTGCCCAGGGTGAAGGCGGAGATTTGCGACGGGGAGTATTTCTCACCCTTGGCTTCGACCCATGCGTCGCCGTTGCCGCCGTTGACGATGGAGAACGGCACCATCTTCTTGTCTTTGGCGACGGCCGGGTCGTCGAACCGGCGGCCGATCAGGCGCTTGACGCCGAACACGGTGTTGTCGGGGTTGGTGACGGCCTGGCGTTTGGCCGGCTGGCCGACCAGGCGCTCGTCGTCGGTGAAGGCAACGATCGACGGGGTGGTGCGCGCGCCCTCGGCGTTTTCAATCACGCGGGGCTGGGAGCCATCCATGATGGCCACGCAGGAGTTGGTGGTACCCAGGTCGATGCCGATAACTTTGCTCATTTGCGATCCCTTTTTACTACTCAAGGCGATTACCCGAGGCCTGAACCCGTTGCGGCATCCCGGCCCCGATTGTTTTGCGGTTTGGTCTGCACCTTGCCGCGTCCCGGCGTATATAGGGACGTGAAAACGGCCCTGCAAGCGCCAGTGCACGCCCGGAGGCGTGAATCAATGCGGTTTTTTGCACGGGTCATGGTTAAGGATGGATGAACGGCAATGACCCTGCTGCGGGTGCGCGGATTTGATGTTCACAAGGGGTTTTTGAACCCGGCCCGGCAGGCGGCGCTGATTGAGGCACTGCGGCCGGTGCTGAAGGCGGCGCCCTTGTTCTCGCCAAAGGTGCCCGGCGGCGGGCAGATGTCGGTGCGGATGACCTCGGCCGGGCGGTTCGGGTGGTATTCGGACGCGAATGGGTACCGATATGCGGAACAGCATCCTGCGGGGCGCGACTGGCCCGCGGTCCCTGCGGAGGTGCTGCAGATCTGGGCGGAGCTGACCGGGCTGGAGCGGCAGCCGGAATGCTGCCTGCTGAACTACTACGGCGAAGGCGCCAAGATGGGGCTGCACCAGGACAGGGATGAGGCGGATTTCTCCTTTCCGGTGGTCTCCATTTCGCTGGGGGATGACGGGCTGTTCCGGATCGGCAACCGGACCCGTGGCGGCAGGACGGAATCGCTGTGGCTGAGCTCGGGCGATGTGGTTGTGATGGGGGGCGAGGCGCGTCTGACCTATCACGGGGTGGACCGGATCCGGTTCAAATCCTCGCGGCTGCTGCCCAAGGGCGGGCGGATCAACCTGACCTTGCGTGTTGTGACGTGACGCCGGCGGGGCATAAAAGTTTTGAGGAAAACTTTTGCCAAGACTTTTTCCTCAAAAGTCTTGGGGCCGGCGGCTAGGGCGCCAGCGAGCAGCAGCCGGTCAGGACGTGCAGCTGCCCGGCCGATCGAAACTGAAGCAGATCGATGGAGATTCCGTAGGTCCGGTCCGACATGCCGTCCGAGCAGTGCTGTGCCGTCAGGATGCCGGAAAGGCTGCCGGCTTCGGGGCCGGACAGTGCGCCGCCGTTCTGGTTCACGGCGACGAAGCCGGATTTGCCGCCATGTCCTGCTGCCGGTTCCCATGCCTCCAGTGCGAAAGGAGTTTCCGGCCTGTCTGGAGTGCTGAACCTGACAGTCTCATCCAGGGTCAGGGACCAGAAGGGCTCTGTACCAAAGCATTCCAGAGCCAGGTCCGGCTGGTCGTGCCAATTGCTGGAAGAGGCCCGGTCCAGATACCGCAGGGAAGCCCAGCCGGATTGCTCGCCGCTGTTGACCAGGCCCCATTTGCCGCTGCCGTCCGCCAGGATCACCTCCACCCCGGTTTGATCCGGCGCCAGGGTTCCGATGATTGCAGCGCTGGCAGAGGGGGCGCTGCGGATGTTCAGCACATCATCAGCTGCAACACCGGTGACACTGTGGAGCGCGGGATACTCTTGCGCTGCGGCGGGTGGAGCCAGGAGTGCCAGGCAGAGGACGGCGGCGGCGCGCAGCCCCGTCACCGCCGCGCGTTCCAGCTGAGGGAGACATGGCGGCGGGTGTAGAATTCGCCCATCAGGCCGATCACGATCAGCACCAGTGCCACCCAAGCCGCATACTGCCAGGAGCTGACATGCGGGTTGTAGTTGATGAAGACGAAGCCGCGGGCCTGATCGATGCAGTGAAACAGCGGGTTCCAGTCGAACATGACCAGCATGAAGCTGGGCAGCGTGTTTGCCAGGAACATCTTGCCCGAGGCAATCATGTTGGCGCGCTGGTAGATCATCATCAGGATGCTGACAAAGCTTGGCGCCCAGGGCTTGAGCACCAGAAACACCAGCCCGACGCTGAACCCGGTGATCCAGGACAGCAGCACCATGCCGAATGCGGGAATGGGTTCCTCGATATGCACGGGCGTATAGGCGACATGGTAGGCAAACAGGATGATGATCAGCGAAAGAACCTGAATATAGAGCGCGCCAATGGCGGCGGACAGCAGGGCCACCATCGTGTTCATCGGCGCGTGCTGCATCATCGGACTGCTGGGGCCCTCGGCACCGGCAACGGCGCTGACAGTCTTGGTGTGGACCATGAACAGGTAGACGCCTGACATCACATAGAGCAGGAAATCGCCGCGGATGGCCGCGCCCCGCAGGCCCAGAACCGCAAACATGACATAAAAGGCCAGCACGAACAGAATCGTCTGCAGCAGGTTCAGGCCAAGCGCGATGAAAGCATTGTTGTGCTTGGAGCGGACGCTGCGCACGATGGAATGAAACACCACCTCGCACAAGGCGAAGAAGCCGGACATCCAGGAAGGCTGTGTGCGCTGCTGAAACATGAACCTGCGTTCTCTGCTCTTATCTGATGCGGCTGCTTGCCGTTCTGCTGTCTGCGGATCATAAGGGGCAAGAGGCAAATTTTCAATTAAACCCGTATCAGGGAGACCCGCGTGACCTATGAAAACCTGGTGCCCGTGATCCGAAAGCTGGCCATCGAGGCCGGCGCGAAGATCATGGAGATCTACAATTCCGACGATTTCGACGTGAAAGTGAAATCCGACGACAGCCCCGTGACCGAAGCGGATGAGGCGGCGGATGCATTGATCTCGGCAGGGCTGCGGGCAGCGTTTCCGGACATGATGCTGGTCACCGAGGAGCAGGCGGCCTCGCACAAGGAGCGCGGCGAAACCTTCCTGATCGTCGATCCGCTGGACGGCACCAAGGAATTCATCCACCGCCGCGGCGATTTCACCGTCAATATCGCACTGGTGGAAAAGGGTGTGCCGACCCGGGGCGTGGTCTATGCGCCGGCGCGGCAGCGGATGTTCTTTACCCTGGCCGATGGCAGCGCGGTTGAAGAGACCGGCGCCTTTGATCCGGAAAACATTGGCGAAACCCGCGCCATCCGGGTCGCCGACAGCGACAATTCGGCGCTGATGGTGGTGGCGTCGAAATCGCACCACGATCAGGCCACTGATGACTACATTAATAAGTACAGCGTCAAGGATAGCAAAAGCGCCGGTTCTTCGCTGAAGTTCTGCCTGGTTGCCACCGGCGAGGCGGATCTCTATCCGCGGGTCGGGCGCACCATGGAGTGGGACACCGCAGCGGGCCATGCGGTGCTCGCTGGCGCTGGCGGCAAGGTGGTGCGTTTTGACGATCACTCCCCGCTGAAATACGGTAAAGAGGGCTATGCGAACCCGTTCTTCATCGCCTATGCACCAGCTGTGGAACTGAAGGAAGCCTGATGTCCGTTCTGATCGTCATTCCCGCCCGCTATGCCTCCACCCGCTATCCTGGAAAACCGCTGGTGCCGCTGACCGGGGCCAGCGGCGGGAAGCGCTCGCTGGTGGAGCGGTCCTGGCGGGCGGCTTGCTCGGTTCAGGGTGTGGATCGGGTGGTTGTGGCCACGGATGACGATCGTATCAAACAGGCCGCGGAGGGTTTTGGCGCTGAGGTGGTGATGACCTCGGAATCCTGCGCCAACGGCACCGAACGCTGCGCGGAGGCGCATACGGCGCTGGGCGGCGGCTATGAGATCGTGGTGAATCTTCAAGGGGACGCGCCGCTGACCCCGCATTGGTTTGTCGAGGATCTGGTGGCCGGGCTTCGGGCTGCGCCGGGCATGGGGCTGGCAACGCCGGTGCTGCGCTGCAACGGCGAGACGCTGAACAGCCTGCTGGCCGACCGCAAGGCCGGCCGGGTCGGCGGCACCACGGCAGTATTTGCCGCGGACCATAGTGCGCTCTATTTCTCCAAGGAGGTGGTGCCTTATGGCGGTCAGGCTTATGGTGATGGCGAAAATACGCCGGTCTTTCACCATGTCGGCGTCTATGCCTACCGCCCGGATGCATTGGCGGCGTATCCTGACTGGGAAACAGGGCCGCTGGAACGGCTCGAAGGGCTGGAGCAGCTGCGGTTTCTTGAGAATGGGCGCAAGGTGTTGTGTGTTGAGGTGGAGGCGCGCGGCCGCGAGTTCTGGGAACTGAACAACCCGGAAGACGTGCCGCGGCTGGAAGCCATGATGAAGAAGATGGGGCTCGAGTGAGTGCTGTATGGTAATGAGAAACGGATCAAACGCTACGCTGCCCCGGAACGGCAGCAAGGGGCGGCGGGCAGTTGCTTTACATTATTTTGGAGACAGCCGGGTATGATGCGCGTCAGCTTTGCTGCGTTTCATGCAGGCACAGGCGTTCAGCCCGGAATTTGAGTATAGAGAGAACATCATGCGTAAAAAAGTAACTAAGGCGATTTTTCCGGTTGCGGGCCTGGGCACCAGATTCCTGCCTGCAACCAAATCCGTGCCCAAGGAAATCATGACTCTGGTCGACCGGCCGCTGGTGCAATACGCCATCGACGAGGCGCGCGCGGCCGGGATCAAGGAATTCATTTTTGTGACATCGCGCGGCAAGGGTGCGCTGGAAGATTACTTTGACCATTCGCCGGTTCTGGAACAGGAGCTGCGCAAGAAGGGCAAGGATGACCTGCTGGAAATCCTCAAGAGCACCGACATGGAATCCGGTGCGATTGCTTATATCCGCCAGCACAAGGCGCTGGGCCTGGGCCATGCGGTCTGGTGCGCCCGCCGCCTGATCGCCAACGAGCCCTTTGCGGTGATCCTGCCGGATGACGTGATCGCGGCAGAGAAACCCTGCCTGCAGCAGATGGTCGAGGCCTATGAGGAAACCGGCGGCAACATGGTTGCCGCGATGGAGGTCCCGCCGGAGAAGACCTCGTCCTACGGGGTGCTCGACGTGAAGGAGGACATGGGCCAGGTGGTTGCCGCCAACGGCATGGTCGAAAAACCCAAGATGGACGAGGCGCCGTCGAACCTGGCAGTGATCGGCCGCTACATCCTGGCGCCGTCGGTTCTGAAGAACCTCAACAAGATGAAGCAGGGCGCCGGCGGAGAAATCCAGCTAACCGACGCCATCGCCGAAGACATTGCCAAGGACGTGCCGGTCTATGGCTACCGCTTCCGCGGCCAGCGCTTTGACTGCGGCTCCAAGGCGGGCTTTTTGCAGGCAACCGTGGCTTTTGCGCTGGCGCGCGATGAGTTGCGGGACGATCTGATGAACTACATCACCGAGATCGCGCAGGTCGGCAAGGCCGCGCAGTAACCACACGGGCCGCCCTTCGGGGCGGCTTTGTTTGCATGGGGCAGAGACAGTGACCAATATTCTCGTGACCGGCGGCGCCGGATACATCGGCTCGCACGCCTGCAAGGCGCTGAAGGCGGCGGGCTATACGCCTGTGACTTATGACAATTTGGTGACCGGCTGGCAGGACGCGGTCATATTCGGCCCGTTCGAGAAGGGTGATCTGAACGACCGGGCGCGGCTGGACGAGGTGTTTGCCAAGTACCAGCCGGCTGCAGTGATGCATTTCGCTGCTCTCAGCCAGGTTGGCGAGGCGATGAGCGAGCCGGGCCGCTACTGGGCCAACAACACCGGCGGGTCGCTCAACCTGATCGAGGCCGCGGTGGCAGCGGGCTGTCTGGACTTTGTGTTCTCCTCCACCTGCGCCACCTATGGCGAGCATGACAATGTGGTGCTGGATGAAAACACCCCGCAGCTGCCGTTGAATGCCTATGGCGCCTCCAAGCGCGCAGTGGAAGATATCCTGAAGGATTTCGGTGCTGCGCATGGGCTTCGGTCGGTGATCTTCCGCTATTTCAACGTGGCGGGCGCCGACCCTGAGGCAGAGGTGGGCGAGTTCCACCGCCCGGAGACCCATCTGGTGCCGCTGGTGCTGGATGCGATTGCGGGCAAGCGCGACGCGCTGACCATCTTTGGCACCGACTATGACACCCCTGATGGCACCTGCATCCGCGATTATGTGCATGTCTGCGATCTGGTGGACGCGCATGTGCTGGGCTTGAAGTGGCTGGAGGACGGCAAAGGCAGCCAGGTATTCAACCTGGGCACCGGCAGCGGTTTCTCGGTGCGCGAGGTGATGGACAAGGCTGAGGCCGTGACGGGGCAGAAAGTGCCCTGCACCACCGGCCCGCGCCGGGCGGGCGACTGTACCAAGCTGGTGTCGGGATCGACCCGCGCGGTCACCGATCTGGGCTGGGAGCCGCGCCGCTCTACCCTGGAAACGATGATTGCCGACGCCTGGAAATGGCATAAGACAGGCCATTACGAGAGCTGAGGATGGCACAGACCGCCGCCCCTGATCTGCCGCCGCTGGGCCTTGCCGGGGCCTACAGGCTGCGGTGGAAGCGGCGGCGGTTGCTTTGGCGGGCCCTGCGCGCGCGCCATCAGCTGCAGAAGGTGGCGGACCGCACCCGGGAGATCCCCGGACAGGGTGTGCTGGTCTTTACCGTACTTCGCAATGAAAGCACCCGGCTGCCCTATTTCCTGGAACACTACCGGCGGCTGGGCGCGGCGCATTTCCTGATAGTCGACAATGGCAGTGATGACGGCAGTGCTGAGCTGCTGGCGGCGCAGCCGGATGTCTCCCTGTGGCAAACGGAGGCCAGCTACAGGGACACGCGCTTTGGCCTTGACTGGCTGGGCTGGCTGCTGATCCGCCACGGCCACCGGCGCTGGTGCCTGACCGTGGATGCGGATGAGCTGCTGGTCTATTCCGGGATGGAGGCGCACGGCCTAGGCGTCCTGGCGCAGCGGCTGGAGCAGGACGGGCGTGAGGGGTTCGGCGCATTGATGCTGGACCTCTATCCCAAGGGCCCGCTGGACAGCCAGATCTATGCCCCGGGACAGGATCCCTGCGATGTGCTGCAATGGTTCGATGATGGCCCCTACCGGGCGGTGCGGCAGCAGCCGAAGGGCAATCTGTGGGTTCAGGGCGGGGCGCGTGAAAGGGTGTTTTTCCGCGATCAGCCAGATCACTCACCGACGCTGAACAAGCTGCCGCTGGTGCGCTGGAACCGGCGCTACGCATACGTCAATTCAACCCATTCCATGCTGCCGCCGCAGATGAACGGGCTGTACGACGGGCCGGGCGGCACGTCGCCCTCCGGAGTGCTGCTGCATACGAAATTCCTGCCGGAGATTGTTTCCAAATCAGCAACGGAAAAGAAGCGGCAGCAGCATTTCCACACGCCGCATCTGTTTGACGGCTACTATGACCGGATCACCGGGGCCCCGGATATGTGGCACGCCGGAGCGGTACGGTACCAGGGCCCGGATCAGTTGGCCGCGCTGGGATTGATGGTGCCGGTCGACTGGTGACGAGAGGGACAGGAATTCCTGACTGTTGCAGCTGCGCCGTGCGCCCGCGTAACTGTTTCTAAATCCATTGTTAATACACTGAGCGCGTGACATATTGCGCGGAAACTTGCCAATGGCCAGAAGGCCGTGGCAGGCAGGTGCGCTCCTTGGAAAATGGTTTGGAGTAAACGTGGGGCTTTGGGATTCTTACCGGATGCGGTTGCGGCGCAAACGCCGGCTGGTCCGCGCGGTGCGCAAATCCGGTGAGCTGACCGCGCTGCAGGACCACACCCGGGCGATCCGGCCAAGGGATATCCTGCTGGTCTGCACCATGCGCAACGAGCAGATCCGGCTGCCCTATTTCCTGCAGTACTACCGCAGCATGGGCATCGATCATTTCCTGTTTGTGGACAATGACTCGACCGACGGCACGGCGGATTACCTGCGCGGGATGGAGGATGTCTCGCTGTGGCACACCAGCGCCAGCTACAAGCGCGCGGGCTTTGGCATCGACTGGATGAACTATCTGAAGCGCAAGTACGCGCATGATCACTGGGTGCTGGTGGTCGATCCGGATGAGTTCTTCATCTACCCGTTTTGCGACACGCGGCCGATCCGGGCGCTGACGGACTGGCTGGATAATTCGGCAATCCGCAGCTTTTCAGCGATGCTGCTGGATGTGTACCCCAAGGGCCGGATCAGTGAAGTGCCGTATCAGGCCGGGCAGAACCCTCTGGAGATCGCCCATTGGTTCGACAGCGGCAATTACACCATCAGCCGCAATCCTGAATACGGCAACCTGTGGATCCAGGGCGGGCCGCGGGCGCGGGTGTTCTTTGCCGATGCGCCCAAGAAGTCGCCTGCGCTGAACAAGATCCCGCTGGTCAAATGGCACCGGCGCTATGCCTATGCCAGTTCCACCCACTCCCTGCTGCCGCGCGGATTGAACCAGGTGTATGAGACCAATGGCGGTGAAAAGGCCAGCGGCATGCTGCTGCACGCCAAGTTTCTGGACACGTTCACCGCCAAGGCCGAGGAGGAGCTGGTGCGCGGCCAGCATTACAGCGGATCGGCGGAATACAAAGCCTATGCCGCCAAATTGGCAGAGCAGCCGGAGCTGTGGTGCAAATGGAGCGAGAAATACATCAACTGGCGTCAGCTTGAGATCCTGGGGCTGATGTCCAAAGGGAACTGGGCATGAATTCGGTCGGTGTGGTCATGCTGGTGCACACGGCGCTGGACCGGGCGGCGCAGGTGGTACGCCACTGGACCGCAGCGGGGTGTCCGGTGGTGCTGCATGTGGACCGCAATGTCAGCCGCGCGGTGTTCGGCCGCTTCCGCCAGGATTTGGATGACAACCCGATGGTGCGGTTCTCTGCACGCCACCGCTGCGAATGGGGCACCTGGGGCATCGTCGCGGCCTCGCAATCGGCGTCAGAGGTGATGCTGGCAGAGTTTCCGGATGTGCGCCATGTCTATCTGGCCTCCGGCTCCTGCCTGCCGCTGAGGCCGGTGCAGGAACTGGCCGATTACCTGGCTGCGCGCCCGGATACCGATTTCATTGAAAGCGCCACCACCGCGGATGTGCCTTGGATCGTCGGGGGGCTCAGTCATGAGCGGTTCACGCTGCGGTTCCCGTTCTCCTGGAAGAAACACCGCTATCTGTTCGACCGCTATGTCAGCCTGCAGCGCAAGCTGCGGATCAAGCGGCGGATCCCGTCAGGATTGGTGCCGCATATGGGCAGCCAGTGGTGGTGCCTGACACGCAAGACCCTGGCGGCGATCCTGCAGGACCCGGAACGCCCTGCCTATGACGCTTATTTCCGCAAGGTCTGGATCCCGGATGAAAGCTACTTTCAGACCCTGGTGCGGCAGTACTCGGGCAACATTGAAAGCCGCTCCCTGACGCTGAGCAAGTTCGATTTCCAGGGCAAGCCGCATATCTTCTACGACGATCATCTGCAGCTTCTGCGCCGCTCGGACTGTTTTGTAGCGCGCAAGATCTGGCCGCATGCAGACCGGCTGTATCAGGCCTTTCTGAGCGATCAGGCAGGGGTGATGAAGCGGACGGAACCGAACCCCGGCAAGATCGACCGGATCTTTGCCAAGGCGGTGGAGCGGCGCACCCGCGGACGGCCCGGTCTCTATATGCAGAGCCGGTTTCCCGGCCATGGCTCAGAGAACGGGGTCACTTCTAGCCCTTACTCGGTTTTTCAGGGCTTTTCCGAGCTGTTTGAAGATTTCGAAACCTGGCTGGCACGCACGACCGGCAGCAAGGTGCACGGGCATATCTTTGCACCGGAGGGGGCGGAATTCTGTGAAGGGCAGAGCCTGATCAACGGCTGCCTGAACGGCAGCGCAGGGTTGCGCGACTATAACCCGGAAAGCTTTCTGACCAGCCTGATCTGGAACACCCGAGGTGAGCGTCAGTGCTTTCAGTTCGGACCGCGCAGCAATCAGGCGGTGAACTGGCTGGTGGCGCGGGATACCAACGCGCAGGTCTCTGTCATCAGCGGCGCCTGGGCGATTCCGCTGTTCAAGTCCAGCCGCAGTTTCGCGGAACTGCGCCAGGAGGCGGCCAGGCTGCAACAGAGAGAGGCGGACCAATTGCAGATCCTGCGCTCCCAATGGACCAAGGCACGGGTGCGGATCTGGACCATGGCGGAGTTTGTCGAAGCGCCGATGGAGCCCTTGCAGACCATCATCGACGAAATCGGACCGCTGTCCGCGCGGCATTTGAGCGAAGCCCCCAGGATGGTGGATCTTGAAGGCTTCGGGCAGTTTCTGCAGAATTTGAAGAACCAGGGCATGCACCCTTATCTGATGGGCGACTTTCCGGTCGAGCACAGCCCTGCCAGCCCGTCCAAGCCGCAGCGCAAACCTTATCTGGTGCGATAATCCATTATGTCTGAACCCTCCTTTGATTACTTCACCGTCTTCGCCGAAATGCGGACCGGCTCCAATTTCCTGGAAAGCAATCTAAACGCCTTCGACCGGCTGGCATGCCATGGAGAGGCGTTTAACCCGCATTTCATCGGCTACCCGAACAGTACAGAAATCTTGGGCGTGACCCAGGCGATGCGGGACGCCGATCCGGCGCGGCTGATCCAGGAAATCAAGGCAGAGCCAGGTGTTCTGGGGGGCTTTCGCTACTTCCACGATCACGACCCGCGGGTGCTGGATCTGATGCTGGAGGATCCGCGCTGCGCCAAGGTGATCCTGACCCGCAACCCGCTCGACAGCTATGTCTCGTGGAAGATCGCCCAGGAAACCGGCCAGTGGAAACTGACCGATGTGAAGCGGCGCAAGGACGCCAAGGCGCGATTTGACGCGGCGGAGTTCGCGGCCCATGTGGAAGCGCTGCAGGACTTTCAGGTCCGTCTCCTGAACCGGCTGCAGGCGCTGGGGCAAACAGCGTTTTACGTGGCCTACGAAGACTTGCAGAGCCTTGAAGTGATGAACGGTCTGGCCCGCTGGCTCGGCGTTCCGCAGCAACTGGAGGCGCTTGACAGCAGTCTCAAGCGGCAGAACCCGGCGCCGGTGCTGGCCAAGGTGGCCAATCCGGACGAGATGGAGGAAGCGCTGGCCGGTATGGACCGGTTCAATCTGACGCGGACCCCGAATTTCGAACCGCGCCGCGGCCCGGCGGTGCCGGGCTACGTGGCGGGGGCCGGGACGCCTATCCTGTATCTGCCGGTGAGGGGCGGGCCGGAGGCAGGCGTGGTGCAATGGATGGCCGGACTGGACCAGGCGGCGCCGGACGGGCTGATCCAAGGCATGAACCAGAAGCAGCTGCGCCAGTGGAAACGGCGCAACAAGGGGTTTCGCAGTTTCACCGTGCTCCGCCATCCTGCGGCGCGGGCGCATGCTGTGTTCTGCCGGCGGATCCTGAACGCGGGCGAGGGCAGTTACGGGCAGATCCGCAACACCCTGCGGCGGCAGTTCAAACTGCCCATTCCGGAAGACGGGCCTGGCGCCGGCTATTCGCGGGCCCAGCACCGCGAGGCCTTTGCCGGGTTTCTGGAGTTTGTGCGCGCCAGCCTAGCCGGGCAGACCCCGGTGCGGCTGGATGCGGAGTGGGCAACCCAAGCCCAGGCACTGGCCGGATTCGCCGAACTGGGCACCCCGGATCTGCTGATCCGCGAGGAGGAGATGGGCGAAGACCTGCCTGCGCTGGCCCGCAAGCTGGGCCGGATGGAGCCGGGGGCGGTCCCGGAGACCAAGCCGGAGGCGCCTTTTACGCTGGCGGATATCTATGATGCGGAGCTGGAATCGCTGATTGCTTCGGTCTACCAGCGCGATTACCTGGCCTTCGGCTTCGGGCCCTGGCGGCAGGACTGAAACCTCTCGTTCCGTTGCAAAAATAGGGCTCCCGCGCCCGCCAGGAGTTCAGCGTGGCTGAACACCAGGAACGGCCTTGGGCCGGGCGCCGCACGGGGTGCGGCGCGGTGCCTGGTAGCCACCCTGCCGGTTGTTGGAAATACATGCTGTACGGATGCCTCCGCACGGGGCGGGGCCGCAGGCCGCGGATCGTGCCAGGCCCAA
This sequence comes from Paracoccaceae bacterium, assembly GCA_013373325.1. Classification (GTDB taxonomy): domain Bacteria; phylum Pseudomonadota; class Alphaproteobacteria; order Rhodobacterales; family Rhodobacteraceae; genus Leisingera. Next base: position 12,803 of record JABXIA010000157.1, read on the forward strand.
CGGGAAGAGCGCTGCCGGCAGGCTGCCGATGACGGGCGGGAGAACCACGGAAACTGCAGAGCTCAGGTGGTCTTGCGGGGGGGGCGGGGCTATCCGGCCGGCGGCGCCCGGCGCCTCAGGCGGCTTGGACGGACTGGCCTTCGGTCAGGATGGTGTAGAGCGTCGCCGGATCGTGGTTGGCACGCAGCTTGGTGCAGAAGCTTTGCTCGCGCAGGGTGCGCGACACCAGCGCCAGTGCTTTCAAATGCTCGACGCCGGCGTCTTCGGGGGCGAACAGGGCAAAGGCGATATCCACCGGCTGGCGGTCAACCGCACCGAACTCCAGCGGTTTTTCCAGGATCAGGAACGTGCCGCAGACCTCGCTGATGGACTCAAGCCGGGCATGCGGCAGGGCGACGCCGTGGCCGACGCCGGTGGGGCCGAGGCTCTCCCGGTCAAGCAAAGCCTCGACCGTGGGCTGCGCGTCAAGCCCGTAGGCGGTCTGAGCGACATCCGCGATTTCCTGGAACAAGCGCTTCTTGCTGGAGACCGCACCGATAACCCGGACGGCCTCTGGCTTGAGGATGCTGGAAATCTGCATGTGTCTGCTCCGTTCCGGCGCCCCGTCCGGGGGCGCCGATGCCTTAGGTGTGTTTACGGATCGATCCAGCCGATGTTGCCGTCGTCGCGGCGGTAGACCACATTCAATCCGTCTTTGCCTTCATTGCGGAAGACCAGTACCGGGGCTCCTGCCAGTTCCATCTGCATCACCGCTTCCCCGACAGACAGGGAGGGGATACGGGTCTCCATTTCGGCGACGATGATCGGCTGCAGCGAGTCCGGTTCGGAATCCGCTTCCTCAGAGGCGAGGATATACGAGTTGGCGCCCAGATGTTCAACCGGCTCGCTGCGGTCCTTGTGGTGATCCTTGAGGCGGCGCTTGTAGCGGCGCAGCTGCTTTTCCATTTTCTCGCAGCACGCGTCGAAGGCAGCATAGATTTCGGTTTCGTGGGCTTTTGCCTGCGCGCTCAGCCCGGTCGACAGATGGACGGTGGCTTCACACACATATTCATGCGCCGAACGGGAAAAGACCACAGTCGCGTCGGTTGGGCGCTCGGCGTATTTTTGTACGGCCGAACCCAGCTCGTTCTGCACATGAACCTGCAGAGCGTCGCCGATGTCGATCTGTTTGCCGCTGATTTTGTAACGCATGTGATCTCCTTCACAATTTATTGCGGCCGGGCCCGCCGCCAAGGCAATCCTTGGCGGTGTCACGTCAGGTCCGGAACCGGGGGCAGGCCAGCCGTCCGGTTGCATCCATCCGGGCCTTGTCGCCAAGGCTGTTGTTCGGACTGCATCGGACTGCGCGTATGCCATGGGTCAATTCCACGGCAAGACAGCGGGAGAGTCAATGGATAACGCGAAAAAAGAAGCCCCGGTTTTCAGCGGTTAATTGCTGCCGCGGAGGCGTTAAAAGGGTCAGGAAATGCGGAAGTTGTCACCCAGATAAACACGGCGGACATTCTCGTTTTCCACCACCTCTTCTGGGCTTCCCGACATCAGCACCTGGCCGTCGTGCAGGATATAGGCGCGGTCGACGATTTCCAGCGTCTCGCGCACGTTGTGATCAGTAATCAGCACTCCGATGCCGCGTTTTTTGAGGTCAGCCACCAGGTGGCGGATGTCGCCGACGGAAATCGGGTCGACGCCGGCGAAAGGTTCATCGAGCAGCAGGTATTTCGGGTTGGCGGCCAGGCAGCGGGCGATTTCGACGCGGCGGCGCTCACCGCCCGACAGCGCCAGCGCAGGCGCGCGGCGCAGATGTTCGATAGAGAAATCCGACAGCAGTTCTTCCAGCCGCTCGCGGCGTTTGTGCTCGTGCTTTTGCGAGATGTCCAGAACGGCAGAGATGTTGTCCTCCACCGACAATCCGCGGAAGATCGACATTTCCTGCGGCAGGTAGCCGATGCCCAGGCGCGCGCGGCGGTACATCGGCAGGCCGGTCACGTTCTGGCCGTCAATGGTGACGGTGCCGGCTTCGGGAAACACCAGGCCGGCAATCGTGTAGAAGCTGGTGGTCTTGCCAGAGCCGTTGGGGCCAAGCAGGGCCACCACCTCACCCCGGTTCAAAGACAGGGAGACGTCCCGGATCACCACCTTCTTGCGGTAGGATTTGCGCAGCCGTTCGATGCGCAGCCCGGAGGAGCCTTCCGTCACTTTCAGGTCTGGTTTCGCCATCAGTTGCTGCCGCCGTTCGGGTTGAGGATGGTTTTCACGCGGCCGGCCATCTGCGCGGTGCCGGAGGTAAGGTTCACCTCCAGCCGGTTTGAGGCAAGGGTCCCGTTTTCCTGATTGAGCAGCACGTTGCCGGTCATCACAACCGTTCCCCGGTCGATGGTGTACTCTGCGTACTGAGACTCGGCCGCGTCCGGGCCGCTGACCAGAACCACGTTGCCTGTCGCCTCCAGCCGTTCGATGCCGCCTTCGCCGCCGCTTTGTTCTGCCGTCTTGTAGATAACCAGAACCGTGTCTGCGGACAGCCGCATGACGCCCTGCACGATCAGGACATTTCCGGTGAATTCAGCCGAACCGTCGGCCTGGTTCACAGCAAGATTGTCAGCGGTGACTTCAACCGGCAGGCCGGGGTCGGCCTTGACAGCGCCGAAAGCAACGGAGGCCGTTTGTGCCAGTGCGAGACCGGGAAACACCGCGAGAGGCAGGCTGAAAATCAATGCGCGCAAATAAGACACAGGTTATCTTTCCGGTTGCTGGGGTTGATATAACAGCTTCACCCCGTTTTTGAACAGCATATGGACCGGGCCGCCGTCAGTTTTTGACTCGATCTGCATGTTGCCTGCCGTCAGCACGCCGATGTCGCCGGTCGCGCGGACCGGCCCCGGGCTGTGGGCCGACAATCCGCTGAGAATAGAATTCAGCTCCTCAGTCTCGACAACAAGGCCATCGGCCGAGGTGATGATCACATTTCCGGTAAAGCGGGCGGTGTCCTGGGCCGGATTGATGACTCCGGTTTCGGAGGCCAGCGTGATCTTGCCGCCCTCCGCCAAATGGATCTCCGCGGACATATCACTGGCTATTGCAGGCGCGCCGTTCCGGCCAGGGCGGGCCGTAGAGGCGGTCACCTTAATCTCATCGCCCTTTGCGGTGGTGCCGGAGAAGAAGGGCGCGGTGACCAGCTGGCCTCTCATCCGGTCTTCGATTTCCTTTTGCGCAAAGGGGATCACCGCATCCGTGTTCACCCCGCGCGAGATCAGGAACAGCGTCGACAGCAGAACCAGTGCCGCCAGCGGCAGCAGCACCTTGAGATATGCGACGGCTCTTGAATGGCTGTCCATGCCCTGCTCCGCGCCTCTGTCAGCCCAGCCCAGCCCGCAGGCAGTCGTGGATATGCAGCAGGCCTTCGGCCTTTCTTCCTTTCTCCGGGTCGACCACAAACAGGCATGTGATCTTGCGCTGGTTCATCACCGCTACCGCCTCCTGCGCCATGGCGCCGGGAGCAATGGTGGCAGGGTCCGCGGTCATCACCTCAGCCGCGGTCTTGTTCAGCAGCCCGTCCATATGGCGGCGCAGGTCGCCGTCGGTGATGATGCCGACCAGCGCGCCATCGGCGGCGGCAACGCCAGCGACGCCGAACCCCTTCTGGCTGATTTCGATCAGTGCGTCTGCCATCGGGGTGGTTTCCGAGACAAGCGGCAGCGCAGCGTCCGCGTGCATCAGGTCGCGCACCTTGCTGAGCTGGGCGCCGAGCTTGCCGCCCGGGTGGAAGTCGCGGAAGTTTTCCGGGCGGAAATCGCGGTGCTTCATCAGCGCGATTGCCAGGGCGTCGCCCATTGCCAGCGTCAGCGTGGTGGAGATCGAGGGCACCATGCCAAAGCCGCAGGCCTCGCCCATCGAGGGGATTTGCAGGTGCACGTCAGCCTGTTTCATCAGGGTGCTGTCCATCTTGCTGGACAGGCCGATCAGCGGGATGGCGAAGCGGCGGGTGAAGGCCAGCAGGTTGGCCAGTTCCGGCGCCTCGCCCGAGTTTGAAATCGCCAGAACCACATCACCTTCGGACAGCATGCCGAGGTCGCCGTGACTGGCTTCAGCCGGGTGCACGAAATAGGCGGGTGTGCCGGTGGAGGCCAGTGTTGCGGCAATCTTGTGGCCAATGTGGCCGGACTTGCCGATTCCGCTGACGATGATGCGGCCCTTGGCCTGCAGGATCAGCTGAACAGCTTCGGCAAAACGCTCATCCAGACCTTCGGCCAGGCTGTTCAGCGCATTGGCCTCATCGGTGATCACCTGGCGGGCGGTGACGAGGAATTTTTCTGTATCGGTCATGAGTGGGCGAAGATGTCAATTTCGGGCCAGCCGGCAAGATCCAGCTTGGCGCGCATGGGGAGGAAATCAAAACAGGCCTGGGCCATTTCGGTGCGTCCCTCGCGGGCCAGGCGCTTGTCCAGTGCGTCGCGCAGCTTGTGCAGGTGCAGGACGTCGGAAGCCGCATAGTCGAGCTGCGCCTCGGTCAGTTCCTCTGCGCCCCAATCGCTCATCTGCTGCTGCTTGGAGATGTCGATGCCCAAGAGTTCCTGTGTCAGGTTCTTCAGCCCGTGGCGGTCAGTGTAGGTGCGCACCAGGCGGCTGGCGATCTTGGTGCAGTAGACCGGAGCTGCCAAAGCGCCGAATGCGTGGTACATCGCGGCGATGTCGAAGCGGCCGAAATGAAACAGCTTCAGCACATTCGGGTCTTCCAGCATCCGGCAAAGATTGGGCGCCGCGGTCTGGCCTTTTTCAACCTGAACAATATGGGCATTGCCGTCACCGCCGGACATCTGGATCACGCAGAGACGGTCGCGGTGGGGGTTCAGACCCATCGTCTCGCAGTCAATGGCGACAACGGGACCAAGATCCAGCCCGTCGGGCAGGTCGTTCTTGTACAGGTAATTGGCCACTGGAATTCCCTTTTGATATTCACCGCACCGGGGCTGTTGCAGTGGAAATAGGCGCTTTGGCCTGCAAACTCAACTGCGCCCTCAAAAACGGCAAAAGGCTCTTAAGAATCCCTGAAGAAAGTTGCACGGCACAGACAAGCCTGTGCCGTGCTGCAGTTTTGCCGGCCGCCGGTCAGAAGATGAAGTCATCCGCAGCAAGACTGCTGATCTGCACACCTTCAAGCAGGAGGCTGCTGTTGGCGCCTGTCGTGATCAGAACACCATCTGTTGCCTGAATGGACGCTCCAAGCACGTTTTCGAAGCTGTCTAGCGAGGAAACCCCGGAAAGGCTGACACGCTCATTGACGGTGTCAATGGAGAAATCCGCGATGCGGTCGTGGCCGTGATTGTCGCCAAACACAAAGACATCACTGCCAGCTCCACCGGAAAGAAGGTCATCACCGGCCTCGCCGAAGAGGCTGTCGTCGCCCAGCTGTCCAAGCAGATGGTCATTGCCCTGGCCGCCGAACAGGACATCGGCATCCGCACCGCCATTGAGGAAGTCGTTGTTATCGCCACCATACAATGTGTCGCTGCCCTCGTCGCCATAAAGCGTGTCGGTTTCAGCGCCGCCATCCAGGACATCATTTTCAGTCCCGCCGAAAAGGCGGTCGGTGCCTGCATCCCCCCTCAAGGTATCATTGCCGCTGCCGCCAATCAGCACGTCGTTGTCGCCAAGCCCAAACAGCTGGTCATCGCCGGACCCGCCGAGGAGGCGGTCATCACCCAGTTGCCCGAACAGCTGGTCATTGCCTTGGCCGCCGAACAGGACATCGGCGTCCGCACCGCCATTGAGGTAGTCTCTGTCATCGCCGCCATACAGTGTGTCACTGCCCTCGTCGCCATAAAGCGTGTCGGTTCCGGCGCCGCCATCCAGGACATCATTTTCAGTCCCGCCGTACTGGCGGTCGGTGCCTGCATCACCCCTCAGGGTGTCATTGCCGCTGCCGCCAATAAGCACGTCGTTGCCGATGCGCCCAAACAGCTGGTCATCGCCGGTCCCGCCGAGGAGGCGGTCATCCCCAGCCCCAGTCTGGATGACGTTGTCGGCGTCGTTGCCGGTTACCGTGTCATTGCCAGAACCAGTTATTGCGTTTTCAACTATTGTTCCCCTGGCAATCCCTACGTTGCCCGTCAGCCCGCCGATGTCCGAAAACCGGGTCGCCCGCATGTCAATGCGGCTTGCTTGGTTATAGCTGCTGGCATCCAGAGTGTCGGTGCCGCCTTGGTCGTAGATAGTGAAGGCAACGGCATTGCCCTGAATGTTGTTTTGGTCGCCAAACAGATCACCGAGAGTGCCGGTCAGGCTGGAGCCGGGCCCCCAGACGGTGTCACCTGCTGTCGCGCCGCCGCTGTCCGGAGCGCCGTACAGTTCCTGGATAGCAATAATGTCTGCCATCATCGGAGTCAGAAGATAAGCGTAGCTTGCGTCGACGCTCGTGTTATCTGTTTGGCTGAAATAGGACATGATAGACAGCTGCCAGCTGTCATTTGTGAACTCTTCGCTGTACCCGTAGGTTGCGGTGCCGTTGTAGCCGCCCTGGTGTCCCAGACCGAGCGCATGCCCAACTTCGTGAATGTAAGTCTGTAGCGAATAGCTGTCGATGCTGGTCCCGTAGGTACTCAGCCATGGCAGGGAGACATTCACAAGAGACGAAGTGATGACGCCATTCGACACTTGAGAGGTCGAATATGCACCAGCCTCGTGATCAATGAACGTGATGCCCGCACTGTCGCTGGTGGTCTCGGAAAACTCGATATTTGCCACCATCTCCCAGGCCTTCAGGGCCCAGCGTGCAAGCTGCTGGCCTTCTGCGGTCAGCCCGGTAAGGTTTACGGTAATGACATTGCTGCCTGAAGTGTCGAAGCTTCTTCCCGTCCGGCCGCTGTCTTCCCAGTAGCCATCTGTCAGATAGCCCGCCAGGTCATCCAGAGACCCGACTTGAGCCGGTTCATCCACATCGGTGGAAATCGTGTAGCTGCCAGAGTAATTATCTCGGTAAGCACCGGCACTGATGTAGTATGTCCCGGAGGAGGACGCAGTAAATGTAATAGCGGAATCATAACCTGGACCGCCGTCATCATCACTGCGGATCAGGCTGCCTTGGTCATTGTAAAGCCGCAGGTAAGGGTCGGGCAAAGTGCCGCCGCCGCTGGCCGCACCGCTCAGTTCAATTTCGTATGTTTCGCCCTCGGTCAGCGTAATGGCGACCCAGTCCCGGTCTCCGTTAGCGGAAAGTGTGCCTTGGAACGAGTCTCCAGGGGCTATGCGGTACGAGGTCCAGGTTCCATGCCCTGCATCGGAGATTTCGACAATTCTCGCAGAGCTGGCATCGTCCTGACCATCCGTTGCGGCGCGTTCAATGCAATCTAAACACATGAGATATCTTCCTGTTGGCCTTCGTCGCGTGCTGGAAAACCTAAAACCGTTGAAACAACTCTTGGTGGCGGCTTCTTTGCGCCTGCAATCTTTGCGCTTTAATCATTTATTATGAGTTGCTGAAAGCCCGGTTGGCTTTACTTTCGAGGGGCTGTGGCGAAAACGTTGCGTGAACCGCTCGAAATTGACGCAGAAAGCATTTGAAGCCAAATGCTTGCGCGCTTTGGTTCGCAATGGGAAACAAAATGTTGAGGGAATGGTGCCCAGGAGAGGACTCGAACCTCCACGTCCATAC
>JABXIA010000354.1 GCA_013373325.1 Paracoccaceae bacterium
ATTGGATTTGCCGCAACCGTTTGGACCCACAACCCCTGTCAGCCCATCGGCAATGACCAGTTCGGTAGGATCAACAAAGCTTTTGAAGCCGTTCAGCCTGAGCTTGGAAAACCGCAAAGCTGCCCCTTCGTGATTCCGTATCGAGAAAGTTCAGCGGTTCCTACCCGTTGAGTCAACGCTTCGCACCCCCAAATCGGGGCGAATTCTGTTCAAACCACACCATATCTTGTGGATAACCCGAACCAAACGGCGGTGTTTTGCCAAGCAGGAGCTTGTCTGGCCTCAGACGGACCGCAACAGCCGCCCCAGCCGGGCAATGCCCTCCTCGATGGCCGCGTGGTTGGAATTGGAGAAGCTCAGCCGGATCGTGTTCCGGCCGCTGCCATCGGCAAAAAACGCCTGACCGGGCACAAAGGCCACCCGCTCCGTCTCAAGCGAGCGCGCCAGGAGCTGCGCACCGTCCATCCCCTCCGGCAGGGTGATCCAGACGAACATGCCGCCCTCAGGCCGGGTCCACTCGGCCCCCTCGGGCATGTGCTCATCCAAGGCCGCCAGCATCACGTCGCGGCGGCGCTGATAGACCGCGTGCAGCTGCCCAACATGTGCGTCAAAGCAGGCTTCTGCAACGCCGTGCACAGCCATCTGGTTGATGGTCGTGGTGTGCAGATCCGCCGCTTGTTTCAGCAGCACCATCTGCGCAATCACGGGCTTGGCCGCCACTGCCCAGCCGATCCGCAGACCCGGCGACAGGGTCTTGCTGAACGATCCGCAATAGACAGTGCGGCAGTCCTCGAGCGAGCCCTTCTGTTCAATCTCCAGCGCCAGCACCGGCGGCACCGGCTCCCCGTCATAACGCAGCGACTGATAGGCCGCGTCTTCGATGATGGCACACTCCAGCGCGTCCGCGATGTCCAGCAGCCGCAACCGCCCGGCGCGGTCCAGCGTCTCACCGGTCGGGTTCGCAAAGTCCGGCGAGAGATAGGCGAATTTCACCGCACTCCCTGCCTCTGCCGCACCTTCAGCATAGCTTTCCGCGGTGCGGTTCCCGTTCAGCGACAGCCGGTCATAGCGCGGCTCATAGGCGTTGAACGCCGCCAGCGCCCCCAGATAGGTCGGCCAGCCGACCAGCGCGGTGTCGCCCGGAGACAGGAACAGTTTGCCCAGGTAATCCAGCGCCTGCTGCGAGCCGGAGGTGATCAGAACATTCTCCGCCTCACAAACGATACCGATCTTCGCCATCTCCGCCACGATCCACTGGCGCAGCGGCAGATAACCCTCGCTGACGGAATACTGCAGCGCCTGCGCCTGCCGCTCCGGCGTCAGCGCGTTCTTGAAAGCCTCGGCAAACTCATCCGCCGGAAACAATGCCGGATCGGGAATGCCGCCGGCAAAGGAGATGATGTCCGGCTGGTCCAGCAGTTTCAGAAGCTCGCGGATTTCCGACGCTTTCATCCGGCTGTTGCGGGTGGCAAATATCTGGTCCAGCTGCATGGCTTCCTCCTCGCTCAACAACTAGGGCCACGGTAGGAGGCTCCAAATTAAAGTCAATAATACTGACCTATTGTTACAATCTTCGTGATGCGCTCCGCTCTTGCAGCTGTCCGCCCCGCGTGGTCATATAAATTGACCAATCCGCCAGAGCGACCAGATGCCTTTCCAAAAAGTCCAGACCGAAAAACTCTCCGCCTCCGTCGTCAAACAGATCGAGCAGCTGATCCTGCGCGGCATCCTGTCCCCCGGTGAACGGTTGCCCGCCGAACGGGAACTGGCCGAACGGCTCGGCGTCTCCCGCCCGTCGTTGCGCGATGCCATCGGTGAGTTGCAGGACCGCGGGCTGCTGGCCTCCAAGGCCGGCTCCGGCGTCTTTGTGGCTGATGTTCTGGGCTCCGCCTTCTCCCCCGCCCTGATCCAGCTGTTCGCCACCCATGACGAAGCGGTGTTCGACTACCTCTCCTTCCGCCGCGACATGGAGGGGCTCGCTGCCGAGCGCGCCGCCCGGTTCGGGTCGGACTATGACCTGCAGGTGATCCAGGCGATTTTTGACAAGATGGAAGCGGCCGGCAATCCCGCCGTCTCTGAGGAAGCGGCCAAACTCGACGCCCAGTTCCACTCCGCCATCATGGACGCCAGCCACAACGTCATCATGCTGCACATGATGCGTTCAATGTTCGACCTCTTGCGCGAAGGCGTGTTCTACAACCGCCGCATCATGTTCCAGCAGCACACCACCTATGAAGCACTCTTGGAGCAGCACCGCGCCATCAACGCCGCCCTCCAAGCCCGCGACCCGCAAGCTGCCCGCACCGCGGTGGAGGCGCATCTGGACTATGTGAAACAGGCCCTCAACGACCACCAACGCGCCGAGCGCAACGCAGAGGTGGCTAAGCAGCGGCTGGAGCATGAAACGGGCAAGGGGTGAACTAAAGATCAATGACGGCATTGCGGGACAATGCGACGTTGTACTTTTGCAAAGTAATCAGCGCGACATGGTGCTGGCTTTTTCGATGGTATTTTCGGGCGGTTCGGATTTTAGAAAAAGGATACTTCAACAGTGCTAAAGCAACTTCTGTGTTCGGAAATAAGGAAGCACTTTCCTGAAATGGAGATCGAATTTGGCGGCGAGGATTCAAGCATTATCGCAACAGTCCCAGCCGTTGATGCCTCTTGGAAGCCAATTGTTATCCGAGACGACGGCTACGAAGTGACCGTGTTCTACGGAGATTTTACACATGATCATTACAAGTACTACGGAGAAGACGCGTCGGCCGCTTCCAAGGCACAGGCTATTGCAAGAGACATCATTGAAGAACTCGCGATGGTGTTTGATGACCAGATTGAGTTTTGGCGTACTGGTTCCTCTGGCGGAATGGGCCCTATTGGATCGCGAAAAACATTCTCAAAAGTGCAAATCAGCGCCAAACTTTGGTCAGGCAAGGACAGTCCTTAGGGACTTTAAGCTTCCTTCACAAAAAAACCCGGCCACTCGGACCGGGTTCTTTTAACTTGTCTGTGTCAGCCAGCGCTTAGTGCAGCTTGGCGTCCACATCCGCGATGGCAGCGTCGATCAGCTTGTTGGCCTCGGCGGCGGTCATCTGCTTGGAGATCACCTGATCCGCAGCGGCAACAGCGATGGAGATCGCCTGATCGCGCACTTCCTTCACAGCCGAAGCTTCTGCCGAGGCGATCTGATCCTCAGCAGCCGCCAGACGGCGGGCGATGGAGGTTTCCAGATCCGCTTTGGCCTGCTCAGCTGCGCGGGCAGCTTCGTCACGGGCGGCAGCAACGATCTGGTCGGCCTGGGCCTGAACTTCCTGCTGCTTGCGCTCGTAAGACGCCAGAACGGTCTGGGCCTCTTCACGCAGGGCACGGGCTTCGTCCAGTTCCTTCTGGATGCCTTCGGCGCGGTTGTCGAGCTGGCCAGCCAGCAGCGACGGCACCTTGGCAAACAGCAGAATGCCGATGAACAGGATGAACGCCAGCGCAACAACCAGGTTGGTGTTGGACAGGTCCATGCCGCCGCCGGCCGCAAATGCAGGCGAAGCAGCGCCAAGGGTCAGGGCAAGAGCGAGAATGTTGCGCATGTCCTTATCCTTTCGTCCGCTCGGCAACTGCCTTGGCAATTGCGTCTTTGTCTGCCGAACCGCCCAGAGCAGCGACCAGCGCTTCTGCGGTATCGTTTGCAACTGCTTTCACGCTTTCCAGCGCGCCGGCCTTGATTTCGGCGATTGCCTTTTCAGACTCGGCAGCCTTGGCAGCGATCTGTTCGTCCGCTTTGGCAATTGCCTCGTCCAGCCCGGCCTGGATTTCTGCGCGGGTTTCAGCAGCGATGCGCTGAGCCTCGGCACGGGCATCCGCCAGAGCTTTGTTATATGCGTTTTCGGCCTCGACAGCCTTGGCTTTCAGGTCTTCAGCCGCGGCGAGGTCGTTGGTGATGGTCCCCTGACGCTCGGCCAGCACCGCAGCAATGCGGGGCAGCGCGACGCGCGACAGAATGAGGTAGATCACGACCA
>JABXIA010000026.1 GCA_013373325.1 Paracoccaceae bacterium
ATGAAATTCACGCTTTCCTGGCTGAAAGACCACCTCGACACCGACGCTTCGGTGGAAGAGATCACTGATGCCCTGACCGATCTGGGCCTTGAGGTCGAAGGGGTCGTCAATCCGGCGGACGCGCTGAAGGATTTCAAGCTCGGCTATGTGAAGCACGCCGAAAAGCACCCGGATGCAGACAAGCTGCGGGTCTGCAAGGTGGACACAGACGAGGGCGAGCTGCAGATCATCTGCGGCGCGCCGAACGCACGCGAAGGCATCACCGTGGTGGTCTGCAAGCCGGGCATGTATATCCCCGGCCTCGACATCACCATCGGCGTCGGCAAGATCCGCGGTGTAGAAAGCTTTGGCATGATGGCGTCCGAGCATGAGCTGGAGCTGTCGGACGAGCATGACGGCATCATCGAGCTGCCTTCGGGCGCGGTCGGCGACAAGTTCGTGGACTGGCTGGCAGAGAACGATCCGGCCAAGGTCGATCCGGTGATCGAGATCGCGATCACCCCCAACCGCCCCGATGCACTGGGTGTTTACGGCATTGCCCGCGACCTGGCGGCGCGCGGCCTCGGCACACTGAAAACCCGCGCGTTCGAGGCGGTCCCGGGCGACTTCGCAAGCCCTATCAAGGTGACCATCGACGCTGATACGCTGGACGGCTGCCCGCTGTTTGCAGGCCGGGTGATCAAGGGCGTGAAGAACGGCCCCAGCCCGCAGTGGCTGCAGGACCGGCTGAAGGCGATCGGCCTGCGCCCGATTTCGGCGCTGGTGGACATCACGAACTTCTTCACCTTCGACCAGAACCGCCCGCTGCATGTGTTCGACGCGGCCAAGGTTTCGGGCGACCTGCGTGTTCACCGCGCGGCTGGCGGTGAGACGCTGAAGGCGCTGGATGAGAAAGAATACACCTTCGGCGCGGGCCAAATGGTGATCTCGGATGCCAATGGCCCTGAAAGCATCGGCGGCATCATGGGCGGTGAGGAAACCGGCTGCACCGAGGAGACCGTGGATGTGTTCCTGGAGAGCGCGTTCTGGGATCACGTGCAGATCGCCATGGCGGGCCGCGCGCTCAAGATCAACTCCGACGCGCGCTACCGCTTTGAGCGCGGCGTCGATCCGGAATACACCATCGAGGGCCTGCACCGGGCGACCCAGATGATCCTGGACCTCTGCGGTGGCGAGCCGTCGGAGGTGGTGATCGCGGGCGATGTGCCGGATCATTCGCGTGCCTACAAGCTGGACGCGGACCGGGTGCAATCGCTGGTGGGCATGGAGATCCCGGAGAGCGACCAGCGCCAGACCCTGACCCGCCTGGGTTTCCGCCTGGAAGGCAGTATGGCGCATGTGCCCAGCTGGCGTCCGGATGTGCAGGGCGAGGCCGATCTGGTGGAAGAGGTCGCGCGTATCGCGTCGCTGACCAAGCTGCAGGGCAAGCCGCTGCCGCGGCTGACCGACGGCATCCCCAAGCCGGTGATGACCCCGCAGCAGCGGCGCCAGCAGATGGCGCGCCGCACCTGCGCCAGCCTCGGCTACAACGAAATTGTCAGCTACAGCTTCATCGACAAGGCCTCGGCTGCGCTGTTCGGCGGCGGCGATGATGCCACCATGCTGGCCAACCCGATCTCCTCCGAGATGTCGCACATGCGCCCCGATCTGCTGGCAGGCCTGTTGCAGGCTGCGGCCCGCAACCAGGCGCGCGGCTTCATGGATCTGGCGTTGTTTGAGGCAGGCCCTGCCTTCACCGGCGGCGAACCGGGCGAGCAGGTCAACCAGATCGCGGGCTTGCTGGTGGGCCGCACCGGGCCGAAGGACGTGCATGGCGCCTCGCGCGCGGTGGATCTCTATGATGCCAAGGCTGACATAGAGGCGGTGCTGGCTGCCATTGGTGCCCCGGCCAAGGTGCAGATCCTGCGCGAAGGCGCTGCTTGGTGGCACCCGGGCCGCCATGGCCGCATTTGCCTGGGGCCGAAGAAGACCCTCGGCGTCTTTGGCGAGCTGCACCCGAAAGTGCTGAAGGAGTTGGGCATCAAGGGGGCCGCCGTGGCCTTTACCATCTTCCCGGATGAAATTCCGATGCCGCGCAAATCCTCGGCCACCCGCCCTGCGCTGGCGATCAGCGACCTGCAGGCGGTGGAGCGGGACTTTGCCTTTGTTGTCGACGACAGCGTCGAAGCGCTGACCCTGGTCAACGCGGCAGCTGGTGCCGACAAGGCGCTGATCGAGGATGTCCGCGTCTTTGACGAGTTCATCGGCGGCTCCCTGGGTGAGGGGAAGAAGTCGCTGGCGATCACCGTGCGGCTGCAGCCCAGCGATCAGACGCTGAAGGAAAAAGACATCGAGGCGGTGAGCGAGAAGATCATCGCCAAGGTCACCAAGGCGACCGGCGGCACCCTGCGCGGCTGACGGCGGGTCCAAGGCTTTTGAGAAAAAGCCTTGGCAAAAGTTCTGAGGAAAACTTTTGGGCGGCTCCCGGTTCCGGGGCCGCCCTTTTCCTTTGCGGCGGCGATTCAGAACCGCATCTTCAGCCCGGTCAGGTAGTCGGCCAGAATGTCGAACACCAGACGGATGCGGCGGCTCGTGTGCAGTTCGCGGTGAGTGGCCAGCCACAGCGGAAATTCCAGCGTTGGCATGTCCTCCAGATCCAGTGGCTCCACGTCCGGGCTTTTGCGGGCGATGGCATCCAGCATCGGCACGATGCCGAAGCCCTGCCGTACCAGTTCCCAGGCCGCCAGGCCGCTGGTTGAGCCGACAGGGAAGTTCCCTTCGCTCAGCCGGATGCCGAGCGGCTCCATGTAGGCCAGGAACTGGGGAATATCGCCGAAGGACACAAAATCATGCGCGTTGAGGTCTGCGCGGCAGCGCGGCGTGCCGCGGCGTTCCAGATAGCTGCGGGCGGCATAGAAGCGGGCAGTGGTGTCCTGCATCTTGCGGGCTATCAGTTCCGGCTGTTCCGGGCGGACGTGACGGACCGCGATATCCGCCTCGCGCCGCTGCAGGTCGCGGATGTCGTCCGCGGCAACTATCTCAATCCGCAGCCGCGGCGCTTGCTGGCGCAGCCGTTCCAGCACCCCGGGCAGGATATGGGCCGAGATGCCATCGCTGGCGGTGATGCGCACCAGCCCTTCGATGGTCTGCGCTTGTCCTGTTGCCGCCAGGGCTAGCCCATCAGCTGCCTCGCCCATCCTGCGGCTGTGCGCCAGCAGCTCCTGTCCCGCTTCCGTCAGCGCAAGTGCACGGCCAAGGCGCTCAAACAACAGCACCCCCAGCTCTGCTTCCAGTGCCGCAACCTGGCGCGAGAGCGTCGGCTGGGTGAGGCCAAGCTTACGTGCCGCTGCTGACAGAGAACCGGTTTCAGCGGTGGCGAGAAAGGCGCGGATATGGTTCCAATCAGGGCTCATCATGCAAATACGTATAACAACCTTGCGGATTTAGGCAATTTATCAGTGGTTCCTGCATAGGTAGGGTGCGGGGACCCAAGGAGATGAGCCATGACCGCCGACGCCCGCTTTTGGAACAAGATTGCCCCGAAATATGCCAAGTCCAAAATCCGCGACATGGATGCCTACCGTTATACGCTGGAGCGGACACGGTCCTATCTCAAGGCGGAGGACACCGTGCTTGAACTTGGCTGCGGCACCGGATCCACCGCCATTGAGCTGTCAGGCGGTGTCTCCAAAATTGTCGCAACCGATCTGTCAGAGGCGATGCTGGAGGTTGGCCGCGAGCGGGCCTGGGACGCCGACGCAGGCAATGTCGAGTTTCAATGCTGCAGTGCCGGGCAGGCGCCGCAGGGGCCGTTTGATGCGGTCCTGGCGCATAACCTGCTGCATCTGCTGCCGGATCTGGCAGAGGTTCTGGATGGCGTCGCGGGCCGGGTGAAGCCCGGCGGTCTGTTCATCTCCAAGACCCCCTGTCTGGGCGAGATGCGGGGCAGCTGGAAATACTGGCTGTTCTCGGCGGCCATTCCGCTGATGCGGCTGGCGGGGCAGGCGCCCAGCTACGTGGATTTCATCGACATCCGCAGGCTGGAGGCGGCCGTGCAAAATGCAGGCTTTGAGATCATTGAGACCGGCAACTACCCGGCCGATACGCCCGGGCGCTACCTGGTGGCGCGGCGGCGCTAAGGCTTGCCTTTGCAGCTTCCGCGCTAGGTATCGGGGTGGAGGCTGAGATGTTTGAAGACCGGATGTCTGCCGGGCTTCAGCTGGCCGGAGAACTGGCTGAACTGCCGATGACGGACCCCGTGGTGCTGGCGCTGCCGCGGGGCGGGGTGCCTGTGGCCCTGCCGATTGCGCAGGTCTTGCAGGCGCCGCTGGACCTGATCCTGATCCGCAAGATCGGCATGCCCTCCAACCCGGAACTGGCCGCAGGGGCCTTGGCCGAGGGCAGCAATCCCATTTTCAACGGCGCTCTGCTGAAGGCCACCGGTATGAAGCCGGAGAATTTCGCCGCACAGGTGGCCCAGGCGCGGGAAGAGAACGCCGCCCGCCGCGCCCGCTACCTGCAGGGGCATCCGCCGGTGGAGCTGGAAGGCCGCACGGTCATCGTGGTGGATGACGGTATCGCCACCGGCGCCACCTTCATGGCCGCGCATTTCTGGCTCAAGGAGCGCAAACCTGCGGAAGTGATCCTGGCGGTGCCGGTGGCGCCGCCGGAAGCGGTGGACGAACTGCGCCCCTTGGTGGATACTCTGGTCTGTTTGCTGAGCCCCAGGGAGTTCTGGGCGGTCGGCGCGCATTACAGGGATTTTACGCAAACCAGCGATGACGAGGTCATGGCCGCCCTGGCCGCGGCCCCGGGCGCTGGCGCAGGAAAGGACAAGACGTGGCATTGAATGTTTATCTCTCGGGCGAGATCCACACCGACTGGCGGGAGCAGATCATCGAAGGCGCAAAAGGGCTGGAGGTGAGCTTCAGCGCGCCGGTGACGGATCACGACGCCAGCGACGATTGCGGCGTGGCGGTGCTGGGGCCAGAGGAAAGCAAGTACTGGCATGACCACAAGGGCGCTATGGTGAACGCGATCCGCACCCGCAAGGGAATTGCGGACGCCGATGTTGTGGTGGTGCGCTTCGGCGACAAATACAAGCAGTGGAACGCGGCCTTTGACGCCGGCTATGCCGCAGCACTGGGCAAGTCGATCATCGTGCTCAGCCCGCCGGAGCATCAGCATGCCCTGAAAGAGGTCCATGCTGCCGCGCTGGCGGTGGCGGAGGAGCCGCGCCAGGTGGTCCAAATCCTCACCTATGTGCTGACCGGCAAGCTGCCTGCATGACACCGCCCGTTCTGGAGACCGAGCGGCTGATCCTGCGCCCGCACCGGGTGCAGGACTTCGAGGCCGTGGCAGCGCTCTGGGCGGAGCCGGAGGTGGTGCGTTTCATCTCCGGCACGCCGTCCGCGCCAGAGGAAAGCTGGGCCCGGCTGCTGCGCTACATCGGCCATTGGCAGGCGATGGGGTATGGCTATTGGGCCGTCACCCTGCGCGAGAGCGGCCGGTTCATCGGCGAGGTGGGCTTTGCCGACTACCAGCGCAGCATGGAACCGCCGCTGGCAGGAGTGCCGGAAGCGGGCTGGGTGCTGGCACCGGAGGTGCATGGCCATGGGATCGCGACCGAGGCCGTTGGCCGGATCCACCAATGGGCGGAGGAGATGACGGATTGGACGGAAACGGCCTGCATCTTCGACCCTGCCCATAAGGTCTCGCACAGGGTGGCGCTCAAGCTGGGTTATGCGCCAGCAGGTGAGGCGCTTTACAGGGGCAGCCCGACGCTGGTCATGAAGCGTTCCGTCAGCCGGTAAAGCTGCAAACATTCCATTATTTCAATGTTTTGTCCTGCATTTCCAGAGGCTCATCCATCTGTTGTCCGCGACGCCAAGCAACGCTTCTTTAACGCCCCTGGTCTAGGTTCAGGGCGACCAGGGACTACAACATAGGCACCGCGCTTTCCGGAGGGCGGTGTTTGGGACTGCCGAATGACCAACCGCCGCCGCCCTCCAGTGCAAGTCACCCCGCTGATCGAGGATGCGGGCCTGTTCAAGCGCGAAGTGCGTGACGTGGTAGTGGAGCTGGTGCCGGTATTCAGCCGTAACAACCGCGGCGATCTCGTGGTCAAGGGGATCGTGCAGCCTGATGCAGAGATCGAGGTGGTGTTTGCCGGCCGGCGGCTCCGGGACGCAGGCAACCTTGTTGTGCGCATGAAAAAGCTGCGGGCGGCGGGTGTGCGGGCAGCCATGAACGGCCACCAAGCAATGAACAGCATCCGTCAGCTGCGGCTGCCGGTGAAGGTCCGCGGCACCTGGCGGTTCCGGTTTCAGCCAGACCCCTCAGGCTGGGAGGTCAAGAATTACCAGCTGATTGCGGCGCAGTGGGCGTTCGCGGATGAGGAAGGCGTCACCGTTCTGGCAGGCTGGCCGCCGGCCAAACCTGAAAACAGAGTGCAGGAGCGCGCCCGGGCGGCAAGAGCCCGGAATGCAGCCCTGCGGGCCATGCAGGGCGCGCGGCAGCAATAGGCATCCGGGCCCCGCGCCGTGAAACGCACCGCCAAAGGCGGGGCGCCACGCCCAACGGGATGCGGCCCCGGAAGGGCCAAAGACGGGCGGGAGAGCCTCAGCCTGCCTTCTTGATTTCCACCGAATGCGGATAGGGTATGGAAATGCCCTTGGTGTCAAAGGCCTCCTTCACGCCCTGGGTGAGGGCAAATTTCACTTCCCAGTAATCCTCCGCTTTGCACCAGACCCGCGCGGTCAGATCGACAGAGCTGTCACCCAGGTTGGTGACCCGTACCCAGGGCTCCGGATCTTGCAGCACCCGCGCATCCGCATTCGCCTCTGCCAGGATAATCGCCTTGGCGGCATCGGCGCTGTCGCCGTAGTCGATGCCGAACACCATGTCGACGCGGCGGGTGGCATGATGCGAGAAGTTGGTGATGACCGAGCCCCAGGCCTGGCCGTTGGGAACGATGATCTGCACATTGTCAGGCGTTGCCAGCTCGGTCACGAACAGGTTCACGTCCTTCACCGTGCCGGCGGTGCCGCCGATGTCGACATACTGGCCGATCTTGTAGGGGCGGAACAGGATCAGCATGAAGCCTGCAGCCAGATCGCTGAGCGTGCCCTGCAGCGCCAGGCCGATCGCCAGAGTGGCAGCGCCCAGCATCGCAACCAGGCTGGTGGCCTGAATGCCGAAAATGCCGAGGATCGCAACCAGCACCACCGCCAGCAGCACCCAGCGGATCATGCTGGCGGCGAAATTCCCCAGTGTCGGGTCAATCTGCGGCGTCTTGTTGATACGGTTGCGCACCGCGCCGCTGATCCAGCCGGTGGCAATCCAGCCCAGGATCAGCACCACCAGCGCCTTGAAGCCTGCCACGGCAAGAGGCCACAGCGCGCCGGCCTGTTCGATCAAATGTTCCATTTGCGGTTATCCCTTTCAAACGCGCAGAGGAGCGGAAACCCGCCCCTCTGCAATTCCCTGGTGCCGGTGTCCCGGCGTTATTTTTTCAGCGAGTCGCGGATTTCCAGCAGCACGTCAAGCTCTGTCGGCCCGGCGGGTGCCTCCTCTGCCGGGGTGTCCTCCTGCCGTTCCATCGCGTCACGGGCACGGTTCACGGATTTGACCAGCAGGAACACCACCCAGGCGATGATCAGGAAATTGATCACCGCCATCAGGAAGGAGCCATAGGCAAAAACCGAGGCGCCGGCTTCGCGCGCGGCCTCCAGCGAGCCGTAGCTGGCGCCATCGCCGCCCAGCACCACGAAATTGTTGGTGAAATCCACTCCGCCGGTGAACAGGCCGATGATCGGGTTAATCAGATCATCGACCATTGATTTCACAATTGCGGTGAAGGCGGCACCGATGATGATCCCCACCGCCATATCCATCACATTGCCCTTGGCAATGAAGGCCTTGAATTCGTCCAGCATGCCCGTTTCCTTTCCATCCCTGTCGCGTTGTTATGCGCTACAGGCTAGGAGCGGTGTTTCACTCTGTAAACGGGGAATATCAGGCGGGCAGCGCCTCAACCGCAGGGCGGCACCACGGGCGGCCCCGGGCCGCCCAAGGTCCGCTCACACCAATTCAAAACCGTCTGTGTCCAGGTCGTCCTCTGCCTCCGGCACCGCGCCGGCCTGGTCGTCCAGGCTCAGCGCGGCCATCAGGTCCATGCCGGACAGATCGCCGGCGCCATCAAGCGCATCGTCATAGGCGGCCAGCAGATCGTCTGCACTTTGAAAGCCGCCATCAGGGGCGTCGATGCGGAACAGCTCTTCCTGCGCGCCGCCTTCACCGCTGCCGTAAAACACCACGGATTGCACGGCAGACAGATCGCCGCCGATATCATCCGACAGGAAATAGGACAGGTAATTGTCAAAGGTCGGCTCGGTGCCTTCGGGCAGGGCGGGAATGCTGTAAGGGTTCGGGTCCGGTTCTTCGGCCAGAATGAAAGTGCCGCCTAGCGGGTCGCCCGTCTCGGAGAAAACTTCGCCGAAGAAGAGCTTCTCATAGACAGGCTCTTCCGGCTCTTCCGGTTCCTCGGGGTCATCGCTGACCCTCTTGATGGAGCCGCCGTCCGTGGTGGTGGAGGTGGCGCGGATCCCGAAAATGTCGACTTCGTCTAGGCTTTCGATATCCAGCGCGACCGTCATTGTGTCGCCGGTCTGCAGGTAGGTTTCCTTGTCCTCGCCTTCCGGTCCCAGGCCGGGGTCGCTCAGCTTCGTGGCCTCGTCCCACTGCACCTTTTCGCCGTCCAGCCGGGTGCCGTTCATGTTCAGCGGCCCGCTCAGGGTTTCGCTGGAACCGGAGAAGTCATCATCGCCGAAATAGACGGCGTTCACATCCATGGCGCCTTCTTCGACGGTGATGTCGGCAAAAAACGCGCCGTTTTCCTCGTAGACGGTGACGGTATAGGCAAGGCCGTCCACGGCATAGGTAAAGATCTTGGAACTGTCTGGCATAAGAAGGGCTTTCACTCGTGACCGGAAAGGCTGCGCAGGTCTGCCCTGCCGGCCGCTGCTGTCCGGGCATCCCGCAAATCCACAAATTTGCCTTATTTTTAACAAAATTGGCGGCGGGCAAAAACCATCTGCGCGGGAACAAACCGGACTGATTGTCTCCGTCAGGAGAACGGCGGGCCGTGTGCCGCAAGCCTCAGGACAGCAGCATCCAAACCGCGACCGCGGCCAGCACGGCCCCAAACAGCGTGTTCAGCTTGCGGGCGCTGCCTGGTGTCTGGAACAGCCTGCCTATACTGCCGCCGGCCAGCGCCCAGACCGAGAAGGCCAGAAGGTTATTGAGGGTGAAGACGGTCGCAATCAGCAGCACAGGACGCAGGCGGCCAGCTTCTTCCAGGGCCAGGAATTGCGAAAACATCAGTGCAATGATCACATAGGCCTTGGGGTTCAGCACCAAAAGCACCGCACCGTCCGTGAAGCTGGCCGCCCGGGCCTGTTGCGCGCCTTCCAGCGCTCCGGCCCGGGCCAGTTTCCAGGCAAGCCGCAGAACGTAAAGGGCGCCTGCTGTCTTGAGCACTGCAAACAGCTGCGGGACCTGTTCGATTGCGGTGACGAAGCCAAGCCCGATTGCCGCGGTCACGATCCAGGTCGCCAAATGGTACCCCGCATTGGCCGGCACTGTGGCAGCAAAGCCGAACCGCGCGGCGTTGGCGGCAAAGAACAGGTTGCCGGGTCCGGGACTGTAGGCGAGCGGGAACAGGAACACGATCAAGGCTGCAGTGGTCTGGAGCATATTGAAACCTCTTGGCGGGGTTCCAGAAACGCCAATTCCGCTGGTCCGGTCGATCCGGATCTTGCGCAAAGACCGGCACGCCGCGGTTACAGATGGACCTTGCCGACAAACTCCCTTGCTGCGACACCGCGGATGAATTCTGCCAGTTTGAGAAAGCTGGCCGGCGTGCCGCTGGACCGCCGCCAGGCCAGTCCGGCCTGCCGGTAAAGCGCGGGCTTCATCCGGGTAACGGCAACATCTCCCTCACCGGGTTTGACCTCGGATCCGGCGTAAAGCGCGGGCAGCAGGGTCATGCCCATCCCCAGCGACACCATCTGGCGCAGCGCGTCCAGGCTGGTGCCTTCGAAATCGTCGCGCAGGCGGGCGCCAGACGCGGCGCAGAGATCGGACACCTGGCGGCTGAGCATGTAGGATGCATTCAGGCTGAGCAGGCTTTCACCCGACAGATCCGCCTTTTTGATATAATCCCGGTTTGCCAGCGGATGCTCCCGGGGCACGGCCAGGTGTAGCGGCTCCCGGAACAGGAACGTGTGGCTGATGTCGTCGCGGGCGATGGGCAGCTGGGTCAGAACCAGGTCATGTTTGCCTGCCAGAAGATCCTCGATCATGTCGCGCGGCGTGCCGTCCCGGATGACAAGTTTCAGCTCCGGATGAGCCCTGTGCAGCTGCCTGAGCACACGGGGCAGCAGATAGGGGCCGATCGTTGGCGAGGATCCGAGCCGCAGTGTGCCTGCCAGCTCGTCTTCAGACGGGCCGCCGATCTGCTGAAGTCTTTCAACGTCCTGCAGGATCTTTTCAGCCTGTGCGGCAACCTCGCGCCCTTCGGGTGTCAGGATCAGGCCGCTGCGCCGCCTTTCTGCCAGGCGGGTGCCAAGTGCCTCCTCCAGCGCGTTTATTTGCAGGCTGAGAGAGGGCTGGCTGATACCCAGCTGGCGGGCCGCATTGCGGTACTGCAGCGATTTGCTGAGCACGCTGAAGTAGCGGAGCTGGCGCAAGGTAATGGCGGACAAAGGATCCTCTCTGCGTAAATATATAGGAAAAACCTATCTTACTTTCAAGTAAGATTGGCTTCTTGCGGGTGCAATGCCTGCCTATCTGAAAAGCGGGCCAAGGATGCATCAGCAATGCACACAGCCCAAGGCATCAGAAATGGAGGCAAACCATGAAAGACAGTCCCCGGGTAAAAGCGTTTTCGCTGCAAGTGCGGCTGGCGCAGCTGCGTGTGAAGCATCAGGACGTGAAAGCGAAGATTGCGTCGGAGCTGAAACGTCCCGCGCCCTGCAGCCTGATCCTGCGCGGGCTGAAACTGCGGCGTCTGCAAATCAAGGATGAGCTGACGCGCTGTGTGGCGACGCTGAAGGCGCACGGACTGTCGCGGCTGTCGCCGCAGCATTCTGCCTCAGGAGAGCCGGCATGATCCTGCATTGCAATCTGCGTCACCCGGTCAGGCGGTTTCTGCACAGTTCTGATATCGACGATATGCGGGACGCAATTCTCGACGGCGAGGATGACGATGATGGACCCGATGGCGGCAGCCCGCATGTTCGCGTCAAAAAACGCCGCCGTGCAGTTCTGATTGCCGAATTCGGCTCAGGCAGCATCTGAAGGCTGAAAGGCGAGGTGGCCAGGTCCAACAGGGTAAAAACGAAGAAGCCCCGCCGTCCGGCGGGGCTTCAGTGTTTCAAACAGGCAGTGGATTACTGCTTCAGCGCTTCTTCCGGAGAGATGCAATCCAGGCCCAGGGCCTCGCCCACGGCGGCATAGGTCAGTTTGCCCGCGTGCACGTTCAGACCGTTCAGCAGGTGACGGTCGTCGGCGCAGGCCTGACGCCAGCCCTTGTTGGCCAGGTTCAGCATGAACGGCAGGGTCGCGTTGCCCAGAGCCTGGGTCGAGGTGCGCGCCACGGCGCCCGGCATATTGGCCACGCAGTAGTGCATGATGCCGTCGACTTCATAGATCGGGTCGGCGTGGGTGGTTGCCTTGGAGGTCTCGAAGCAGCCGCCCTGGTCGATGGCGACGTCCACAAGAACTGCGCCCGGTTTCATCTCAGAGAGCTGTGCGCGGGACACCAGTTTCGGCGCTGCTGCACCGGGGACCAGAACCGCACCGATCACCATGTCGGCTTCGCGCACCAGTTCAGCGGTGGCGCCGGCAGTGGAGTACTGGTTCTTGAAGGAGCGGCCGAAGACGTCGTCCAGGTATTTCAGGCGGGTCAGCGAGCGGTCGAGGATGGTGACATCCGCGCCCATGCCGGCTGCGATTTTGGCTGCGTGGGTGCCGACAACACCGCCGCCGATCACCACCACCTTGGCCGGAGCCACGCCGGGGACGCCGCCCATCAGCACGCCGCGGCCGCCGTTGGCCTTCTGCAGGGTGTAGGCACCAACCTGGGGAGCCAGGCGGCCGGCCACTTCGGACATCGGCGCCAGCAGCGGCAGGCCGCCGCGGTCGTCGGTCACGGTCTCGTAAGCGATTGCAGTACAACCGCTTTCCAGCAGGTCGTGGGTCTGGGCAGGATCGGGTGCCAGGTGCAGGTAGGTGAACAGCAACTGGTTCTCGCGCAGCATCTTGCGCTCAACCGCCTGCGGTTCCTTGACCTTGACGATCATGTCGGCGGTGGCAAAGATTTCCTCAGCGGTGTCCAGGATCACGGCACCGGCGGCAACATAGTCTTCGTCTGCGAAGCCTGCGCCCATGCCGGCGCCTTGCTGGATGACAACCTCATGGCCGCGCAGGACGGCTTCGCGGGCGGCGTCCGGGGTCATGCCGACGCGGAATTCCTGCGGTTTGATTTCGGTGGGGCAGCCGATTTTCATGTGAGTATCTCCTCAAAACTCTCTGCGGGCATATTGCCGCAGGCGGCCCGGAATGTGCTGCTTATTTGGGCAGAATAAAAACATGCCTTTCGAAGATTCTTCGCGTATACTGGCGAGATACAGCAAGGATCTTCGCAAAATGTCGCTGGACGAAACAGATCGTCGCATTCTCTCGGTCCTGCAAAAGCAGGGACGCATCTCCAACGCCGACCTGTCGGAGCGGGTAAACCTGTCCGCCTCTGCCTGTCACCGGCGGGTGCAGCGGCTGGAGGCGGAGGGCTATATCCGCGAATATGTCGCCCTTTTGGATGCGCGCAAGATGAACGTGCCGTCGACGGTGTTTGTGGAGATCACCCTGTCCGGCCAGGCGGACGAAGTTCTGGACGCGTTTGAGAAAGCAGTGTCGCGGATTCCGGATGTGCTGGAATGCCACCTGATGGCGGGCACCGCGGATTACATCCTCAAGGTGGTGGCGGAGAATACTGAGGATTTCGCCCGCATCCACCGGCAGCATTTGGCGCGGCTGCCGGGGGTGGCGCAGATGCAGTCGAGCTTTGCCCTGCGCACGGTATTCAAGACCACGGCGCTGCCGGTCTGAGGCGGGATATTGGGGGGTGCCATGCGTGCACCCCCTGTACACCCCCTGTGCACCGGGGCGGCGCTTTTTCAGGCCGGACCGGGATAGGTGAACAGCAAGAGGTGCGTGAGGTTGAAGGCAAAGTGCATCAGTACCGGCACGCGGAACCGGCCTGACCCCCAAAAGCACAGGCCGCAGGCGAGCCCCAAGAGCGCCGCAAATGCAGCCACCGCGGGACCTGCGCCGATATGGGCAAGGCCGAACAGCAGGCTGGCGGCAGCGATGCCCGCAGCAGGCCCGAAACGGCGGCTGAGGCCGTGCTGCAGGTAGCCGCGGAAGAAGGCTTCCTCTGCCAGGCAGGTGAGCAGCAGGTTCGACCCCATCCACAAGAGCGTCCAGCCCGGCAGCGATGGCTCCAGCTCCAGCGCGCCGGTCAGGAAGGCCAGCGGCAGCAGGGCGGCGAGGATGGCAAGGCCAAAGACCAAAGCGCGCCTTCCTGCCGGATCCTTGCGTTGCAGCAGGACAGGCCAGCAGCAGAGCGAAAAACACCAGCGGCTTGTCGAGGTTCAGGTGCAGGGAATACGGCGCGCTGCCGGGGGCGGTCCGCACCTGATCGAGGATCAGAAGGTTGTGCACGCCAGGCAGCAGATGGGCGCCAAGCGCCAGTGACCACAGCACCAGCACTGCATGCCCGGCCAATCCGGCAGGTCCGTGGGTGCGGGGGAGAAGGGCGGCAAGCAGCAGGCCGGCAGAGAGCACCGCCAAGCCCAGCGGCCCCAGATGCCCGCGCGCCAGGGCCGCGCCTCCGAAAGCGGCAAGCAGGGCAAAGGCCAGCCGGCGCTGACCGCTCCAGCCGGCAGCCAGCGCCGCCATCATGAGCAGCCAGGGCCAGGTTTGCGGCAGGGTGGATAGAATAAAGCTCATGGTCTGCACATAATCCGCTCATCCGGGAGTTTTCCAGCCGGTTATGCAGCGGTTCCTCGGCTTTTGCGCTTGAACCCGTCCGGGATTTCCGCTTGCCTTGAGGGAAGCTGCAGCCGGGCGGGTGACATCAAGACGTCACATGGCACCGCTAAAATGCAGGCTTTGCGCACCTCAGAAGGAAGGAACCCGCCCGTGACCCGCGAATTTGAAACCGCCTCCCTCGACTGGCTGGAAGCGGAGCTGCAGGACACGCTGGACGAGGACATCGAGATCGAGTTCTCGGAGCCGATGCTGTCGATGGAGATCCGCAAGGTCTACCGCGAGCAGCACCCTGAGATGCTCGACCGGCAGGTCTATTTCCGAAACCTCCTGCGGCTGCAGGCGGAGCTGATCAAGGTGCAGGACTGGGTGCAGCACACCGGCGCCAAGGTCTGCATTCTGATGGAAGGCCGCGACAGTGCCGGCAAGGGCGGGGTGATCAAGCGGATTACCCAGCGGCTGGACCCGCGGGTGGCGCGGGTGGTGGCGCTGCCGGCACCGAACCGCCGGGAGCAGAGCCAGTGGTATTTCCAGCGCTACGTGCCGCATCTGCC
>JABXIA010000314.1 GCA_013373325.1 Paracoccaceae bacterium
CGGCGTCATCGGGCTTTCGCCCTTCGGAGTGATCTTGCCCACCAGGATGTCGCCCGGTTCCACATCGGCACCGATGTAGACGATACCCGCTTCGTCAAGGTTGCGCAGGGCTTCCTCGCCGACGTTGGGGATGTCGCGGGTAATCTCTTCCGGCCCAAGCTTGGTGTCACGGGCGGCGACTTCAAACTCCTCGATATGAACCGAGGTGAAGACGTCGTCACGCGCGATGCGCTCGGAGATCAGGATGGAGTCTTCGTAGTTGTAGCCGTTCCACGGCATGAACGCGACGACCACGTTTTTGCCCAGAGCCAGTTCACCCATATCGGTGGACGGGCCGTCGGCGATAACTTCGCCCTTGGCAACGGTGTCGCCCACCTTGACCAGAGGCTTCTGGTTGATGGTGGTGTTCTGGTTCGAGCGCTGGAACTTGCGCAGACGGTAGATGTCAACGCCCGCGTCGCCCAGCTCCAGATCGGAGGTGGCACGGATCACGATACGCTGCGCATCGACCTGGTCGATGATGCCAGCCCTCTTGGCCTGGATGGCCGCGCCGGAGTCGATCGCAACCTTTTCCTCGATGCCGGTGCCGACCAGCGGCGCCTCTGCACGCAGCAGCGGAACCGCCTGACGCTGCATGTTCGAGCCCATCAGAGCGCGGTTGGCGTCGTCGTTTTCCAGGAACGGGATCAGCGAGGCAGCAACGGAGACCAGCTGCTTCGGCGACACGTCAATGAGGTCCACGCTTTCGCGCGGCGCCAGGGTGTAATCGCCGGACTGACGGGTGGAGACCAGCTCATTGATGAACTTGCCGCCTTCGTCCAGGGTCGCGTTCGCCTGCGCCACGGTGTGGCGCATCTCTTCGGTTGCCGACATGTAGTGCACTTCGTCGGTCACCTGGCCCTCGTTGACCACCCGGTAGGGGGTCTCGATGAAGCCGTATTTGTTGACGCGCGCAAAGGTCGCCAGCGAGTTGATCAGACCGATGTTCGGGCCTTCCGGGGTCTCAATCGGGCACATCCGGCCATAGTGGGTCGGGTGCACGTCGCGGACCTCAAAGCCGGCGCGTTCGCGGGTCAGGCCGCCCGGGCCAAGCGCCGACAGGCGGCGTTTGTGGGTGACTTCCGACAGCGGGTTGGTCTGGTCCATGAACTGCGACAGCTGCGAGGAGCCGAAGAATTCACGCACCGCGGCAGCAGCCGGTTTCGCGTTGATCAGGTCCTGCGGCATCACGGTGTCGATCTCGACGGAGGACATACGCTCCTTGATCGCGCGTTCCATGCGCAGAAGGCCGACGCGGTACTGGTTTTCCATCAGCTCACCGACGGAGCGCACGCGGCGGTTGCCCAGGTGGTCGATGTCGTCGACATCGCCGCGGCCGTCACGCAGGTCGACCAGCGCCTTGATACAGGCGACGATGTCTTCCTTGCGCAGGGTGCGCTGGGTGTCCTCGGCGTCCAGTGCCAGACGCATGTTCATCTTCACGCGGCCAACGGCGGACAGATCGTAACGCTCGCTGTCGAAGAACAGGGTGTCGAACAGCGCGGAGGCTGCCTCGACGGTGGGCGGCTCGCCCGGACGCATCACGCGGTAGATGTCCATCAGCGCGCTGTTGCGGTCCAGGTTCTTGTCCTGCGCCATGGTATTGCGCATGTAGGGGCCGACGTTGACGTTGTCGATGTCCAGCACCGGAATGTCGGTGATGCCCGCGTCCAGCAGCTCCTTCAGAGAACCGCCGATCAGCTCGCCGTCCTTGTCGTATTCCAGGGTCAGCTCATCACCGGCCTCGACATAGATCGCGCCGTTGTCTTCGTTGATGATGTCCTTGGAGACATATTTGCCGACGATGTGATCGAACGGAACCAGAAGGTCGGTGACAGAGCCTTCCTCGATCAGCTTCTTGACGGCGCGCGGGGTGACCTTCTTGCCGGCTTCGCAGATGATCTCGCCGGTGGCAGCGTCCACCAGGTCGTAGGTCGGGCGGGTGCCGCGCACGCGTTCCGGGAAGAAAGGGGTAACCCAGCCGCGGGATTTCTCCAGTTTGAAGGAGACGGTGTTGTAATAGGCATCCATGATGCCTTCCTGGTCCAGGCCCAGGGCGTACAGCAGGGTGGTCACCGGCAGCTTGCGGCGGCGGTCGATACGGGCAAAGACGATGTCCTTGGCGTCGAACTCGAAGTCCAGCCAGGAGCCGCGGTACGGGATGATGCGGCAGGCGAACAGCAGCTTGCCCGAGGAGTGGGTCTTGCCCTTGTCGTGGTCGAAGAACACGCCAGGGCTACGGTGCATCTGGGACACGATCACACGTTCGGTGCCGTTCACGATGAAGGTGCCGTTCGGGGTCATCAGGGGCATGTCGCCCATGAAGACGTCCTGTTCCTTGATGTCCTTCACGGACTTCGCGCCAGTGTCTTCGTCGACATCAAACACGATCAGGCGCAGGGTGACCTTCAGCGGCGCCGAATAGGTCATGTCGCGCTGCATGCACTCTTCGACGTCGTACTTCGGCTTCTCGAACGAGTATTTCACGAACTCCAGAACGGAGGTTTCGTTGAAATCCTTGATCGGGAATACCGACTGGAACACACCTTTGA
>JABXIA010000368.1 GCA_013373325.1 Paracoccaceae bacterium
CCGGGTCAAAGGCGCATTGGTCGTATTTTTCGCAGAAATACCGGCAGTCCTCCCAATAGGGGCTGTCGCGGTATTTGTCGCGGGCGTTGCGGTCGCCGCCGAAGTGGTGGTTGTAGTAGAAGCCCTGGAACACGCAGTGGTGCTTGAGGATCCAGTAGGTCTTCTCGCTGACATAGGGCTTCATCATCGCCGCTGACAGCTCGCCGTGGTTGTAGGGGGACAGGATGTCGCCGGTGTCATGCACCAGGGCGGCCACGATGATCTCGTCATCCGCCCCGTCCTCATAGGCGCGTGTCGCGGCCTGCAGGCTGTGCTGGTAGCGGTTCACCGGGTAAGGGGTCCAGTCCTCGTCCAGCGAGCGGATCGCGTCGAGGATCCGCTCCGGCAGGGCGGCGTTGTATTCTTCTTCGTATTTCTCCACAGCGGCCCAGTCGGCGGCGGTGGCTTCGGTGAAACTGGTCCAGGTTGGCTTGTGGCTTTTGTCCAGCATGGCGCGGGTCCTTTGATTGATCTGCTGGCAAGGTAGCGAGTCATGCATGATCAGGAAAACGAATTGATTTGCTCAAGGTGAAAGGAAATATTGATCAGCATGCAGATCAGCGCGTTCAAGACCTTTTTGGCCATCGAGGCCACGGGCAGCTTTCACGGGGCGGCGCGGGCGTTGAATGTGACGCAGACCGCTGTCAGCGCCAGGATCAAGGCGCTGGAAGAGGCGCTGGGCACGCCGCTGTTCGACCGCGGCCCCGGCGGCACACGGCTGAGCGCGGCTGGTCGGCAGTTCCTGCCTTATGCCGAGCAGATGATGCGGACCTGGGAGTTTGTCGCGGGTGATCTGAAGGCAAGCCTGGCGGGCCAGGTGCCGCTGCGGCTGGGGGCGCAGCTGTCGGTCTGGGATCCCTTGCTGGTGGATGTGGCGGTCTGGCTGGAGGAGGTGCAGGGCACGGTGCCCTTCACGTTGAACTATGACCATGCGATGGACATGGGAGAAGCGGTGGCCCGGCGTCTGCTGGACGTGGCGATTGTGAACGAGGTTCCGGCGGGTGCGCGGCTATCGGTTGAGGAGCTGCCGCCCGAACGGCTGCTGCTGCTGGCGGACCAGCCTCTGCGGCTGGGGCGGGATGCGCTGCCCTTGTTCATCAACCTGGAATTCGGTGCGGAGTATGACGCGCAGCTGCAAGAGGTGCTGCCTGCGCGCAGCCGCCAGCATATCGTGCTTGGCAATGCGCTGATGGGGCTTCGCTATCTGCAGAAACGCGGCGGCATGGGCTACTTCCCGGCCTATATGGCGGCTGAGGCGCTGGCAGCAGGGCGGCTGCACGCGGTCGAGGACGCGCCGGATATCCATCTCACCTGCCGCGTGCTCTATCTGCCGGACAACCCGGCGCTGGAGCACATCCGCCAGGTGGTTCGGGGGCTGCAGGAGGTGCGGGGCGGCTAGGTGAGAAAATTCCGGCGCGGAATTTTCCACGGAAAACACGTGTTTTCCGGGCTGAATTCCGCGCCGGAATTCAGTTTGCGGGTTTCTCCGACACCAGCGCCAGGTTATTGGCGGGCATGTCCTTGGTTTGAACCAGCTCCAGTCCGGCGGCTTGCAGCCAGCGGATGACTTCAGCATCATCCTTGTAGCCGGTCTCCGGGTCGTTCGCGGTGATGGCGGTATGCAAGGCGCGGTCGCCTTCGCTGATGAGGTCGCCGCCGCGCATGAAGGGGCCATAGATCACGAAGCGCCCGCCAGGGGCAAGGGCAGCAGCGGCTTCGCGGATCAGCGTTCGGGCCTCGCCCGCGCTGATCAGGTGCAGGAGATTCACCAGCACAATCAGGTCTTGGCCTGCATGCTCCGCACCCCAGCCAGGAGCGGTGGCGTCCAGGGCGGCAGGCAGGGCGATATTGGTCAGGCCCGCCTCATCGGTGTAGGCTTGGATGCTGGTGCGGCGGGCGGTGTCCACTTCTGTTGGCTGCCAGATCAAGCCGGGCAGGCGGGTTGCGTATTCAATGACGTGCTGGCCGGTGCCGCTGGCCAGCTCCAGAGCGCGGCCCTGCGGCGGGGCCACTTGCGCAAGCAGATCGCAGATCGCGCCGGCATTGCGGGCGGCGGAGGGGGCAAACAGCTTGCCGCCTTGCGGTTCCGCGACAGAGGCCGCGCCGGGAACGGAGCGTACCGGCATCAGCGCAGCCGTGCGGGCGACAGGGCGGCGACCGTGGCGGTGTCCAGAACCGGGTCGCGGCCTGCCATCAGATCGGCAATCAGTTGCGAAGCGGCGGGCGCGGTCATAATGCCGTAGCCGCCCTGACCGGCGCACCAGATGAAATCCGGCTGGTCCGGATCCGCGCCCAGCACCAGGGTGCCGTCAGCGACAAAGCTGCGCAGCCCGGCAAAGTTGCTTTCGACCCGCGTGACCGGCTCCGTCACCATTTCCTCATAACGCGCCAGCCCTTCGGCCAGCACCATGTCGTCGGCATAGGCGTCATGCGGCTCCACCGGGTCGGCATCGGCGGGAGAGACCAGAAGCTTGCCGGCATCGGGTTTGGCGTACCAGGTCTCGCCCGCACCAAGCAGCATTGGCCAGCCGCTGACATCGTGGCCGCCGGGGGCGGGCAACCGCGCCATCGAGCGGCGCTTGGGCTGCAGGCCGATGGCGGCGACACCAGCAAGTGCCGCGATCTGATCGGCCCAGGCGCCAGTGGCGTTGACCAGGTTTCGTGCCTCATAAACCTCACCGCCTGCGGTGACCTGCCAGCCGCCGCTGATGCGGCTGATCGCGGTCACCGGCGCCCTGGTCACAGTTTTGCCGCCCGCGGCGCGCAAGGCCTTGGCAAAGTCCTGCAGCATCCGGTCGGTGTCTATATCCTCAGCCGCGCCGCTGATAGCAGTGTACCCGACCGTTTCCGGGTTGAGGATCGGCACCATGGCGCGGGCCTCGTCCAGCTCCAGCGTGGCCATGCCCAGCTCATCCACGTCGCGGGCAAAGAGGTCGCCGTCGCCCTTGGCCCCGACCAGCATCAGCCCGCGCGGCGACAGATACCCGTTTTCGCGCAGGTGCGCTGCGCTGGCGCGGTTCAGCTCCACCGTGGGGCCGTGGCCGTAGTTTTCCTCAAACAGGGCCGCGGAACGGCCGGAGGAGTGATAGCCAAGCGCGTCCTCCATCTCGAGCAGGGTGACGCTGCCGAGGCTGGCCAGCCGGGCGGCGGCGCTGGTGCCGGCCATGCCGCCGCCGATGACGATGAAATCCTGCATGGGTCTAGTCCTTGTGGTCTTCTTGTTCTTCCAGCCGGTCGGTGGCGGGCGCGGGGCGCGGGCTGAGCGCCTCGATCGCGCGGTTGAGGTCCGCATCCAAAGAGAATTCCAGCGCTGCCAGAGAGGGCTGCAGCTGCTGAGCGTTGCGGGCAGAGATGATTGGCACAGGCGCTGCGGGGTGGGCCGCGGCCCAGGCCACGGCGAGGGTCGCGGGATGGGTGCCGCGCTGGGCAGCTAGCTCCGCCAGGGCGGCGGCGGTCTGGTGCACGGCGGCTTGCCCGTAGCGGATGCCATAGCCCTTGTCCTCGGTGATGCGGCCGGTGCCGCCGGCGGCGTATTTGCCAGTCAGCAGTCCGCCGCCGAGGGGCGAGTAGGGCACCGCGGTGATGCCCTGATCAGCGCACATCGGCAAAATCTCCACCTCAGCCTGGCGTTTTACCAGCGAATACATCGGCTGCAGGATGTCGACGGAATCACCGGAGGCAAGGCCTGCCATCTGCGCCTTCATCACCTGCCAGGCGGCGAAGTTGGACAGCGCCGTATATCGGATCACGCCTTCGTCCTTGAGGGCGGCAAAGCAGTCCATGGTTTCGCGCAAGTCGGTGTGCGGGTCGAAGCGGTGCAGATAAAATACATCCACCATGTCCAGGTCCAGCCGGCGGCGGCTTTCGTCCAGCTGGGCGCGCAGGTTGGCGGCCCCGGCGCCGCCCTCGTATCCTGCCTTGGTGGCAATCAGCAGCTGATCCCGTTCTGCCTTGATGAGGCGGCCGAGGATCTGTTCCGAGTTGCCATCGGTATAGACCCAGGCGGTGTCGAAATGGGTGATGCCTGCGGCGCGGCAGGCGGCGTACATCTCAGCCGACTGCGCCTCAGTGGCGCGGCCGCCGAACTGCATGCAGCCGAAAGCAAAACGGCTGGCTGGGGTGCCATCAGGGCTGGTGAGGGGCGCGGGCTGTGTCATGGCGGGAGAGTGGCACGCAAGGCCGGGCAGGCAAAGGGCAATTCCAGCACCGGCCAGACAAAATGCTTGGTCAAACCGCCAGGGCAGTGCAACTATTGGATGCAGTTCAAGAAAATAAATTGAAACGGGGGACGGACGATGACGACGCCCAATGCACATCCGATGGCTGCGGGGCATATCCCTTCTTATGTCACTGCGGCTGACGGAAGCGATTTCCTTTTCACCTTCATGGCGGTGTTTACGATTGTGCTGATCCTGCTGATCGGGGTCGCCTACTTCACTCTGCACGCGCTGCCGGAGAAAATGGCGCATAAGAGCAATCACCCGCAATTCCAGCTGGTCGGCATTCTGGCGCTGCTGGCGCTGTTCACCCACAACAATATCTTCTGGGTGGCCGCGATCCTGATGGCGGGCTTCCAGATCCCGGATCTGGCGGCGCCGCTGCGGTCGATTGCGGATGCAGTGCGCGGCCTGGGGCGGGAGCCTGAGGCACCAGCGGCCCGGGACGTCATACCCTCACAGCCGGAAGAGCCGGACACGCCTGCGCCTGTGCAGGCCGAACCCGTGGCAGAGGGGCGCTGAGCGATGATTGAGACACTTCTGTGCGCGCTGGTCACCATCCTGCCCGACTTCCTGTTCCGCCGCTTTGTGCAAGGCAAGCGGGTCGGCCGGGAACTGACGCTGTTTTCCGTCTGGTACGAGCTGCGCTGGGGTCTGACGGCCTGCGTGATGCTGACCCTGATGGTGCTGACCACGCTGTTTTATTTCCATCCGGCGACCAATACGGTGGCCTCCTACTTCCGCACCGTCACCATCCTGCCGCAGGTCGGCGGGCGGGTGGCCGAGGTCTATGTTGTCAATAATCAGGAGGTGAAGGCGGGCGATCCGATCCTGCGGCTGGAGGGGCTGTCGCAGAAGGCAGCGCTGGAATCCGCACGGGCGGCGATTGCCCAGGTGGAGGCCTCGCGCAAGCTGGCCGATACCGATCTGGCCCAGGCGGATGCGGGCATTGCCCAGGCGCAGGCGGCGCTGGCGCAGGCGCGCGACGATCTGGAGCGCAATCAGACGCTGCGGGATCAGGGTTCCAGCGCAGTGCGGCCGGCTGAGATTGAGCGGCTGGAGAATCTGGTGGACCAGCGGGCGGCCTCGGTTGAGGCGGCGCAAGCGCAAAAGGCGGCGGTGGAACAGCAGATCGAAGTGCTGATCCCGGCCCAGATGGCCAGTGCCGAGGCGCAGCTGCAGCTGGCGCAGGCGGAGCTGGACAAGACGCTGATCAGCGCCGGTGTCGACGGCAGGGTGGAGCAGTTCGCGCTGCAGCCCGGCGACTATGTCAGCCCGGTCTTGCGCCCGGCGGGCATCCTGGTGCCGCTGGCCTCTGGCAGGAACCGCTTCCAGGCGGGGTTCAACCAGATGGCGGCGCAGGTGATCAAGCCCGGCATGATCGGTGAAATCGGCTGCATGACCAAACCCTTCACGGTAATTCCGATGGTGGTGGTCGAGGTGCAGGATGTGATCGCAACCGGCCAGCTGCGCCCGACGGATGAGCTGCGCGACCTGGGCAACATGCGCAAGCCCGGCACCATTACCGTGTTCATGGAGCCGCTGTATGAAGGTACCGCCGAGGCGCTGCCGCCGGGCAGTAACTGCCTGGCCAATGTCTATACCAGCAACCATGAGCGGCTGGAGCATGACGACAGTATCGGCACCGCTGAATGGGCATTCCTGCATGTGGTGGACACCATCGGGGTGGTCCATGCGGCGGGGCTGCGGCTGCGGCTTTTGCTGATGCCGGTGCAGACACTGGTGCTGTCCGGCCACTGAGGCGGGGTTTGCAGAATAGGATAGGAAAGGCGGGCCTGCGGGTCCGCCTTATGCCATTGTGGCTTGCTCAGTCCGCGAAACACAGCTTGTTGCCGTCCAGGTCCCGCACATAGGCCGAGAACCGTGGCCCGCGCTGTCCCGGTGCGCCTTCGCAGGTGCCGCCCAGGTCAAGCGCCTTCTGGTGCAGCCGGGCGGCCTCATCTGCGGAGCCGAGGCTGAAGCCCGCCATGGTGCCATTGCCATTGGTGGCTGGTGCGCCATCAAAGGGGAGGGCAGCGGCAAAGGCAAAATCGTCCTTCAGCCAATAGGTCATCCGTTCACTGGGCTGGACCTGAGTAAATCCCTGGTTTTCAAAAAGCGCGTCATAGAATTTGACGGCGGCATCCATATTGTTGGTGCCGACAACGAAGTAATTCAGTTTCAAGAGTGTTCTCCAAAGTGTTTGAGCGTGCCGCGGGCAGGTCTGCGCGGGCTCGTGGAGGGGGAGTACATCAGGGCAGTGACAGGGTATGTCAGCAGCCTTTGCGAAACCGGGGAGTGCCGAAAATGAAAAGGCCCGCCATATGGCGGGCCTTTGTGCGTCATGGGAGGGGCCGCTTACTGCGGGATGTCGCCTTCGATGCCTTCCACATAGAAGTTCATCCCGGCCAGGGTGCCGTCATCGGCGACTTCGCCCTCTGCCAGCCAGGCGGAGCCGTCTTGCTTGTTAATCGGGCCGGTGAAGGCGTGGTAGGAGCCGTCAGCCTGCGCGTCCTTGATTGCCAGTGCAGCGGCCTTGACGTCCGCCGGAACCGCATCCGAAATCTCGCCGATGCCAACCATGCCGGCCCCGATGCCGTCCCAGGTGTCAGCGCTTTCCCAGGTGCCGTCCATCACTGCGCGGGTGCGGGCGATATAGTAGGGCGCCCAGTCGTCGATGATGGAGGAGACGCGCGGTTTCGGCGCGTATTCAGACATGTCGGAGGCCTGGCCGAAGGTGATCACGTTGCCTGCGGCCTGTGCGGCTGCCTGCGGCGCGGTGGAGTCGGTGTGCTGCAGGATCACGTCGGCGCCCTGTTCGATCAGCACCTTGGCGGCGTCAGCCTCTTTCGCAGGATCAAACCAGGTGAAGGCCCAGACGATCTTGAACTGGACGTCGGGGTTCACCTTCTTGGCATGGAGATAGGCGGAGTTGATGCCGCGGATGACTTCCGGGATCGGATAGGAGCCGATGTAGCCGATGATGTTGCTCTCGGTCATGTGGCCCGCGATGGTGCCCTGTACCGCGCGGCCCTCATAGAAGCGGGCGGAATAGGTTGAAACGTTCTCGGCGCGCTTGTAGCCGGTGGCGTGCTCGAACTTCACGTTCGGGAATTTCTTGGCGACGTTGATGGTCGGGTCCATGTAGCCGAAGGAGGTGGTGAAGATCAGGTCGGCGCCTTCCAGTGCCATCTGGGTCATCACGCGTTCGGCATCCGGGCCTTCGGCGACGTTTTCCACATAGACGGTTTCGACCTTATCGCCAAACTCAGCTTCAACCGCCTTGCGGCCCTGGTCGTGCTCATAGGTCCAGCCGCCGTCGCCGACGGGGCCGACATAGACAAAGCCCACCTTGGTGGTATCGGCCATCGCCGCGCCTGCGGCCAGGCCAAGCGCCACGGCGGCGCTGGTCAGAAGATTGGTCAGTTTCATCAGGTTCTCCCCAGTTTGATCTTTTGGCCCCGGCAGATGGGGCAGTGAAAAGCCCCCCGTCTAGCGGGAGGCGTGGAAGTTGCGGCCAAGCGAGGCAGGTGCGTTGCTTTTGTCCGCCGAAAGGATAACAAGCACAATGATTGTAATCAGATAGGGCGACATTGCCAGATACTCGACCGGAATGGCAACGCCTGCGGCCTGCAGATTGAGCTGCACCACGGTGACGCCGCCGAAGAGATAGGCGCCCAAGAGTGCGCGCCAGGGTTTCCAGCTGGCAAAGACCACCAGCGCCAGCGCGATCCAGCCGATGCCGGCGGTCATGCCTTCGGTCCATTGCGGCACGCGGATAAGGCTGATGTAGGCGCCGCCAAGGCCCGCGCAGGCGCCGCCGAACATGATCGCCAGCAGGCGGATTTTCAGCACCTTGTATCCCAGCGCATGGGCGGCGTCGTGGTTTTCCCCCACCGCGCGCAGCACCAGGCCGAGGCGGGAGTATTTCAGCACCCACCAGACCGCGGCGGTCAGCGCGATACCGAAATAAAGGATGATGTCATGGCCGAACAGGATCGGGCCGACAACGGGCAGGTCGCTGAGCACGGGAATGTGGATATCGCCCATCTGCGGCGGCTTGATGCCGACATAGGACTGCCCCATCAGCGCCGACAGGCCCAGCCCGAACAGCGTCAGCGACAGGCCTGAGGCGACCTGGTTTGCCTGGGCAAACTGGGTGAGGATGGCAAACAGGATCGACAGGGCCGCGCCTGCGATGGCGGCAGCGACAAAGCCCAGCAGAGGCGAGCCGCTCTCAACAGCAGTTGCAAAGCCCGCGATGGCGCCGACGATCATCATCCCCTCGACCCCGAGGTTCAGGACGCCCGCCTTTTCGACCACCAGTTCACCGATCGCAGCCAGCAGCAGCGGGGTTGCCGCCACCATCAGCGAGGCGATGAGCAGGACCGGGTTGATTGCAGAAAGATCCATGTTACGCCACCTCCGGCTTGCCGATTGCGATGCGGAAATTGGTGAGCAGGTCGAAGGCCAGCAGGAAGAACAGCAGCATCCCCTGGAAGACCTGAATGGCGGCGGCCGGCAGCTGCAGGTTCGACTGGGCGATGTCGCCGCCGATGTAGGTCAGCGCCATCAGCCCGCCTGCGAGCAGGATGCCGACCGGGTGCAGGCGTCCCAGGAAGGCGACGATGATGGCGGTGAAGCCGTAGCCCACGTTGAAGTCGATGCTGATCTGGCCCGAGGGGCCAGAGACCTCAAACAGCCCGGCCAAGCCTGCCAGCGCGCCAGAGGTGCCAAGGCAGAACAGCACCAGGCGGGTGGGGTTCACGCCGGCGAATTTGGCCGCCCGCGGTGCCTCGCCGGTCAGGCGGATGTGGTAGCCGGTCATGTGCCGGTTCAGCAGCACATAGGCAAAGATCACCGCAATCAGCGCCGCCACCACGCCCCAGTGCATGCCGGTGCCGGCAATCAGCTCGGCGTTATGGGCGGCGTCCCAGGACTGCAGGTTGCGCGAGCCGGGGAAACCAAAGCCCTCGGGATTCTTCAGCAGGCCCAGGGAGACCGAGGCCAGGAACTGCTCGGCCACGTAGACCAGCATCAGCGAGACCAGGATTTCGTTGGTGCCGAAACGGGTTTTCAGCACCGCCGGAATCATTGCCCAGATCCAGCCGCCGAATGCACCGGCAATGACCATAAACGGGAAGATGAGGAAAGAGTCCGAGGGGTAGAACGCAAGGCCCGCCCCGGCACCAAAGATGGCGCCCATGATGTACTGGCCCTCGGCGCCGATGTTCCAGATGCCGGCACGGAAGCCCAGCGACAGGCCGATGGCGATCAGCACCAGCGGCGCGCCTTTCACCAAGAGCTGCGGGCGGTAGTAGAAGGAAAACTCGCCAAACAGAGGCTCCCAGAAAATCGTGCGGATCGCCTCAACCGGCGGTTTGCCAAGCGCCGCGAACAGCAGCCCGCCAACGATCATGGTGGCAATCACCGCCACCAGCGGCGTCGCCATCGACCAGGCACGCGACGGCTGCGGCCGTTTCTCAAGCCGGATCATGAAGCGGCTCCCTGTTTCTTCTTTTGATTTCTGTTGCGGAGGTCAGACATGCGCCACCTCCATGCCGTGGGCGCCGCCCATCATCAGGCCGATCTCGTTCACCGTCAGGCCTGCAGCCTCGCGCGGGGCGCTGAGGCGGCCTTCGTTGAGGGCGGCAAAGCTGTCGGAGATTTCCATCAGTTCATCCAGGTCCTGGCTGATGCAGATCACCGCGGCGCCCTTGGTCGCGAGGTCCAGAAGCGACTGGCGGATGGATGCGGCGGCGGCGGCGTCCACGCCCCAGGTCGGCTGGTTCACCACCAGAACATCCGGGTCCTGCAGCACCTCCCGCCCGATCACGAATTTCTGCAGGTTGCCGCCGGACAGCGACCGGGCTGCATTGCCGGGGCCCGGTGTGCGGACATCAAACGCCTTGATGATGCGTTCGGCAAAGTCCTTGGTGGCACCCCAGTCGAGGAAGCCGTTCTTCTCCAGCCCCTCGCGCACCGAACCGGTGAGCATTGCGTTCTCGGTCAGGCTCATGTCCGGCGCAGCGGCGTGGCCGAGGCGTTCTTCCGGTGCGGCCAGCACACCAAGCTTGCGCCGGGCGGTTGGGCCCAGTTTGCCGATCGGCTGCCCATGCAGTTTCACTGCGTCGGGCTCAGTCAGGGTTTCGCCCGAGAGCACGCCCAGCAGTTCATCCTGGCCGTTGCCGGCAACACCGCCGATGCCGAGGATCTCACCCTTGCGCACGGTCAGATGCACGTTTTTGAGCGCGGTGCCAAAGGCGGAAGGAGCAGGCACCGACAGGCCGGAGATGTCCATTGCGATTTCGCCGAATTCACGGCTTCCGCGTTCGGGGGTCTGCAGGGTGCTGCCAACCATCATTTCGGCCATGTCCCGGGCGGAGGTCTCGGAGGGAATGCATTCGCCCACATTCTTGCCCAGCCGCAGGATGGTGGCGTGGTCGCACAGGGTGCGGATTTCTTCCAGCTTGTGGGAGATATAGAGGATCGAGGTGCCCTCTGACTGCAGCTTCTGCAGGGTCTTGAACAGGATCTCCACCTCTTGCGGCGTCAGCACCGAAGTTGGCTCATCCATGATCAGAAGCTTGGGGTCCTGCAGCAGGCAGCGGATGATCTCGACCCGCTGGCGCTCCCCTGCCGACAGGTCGCCGACGGTGCGGTAAGGATCGAGCGGCAGGCCGTAGGTTTCCGACACCTCTCGGATGCGGGCAGCGAGGTCACGCATTTCCGGCGGATTTTCCATGCCCAGAGCGATGTTTTCGGCCACGTTGAGCGCATCGAACAGCGAGAAATGCTGGAACACCATGGCGATGCCGTCGGCGCGCGCCTGGCGCGGCTCAGCGGGCTCATAGGGCTGTCCGCGCAGCAGCATTTTGCCGCTGTCGGGTTTGACCAGCCCGTAGATCATCTTGACCAGGGTCGACTTGCCGGCGCCGTTTTCGCCCAGCAGGGCGTGGACTTCGCCTTCGCCGATGTCAAAGGAGACAGTGTCATTTGCCACCACTCCGGGGTAGGCCTTGGTCAGGCCTTGAAGGCTCAACAGTGGTACAGTCACGAGCGCCGGTCCTCTTTCATTGTTCTGATCCCCCAGTCAGCCGCCGCCGCGGCGGGCATCCCGGTCTCCGTTTCATTGCGGATGGCCGGATGCAGTGCCGCCAAGGGATACTGCCGGTTTCCCGCCATGGGAATAGTGTTTGGGCAAATGCCCTGCGATTTCAGGGGTATGGCCGCGGGGATACCATGGTGGAACGGCACCAGCGGTACGCGCGCCGGGCTGCACCGGCCCTGAGCACAGGTCAAGCTGACCCACATTGCATTGCGAGTTGCGCATCTTCCCGATACCGCCGCTTTACCCTGTTGACCCGGAATGCCGTCCCCTCGATGCGGCGCAGAAGGGAGGCGGGCTGTTTATTGCTTGCTGCCAGCAGCCTAGGGAGCGGTCCGTTGCCAAAGCAAGGAAAACCGGTGCTGCGCTGCAGTATTCTGCGGAGCAAGAAAATTGCGGCACATACGGGTAGGTCTTTAATATTTATGCGTTTTATCTGCAGGTTTGCGGAGGCTTTACGCGCTCGATGCGAAAGAGTTTCAACAAAACGGATAAAATGCAGTGCCCACCGCACCGGTTTTGGCGGGTGTTCACCGCACAGATCGCTCTTTCGCCTCTGCGTGTCAATAAGATAGCGTGGCGCCATGACAAGCTCTCCCCGATTCATTCACCTGCGCACCCATACCGAATACTCGCTGCTGGAAGGCGCCGTGCGGCTGAAAAAGCTGCCGGACCTGTGCAAGAAGCATGAGATGCCCGCAATTGCGGTCACGGACACCAACAACCTGTTTTCGGCGCTGGAGTTTTCGGTGTCGGCAAGTGGCGCCGGTGTGCAGCCGATCATCGGCTGCCAGGTGGATCTGCGGTTCACCGAACCGGCGCCGGGGGAGCGGCCTAAACCGCCCGCGCCGCTGGTGCTGCTGGCGCAGAGCGAGGCGGGCTATGAGCATCTGATGAAGCTGAACTCCTGCCTATATCTGCGGCAGGGGGGCGAGCTGCCGCATGTGACGCTGGAGGAGCTGGAAGAGAACGCTGGTGACGTGATCTGCCTCAGCGGCGGCCCGGACGGGCCGGTCGGGCGGCTGCTGCAGATGGGCCAGCGCCCGGCGGCGGAAGCGCTGATGCAGCGGCTCAAAGGCATCTTCCCGAGCCGTCTGTATGTGGAGCTGCAGCGCCATCCTGGCGAACACGGCCAGCCGGAAGCGGAGAAGCAGACTGAGCGCGGCCATGTGGAGATGGCCTATTCCATGGACCTGCCGCTGGTCGCCACCAATGACGTCTATTTCCCCAACACGGAAATGTTCGAGGCGCATGACGCCATGATCTGTATCGCTGAAGGCGCATACGTCGATCAGGTTGAGCCGCGCCGCCGGCTGACCGCGCAGCATTATTTCAAGAGCCAGGAGGAAATGGTTGCGCTGTTTGCCGACCTGCCCGAGGCGATTGAAAACACGGTGGAGATCGCCAAACGCTGCGCCTTCATGGCCTACCGGCGCGACCCGATCCTGCCGAAGTTTGCCGATGACGAGGTGGCCGAACTGCGCCGCATCGCCAACGAGGGCCTGCAGCAGCGTCTGGCAGTGATCCCCCACGCGGTGAGCGTTGAGGAATATCAGGAGCGGCTCGACTTTGAGCTGGGCATCATCGAGGGCATGGGGTTTCCCGGCTACTTCCTGATCGTTGCCGACTTTATCCAATGGGCCAAGGACCACGACATTCCGGTCGGGCCGGGGCGGGGCTCCGGTGCGGGCTCATTGGTGGCCTATGCGCTGACCATCACGGACCTTGATCCGCTTCGCTACTCCCTGCTTTTCGAACGCTTCCTGAACCCGGAACGGGTCTCGATGCCGGACTTCGACATCGACTTCTGCATGGACCGCCGGGAAGAGGTGATCAAATACGTGCAGGAGAAATACGGC
>JABXIA010000075.1 GCA_013373325.1 Paracoccaceae bacterium
GCGGGCAAGGTGCCCGGCGGCTTCTTCAAGCGCGAAGCGCGCCCGACCGAAAAAGAAACCCTGACCGCGCGTCTGATCGACCGTCCGATCCGCCCGCTGTTCGTCCCCGGTTTCAAGAACGAAGTGCTGGTGATGTGCACCGTGCTGTCCCATGATCTGGTCAATGACCCGGACATGGTTGCGATGATTGCCGCCTCCGCTGCGCTGACCCTGTCGGGCGCGCCGTTCATGGGGCCAATCGCCGGCTGCCGTGTTGGTTTCGAGGATGGCGAATACGTCCTGAACCCGACCGTCGACGATATGCAGGACCTGCGCCTGAACCCCGAGCAGCGCCTTGACTTGGTTGTTGCCGGCACTAAAGACGCGGTTATGATGGTGGAATCGGAAGCTTATGAGCTGACCGAAGCCGAGATGCTGGGTGCCGTGAAATTCGCCCACGAGCAGATCCAGCCGGTGATCGACCTGATCATCTCGCTGGCCGAAGAAGCTGCAAACGAGCCCTTCGACTTCACCCCGCCGGACTACGCCGAGCTGTTTGAAGCGGTGAAGGCCGCTGGCGACGCAGACATGCGCGCAGCCTTCGCGATCGCCGACAAGCAGGAGCGCACCGCTGCTGTTGCCGCTGCCCGCGAGACCATCAAGGCGGCTCTGAGCGAGGAGCAGCTGGAAGATGCGAACCTGGGTTCCGCGCTGAAGAAGCTGGAAGCCGGCATCCTGCGCGGCGACGTTGTCAAAACCGGCAAGCGTATCGACGGCCGCCGCACTGACGAGATCCGCGATATCGTCTCGGAAACCGGCTTGCTGCCGCGTACCCACGGCTCTGCTCTGTTCACCCGCGGCGAGACCCAGGGCCTGGTTGTCTCTACCCTGGGCACCGGCGACGACGAGCAGTTCATCGATGCGCTGCACGGCAACTTCAAGTCCAACTTCCTGCTGCACTATAACTTCCCGCCGTATTCGGTTGGTGAAGTGGGCCGCGTCGGCTCCCCGGGCCGCCGCGAAATCGGTCACGGCAAGCTGGCC
Source organism: Paracoccaceae bacterium (assembly GCA_013373325.1). Lineage (GTDB taxonomy): Bacteria > Pseudomonadota > Alphaproteobacteria > Rhodobacterales > Rhodobacteraceae > Leisingera. The sequence continues at coordinate 1,024 of JABXIA010000075.1, forward strand.
TGGCGCGCGCTGCAGGCTGTTCTGCCGGCTCCGACCGACTTCCCCTACACCGTGCGTGTGGTTTCCGAGATCACCGAATCCAACGGCTCTTCCTCGATGGCTTCCGTCTGCGGCGGCTCGCTGTCGATGATGGACGCTGGCGTGCCGCTGAAAGCACCGGTTGCCGGTGTGGCGATGGGCCTGATCCTGGAAGACGACGGCTCCTACGCGATCCTGTCCGACATTCTGGGTGACGAAGACCACCTGGGCGACATGGACTTCAAAGTGGCAGGTACCGAAAACGGCATCACCTCGCTGCAGATGGATATCAAGGTTGCCGGCATCACCCCGGAAATCATGGAGAAAGCCCTGGCCCAGGCCAAGGACGGCCGTCTTCACATCCTGGGTGAGATGGCCAAGGCGCTGTCTGAGACCAATGAGTTCTCGGTCCACGCCCCGCGCATCGAAACCATGCAGATCCCGACAGACAAGATTCGCGAAGTAATCGGTTCCGGCGGGAAGGTGATCCGCGAGATCGTCGAAGTGTCCGGCGCCAAGGTCGACATTAACGACGACGGCGTGATCAAGATCGCCAGCCCGAACGGCGACGCCATCCAGAAGGCCTACGACATGATCTATTCGATCGTGGCAGAGCCGGAAGAAGGCCAAGTCTACACCGGCAAAGTCGTGAAGATCGTCGATTTCGGCGCCTTCGTGAACTTCTTCGGCAAGCGCGACGGCCTTGTGCACGTCTCCCAGATCGAAAACCGCCGCCTGAACCATCCTTCGGACGTTCTGAAGGAAGGTCAGGAAGTGAAGGTCAAACTTCTGGGCTTCGACGACCGCGGCAAGGTTCGTCTGTCGATGAAAGTGGTCGATCAGGAAACCGGCGAGGAAATCCAGCCGGAGAAGAAGAACGCCGAAGACGTGTAATAGTCCGCGGTTGGTCCGCAAAACAGACGGTCGTTTTCGCCGTAAGTTTTGTGTGACTATACACGTTGCACTAACCGCTTTTGAAGCCGAGACCGCCTTTATTCAATGGGGCGGTCTCAATTACTTATGCCAAACCTCAATCTAGTGTCCCAGCATGAAACCGAAGTTCACCGCCGAGAATGTAACCGTTGTTACCGTGAGTTATAACAGCTCACCTGTTTTGCCGAGTATGCTTGCTTCACTTCCGGAGGGAGTAAAAGTAACTATCGTCAATAATGGGGGGCGGGATACTGAGGCTTTGAACAGGCTTCCTTATGCGGGTGAGATAACGATTGTTGAAAATAAAAAAAATCAGGGGTTTGGGCAGGCTTGCAACCAAGGGGTTCGAACCGCTTCCACCGATTTTGTTTTTCTGCTAAATCCCGACACCGAAGTTCAGAGCGGCGCGGTAGAAGCCTTACTTCAAGCTGCCGAACGGCACGGTCCAAACGCTGCTTTCAATCCGCGTATTACGACTGCTGACGGAACTGCGAACTTCAAACGCCGCTCAGTTCTATTGCCCCGAAATGAATGGTTGCCGCGTGGGTGGCCCAGCGCTGAATGTGAGGTTCCTGTGCTTGCAGGATCCGCAATTTTCGGCGACCGCAATCTGTTTCTTCGATATCAGTTCGACCCGCGAATCTTTATGTATCATGAGGATGACGATTGGTCGCTACGTGTCCGGGAGGCCGGTGGCAAACTTTTCTTTATACCAAATGCAATCGTCAAGCATCTGGGAGGGCACTCTTCAGGCCGGAGTTCTGATATCGTCCGCTTCAAGGCCTTTCACCTGGGAAAGTCACGAATCTTTGCTCTAAAAAAGCACAAGCGTCCGTTTCCGCGGACCCGCTCCGTAGCCTTGGCGCTATTAAATTTGCTGTCTCCGGAAAATTTCTTTTCTGCAAAGCGCCGGGCGAAGAACTTCGGCTTTTTCGAGGGAGTACGCCAGCCGCGCAAGCACTATGACCACCCCTACGAAATGCCGGCTTGGATGTCCGGAGTTCCGTTGTGGAAACTGAAGCGGGAACTGGCCCGGCTGGTGCGGCAGTTTTTGTCCGTGCCAAGGGCGTTGTATGACATGTACTTCATCACACCAGTGTATGATTTGGTTCATAAAAGGAAGATCGTGCAGAATGAGGGGCAAATTCCTGCGACTGATCGCGTAGCAATTTATCTTATTTTTCCCAAGCGTGGCCTCTTGGAAAGCCATAAACGGTCTCTGGATTATATCCGAGAGGCTGGCTATGCACCGCTCGTGGTGTCTAATCTGCCGCTTGAATCAGGGGATTTAGAATATCTCAAGGAAAATTCGTTTAGGGTGATTGAACGACCGAATGTAGGCTATGACTTTGGCGGATACCGTGATGGCTTTTTTTCAGTTTTGCCACAGATTGAAAAACTGGAACGTTTGGTTTTTTTGAATGATTCTTCGTGGTTCCCAGTTCCCGGCACCAAGAATTGGCTGCTCGAAGCGGAAAAGCTAGATGTGGATTACGCGGGGGCGGCAACAAGTTTTGGCATCCGCCGGGTGCCCCGTGACAGATATCAGTCCATTCAATGGGAATACGACACGTCGCTCAGTGAGTTCCACTATTGCTCCTATGCTCTTTCCTTGGGCCCTCGGATCTTGCGGGATCAGAAATACCATAACTTTTGGAAACGATATGCTCTGACGGCGAAGAAGAACAAGGTTGTCCGCTTTGGTGAGATGGGGATGAGCCGTTTCGCAATTGATAACGGGTTCACTCATGGTGCAACCTACGACATCGCGTCGCTTCCGGAAAAGCTTTCTGAATGCAGCGATGAAGAGCTGAATCATTATGCGAAAAATATGGTTTTTCTCGGTGAGTGGATAATGAAGGAGGTGCTGGACAGCACATTGCCTTTGTTGGATGCCAGCCGTTCTCCCGCTGACAGGGAGGAAGTAATTAGATTGCTGATGGCAACGGCTGCCCGCTTCGGTATTAGCTATGTTTTGCCAGAATTTCTTTGGGATAAGCACAAGTTTCCATTTCTGAAAAAATCGCCGGTCTCGATTTATCAAGGTGATTCTGACAAGATGTTTAACTTGATCAAAAAAATCGGCGGCCCTGATGGAGAGATCATTGAGGGCGAAATGGCTGAAATTCGCAGTAGCCGAGGATTTGTTGAGAATTAACCGCTTCAATGCTTCTAGAAATGTCGGCTGCGCCAAAGACTTTTAGCGCAGCCATTTTCTTATTCCGGCGCCTTCACCTTGCGCAGGTAGGGGAAGATGGTTTCGAACTCGCCGAACTTGGCCTTGGCGTCTTCGTTTGACACTGTGGGCGGAATGATCACGTCTTCGCCGGGAACCCAGTTTGCCGGGGTGGCAACACCCTTGCCGATCGACATCTGCAACCCGTCCAGCGCCCGCAGGATCTCTGCAAAGTTGCGGCCAACTGTCATCGGATAGGTCATGGAAAGCTTCAGCTGCTTATCCGGGCCGATAATGAAAACCGATCGCACGGTGGCGCTGTCAGCTGGGGTGCGGCCGTCGGGCAGGTAGGCTTCGGCCGGTAGCATGTCGAATGCCTTGGACACTGCCAGCCCGTCATCGGCAATGATCGGAAAACCCGGTGCTGCCTTGCCGTATTCCTCGATGTCTTTCTTCCACTTCTTGTGGTCCTCGACACCATCGACCGACACGCCGATCACCTTGGTGTTGCGCTTGGCCCATTCGTCACCCAGCTGGGCAACTGCCGAAAACTCGGTGGTGCACACCGGGGTGAAATCCTTGGGGTGGGAGAACAGAATCGCCCAGCTGTCGCCGATCCAGTCATGGAAAGTAATAGAGCCCTGATCCGTTTCCGCGGTAAAATCCGGGACCGTGTCGTTTATGCGCAAACCCATGGCGGTATCTCCTTGTCAGTTAAGTATTGAGTCGTCTTGACTGCTACCTAAGTACTCTAACGCAACGATAAAGCAGCCGTGCAAGGAAACCGCAAAATTTCATTGCTTCCCGTGCCGGCAGCCGCCTGCTGCTGCCGCGGATAGGCATTGACAGTGCCTGCAATAATTTGATCAAATTATGTAGCAAACACCCTTGCCCACTCTGAGGTGCAGTGACAGAGTGGCGCAAAACCGGCAAGCCGGTGCCAGACATCCATCTGAATCGGGAGTTCCCAGATGATCGAGAAACGCGACTTTTATATCAACGGCCAGTGGGTCGCCCCCTCTGCAGCCAACGATTTTGAGGTGATCAATCCTTCGACTGAAGAACCCTGCGCAGTGATCTCGCTGGGGTCCGAGGCCGACACTAACGCTGCCGTGGCCGCGGCCAAGGCGGCGCTGCCGGGCTGGATGGCGACCCCGGTGGAGGAGCGCATCGCGCTGGTGGAGAAACTGATCGACGTCTACGAAGCCCGCGCCGAAGACCTCGCCAAGGCTATGTCGCTGGAAATGGGCGCGCCCATCGACCTGTCGCGCACTTCGCAGGTGGGTGCAGGCAGCTGGCACCTGCGCAACTTCATCACCGCGGCCAAGGAGTTTCCGTTTGACGCGCCGCTGAACGACCACAGCCCCAACGACCGCATCATTCATGAGGCAGTGGGTGTTTGCGCTCTGATCACGCCTTGGAACTGGCCTATGAACCAGGTGACGCTCAAGGTTGGCGCTGCGGCAGTGGCCGGCTGCACCATGGTGCTGAAGCCGTCGGAGCAGAGCCCGCTCAACGCGATGATCTTTGCCGAACTTATGGATGAGGCCGGCTTCCCGGCAGGTGTGTTCAATCTGGTGAACGGCGACGGCGCGGGCGTCGGCTCGCAGCTGACCACCCACCCGGACGTGGACATGATCTCCTTCACCGGTTCCACCCGCGCTGGCATCGCGATCACTCAGGTGGCAGCACCGACCCTGAAGACGGTGGACCTGGAACTGGGCGGTAAGGGTGCCAATGTGATCTTTGAAGATGCCGACGAGAAGGCGGTGAAGCGCGGCGTGCTGCACATGATGCAGAACACCGGCCAGAGCTGCAACGCGCCCAGCCGCATGCTGGTGCAAAACAGCATCTATGACCGCGTGGTTGCCGAGGCTGCGGAAGTGGCTGCCAAGGTCGAGGTCGGCCCGGCAGATCAGCAGGGCCGCCATATCGGCCCGGTGGTGAATGAGATGCAGTGGAACAAGATCCAGGACCTGATTCAGAAGGGTATCGACGAAGGCGCTAAGCTGGTGGCCGGCGGCACCGGCCGTCCGGATGGCCTGAACAAGGGCTACTATGTGAAGCCCACCGTCTTTGCCGATGTGAACAACCAGATGACCATCGCGCGCGAGGAAATCTTTGGTCCGGTGCTGTCGATCATTCCTTTCGAGACAGAGGAAGAAGCGATCGAGATCGCCAATGACACGCCCTACGGGCTCACCAATTATGTTCAGACCCAGGACGGCGCCCGCGCCAACCGCATGGCCCGCGCGCTGCGCTCCGGCATGGTGGAAATGAATGGCAAGTCCCGCTCGGCAGGTTCGCCCTTTGGTGGCATGAAACAGTCCGGCAAAGGCCGTGAAGGCGGCAAATGGGGCATTGAGGACTTCCTGGAAGTGAAAGCCGTCGGCGGCTGGGCTGCCGAGTAATCCCGCTGCTTTCGTAGTGATGGAGAGCCGCCTTTCGGGGCGGCTTTCTTATTTGTGCGGAACGGGCTGGTTGTGCTCCAGCGCCTGCACGGCGAGACCCGGAGTGGGTTAATAATAGGCTCTAAGCAGGAAAATGGCAGCGATGCCGGCCGCCATTGTCAGCGGCAGGCTGCGAGAGAGTATCGCTACCACCAGCGCGGTTGCGCCTGCAGCCCATTCCTGTGGCCCGTCCTGCATCAGTAGATAGGTGACAAGCGACAGGATGAGGCAGCCCGGCAGCGCCTGCAGTCTGCGAGCCCAAGAGCCGTGGTCGGGGAGACGCCGGCCCAGAAGGTAGCCCGAGAGGCGCACGGTGAATGTGGCAGCAGCAAGGCCAAGGATCAGGGGCCAAGTTTCAGTCATTGTTCAGCACTCCTGCAATTGCAGCGCCGCCCAGCCCCCCCAGGATCAGCGTCCAGGTCGGATCAAGCGGGGTGAGCATTCCGGCCAGCAAAACGATGGCAATGGATCCGCCCCATGGCAGCAGCATGGCGCTGCCGCTCCACAAGGAGCGCAGGATGGCGATAAAGGCAGCAGTAAACGCAAAGTCCATGCCCAAGGCGTGCGGCTCCGGCACCGCCGTGGCGAATCCGGCTCCCGCAACCGTGGCCAGCACCCAGACCGCGACCAAGCCCAATCCGCCGCCGACCAGATACCAATAGCCTGCGCGATGACCGCGTGCGCGCATGGAGTGCATCAGCGCCCAATTCTCATCCGTCGCCAGATGCACTCCCAAGAGGATCTGCCACCAGGGGCGGCCGGCAAGCTCATCCCGCAAGGACGCGGTGATCAGCAACAGCCGCAGGTTCAGCGCGAGGCCCGCCAGCAGCGCAGCACCGGCACCGGCACCTGCCACCAGACGCTCGACCGCGATGATCTGCGAGGAACCGGCAAAGACGATGGTTCCCATCACCCCTGTTTGCAGCCCGCTCATCTGTGCCTGGGCGGCTAGCAGCCCGAAGGCCACCCCGTAGACACCGACGCCGACTGCCAGCGGCAGGATGTCCCGCAACCCGGCCAGCAGTTGGTCCCGGGCGGCAGGGCGGGCATTTATTTCCTGAACGGCCATAACACGGCTCCTCTGGAGTCAGATGACAGGTTCAGTTAAACTGAACATGCGGCTTCTTTACCGAACGAACAATCCGTTCGTCAAGTCGAACGATGGGATGAAATAGTGAACACATCAGCACCTCACAGGATGATTGCCGCAGCTATCCAGCGCGAACGCAGCCGTGCGGAGAAGTCGCTTTCGGCCCTGGCGGCAGAAGCGGGGATTGCCAAGTCAACGCTGTCCCAGCTGGAGGCCGGTAACGGAAACCCCAGCGTAGAGACACTTTGGGCGCTTGCCGCTGCCTTGGACGTGCCGCTGAGCCTGCTGTTTGAAACCGAGGCGCCTGCTACCCGGCTGATCCGCGCGGATGAAGGCGAGGTGCTGGCATCGGAACAGTCGGATTTCACTGCCGTTCTACTGTCGCGCAGTCCGCCAAACGTGCGCCGGGATGTCTACCGGGTGGTCATGCAACCCGGAGAGATCCGCCGCGCCCAGCCGCATCCGCGCGGTACGGTGGAACATATGCTGGTTTGTTCCGGGCAGATGCGCGCGGGGCCGGAAGGCCAGGAGGAGCAGCTTTTGCCGGGTGATTACTATACATATCCTGGAGACCATTCGCATACCTACGAGGCGAAACAGCCCGACACGATGTTTCTGATAGTCATGGAGGCGCCTTAATCAGGCTCTAAAACTGGGGTTTCACCCGGAATTTCAGCGACTCGCCGCTGTCGGGGTGCTTGATCCGCAGTTCCTCCGAATGCAGCATCAGGCGCGGATGCTCCAGCGCGGCACCCGTGGCATATAGCGGATCACCCAAAATCGGGTGGCCGAGCGACAGCATATGCACCCGCAACTGATGTGAACGCCCAGTCTTGGGGGTCAGCCGCACCCGTGTCGTATCGCCCTCATACTTCATCACCCGCCAGTCGGTGACGGCGGGCTTCCCGGTTTCATGGCAGACCATCTGCTTCGGCCGGTTCGGCCAGTCGACAATCAGCGGCAGATCCACGGTGCCGCTGCGCGGCTCCAGCCGACCAGCCACCCGCGCCACATAGGCTTTCTTCGCGGTGCGCTTCTCAAACTGCATCGACAGATGCCGCTGCGCATGCGGGGTCAGGCCAAACACCATCACACCCGAGGTATCCCGGTCCAGCCGGTGCACCAGAAGCGCCTCTGGAAACACCGCCTGGATGCGGCTGATCAGGCAGTCGGCCAGATGCTCGCCGCGGCCCGGGACCGACAACAAGCCTGCAGGCTTGTTCACAGCCAGCAGTGCTGCGTCGTGGTGCAGAATCTCCAGCGGGTCCTGCGGGGGGGTGTATTCGCTTGATACGGCCATGGGGGATTGCCTACTGCGGGATCCTGGCAAGGGCAAGCAGTCCCGCGCCGCTTTCCTGCCCGTCTGGTCTTTGCTAAATTGACACTGTCCCGGCGATCCGGTAACCGGCGCGCCTCACGTACACATGGGGACGATGCATGGCACGCAAACGCAAAGGGCGCGATATTTCCGGCTGGCTGGTGGTGGACAAGCCTGCGGGGCTGACTTCGACAGCGGTTGTGAACAAGGTGCGCTGGGCGCTTGAGGCCAAGAAGGCCGGCCATGCAGGCACTTTGGATCCCGAAGCGACCGGCGTTCTGGCTGTTGCGCTGGGCGAGGCGACCAAGACCGTTCCCTATATCACCGATGCCTTGAAAGCCTATACCTTCACCGTGCGGCTGGGCCAGGCAACCAACACCGACGACGCTGAGGGTGAAGTGATTGCCGAAAGTTCTGAGCGCCCCACTGATGAGCAGATCAAGGACGCGCTGCTGCCCTTCCTGGGTGAGATCATGCAGGTGCCGCCCAAGTTCTCCGCGGTTAAGATCGACGGCCAGCGTGCCTATAAACTCGCTCGTGATGGTGAAGACGTGGAGATCGAGGCCCGCCCGCTGTGGGTTGAGGAACTGATCATGCTCGACCGCCCGGACGCGGACCATGTGGTGCTGGAGATGACCTGCGGCAAGGGCGGCTATGTACGCTCCATCGCCCGAGACCTGGGTGCCGCACTAGGTTGCCATGGCCATGTCAAGGAACTGCGCCGGATCTGGTCCGGCCCGTTTGATGCGGCTGAGGACGGGATTTCCTTGGAAGAGATCGACCGCTTGGCCCGCACTCCGGAGCTGGACGCCTATCTTCGTCCGTTGGAGGAAGGGCTGGCCGATCTGCCGGAGGTCAAATGCACCCCCGAGGGCGCCGTCCGGCTGCGCAACGGCAATCCAGGCATGGTGCTGCCCAGTGACGATGTGGAATACGGGGATGAGGCCTGGGCCTCGCTTGATGGTCAGGCCGTGGCCGTTGGCGTTTACAAATCGGGGACCCTTCACCCCAGCCGGGTGTTCAACCAGGACACAAGCGCGGATTAAATTCTAAAACTTCTGGCTCAGCATGTTTGGCCGGATGTTTTTGCGTGCGAAACATCGGGACAGTTGTTCTGACCTTCTTTCGGATGGTTGCGCCCATGCACCGATTGCGGGACAAGCCTGTCCCATGATTACCCGCAGTCACACCAAGGGCGACGCGCCCTCCACCGCCGTATATTCGGATTGCGAATCCTTCCGCTATAGTCTGACCAGGGTCTGGGACCCGGAGGGCCGGCGGGTGATGTTTGTGATGCTGAACCCCTCGACCGCTACCGAGGTGCAGAATGACCCAACAATCGAACGTTGCGAGCGCCGTGCCCGCGCATTGGGATTTGGCGGGTTCCGGGCCACCAACATCTTTGCCTGCCGCGTTACTGACCCCCGGGAGATGCGCAGACTGGACGCGCCGGAAGGGCCGGACAACATGGCGGCCGTTCTTGAAGGAGTGGAGTGGGCTGATACAGTCATCTGCGCCTGGGGCACGCATGGCGAGCACTTTGGTCAGGGTGCGCGTGTCGAAGAAGCGCTGCGCTCAACAGGGAAACCGCTGCATCATCTTGGCCTCAGCAAGGTCGGCCATCCAAAGCATCCTCTTTACATTCCCTACCGGCAGCAGCCTGAACTCTGGCCGGACACTGCTGAGCGTTGAGAGGCATTAACTGGCGTTCCTGTTTTGTTTTGCAATTTGCAGCGCACTGTGAGAGTGTGCTTGCGTGTGAGTGAATCCCCCAGGAGTTGAGCGTCAATGTTGTGGCTGGCAAGCATGTTGGGACTGGTTGCAATGGGCAGTGCCGTTCTGGTCAATGTCGATGATGCAGAAGACGAAGACACTGCAGCCGCGGAGGCGGAGGAAGATGGCCTGGACGGCGGTTACATTGAGCCTGGCGGTGAGAACCCTGCAGAAGGCGAAACCGTCACAGGTACTGATGCAGATGATGTGCTGCCCGGCAGCAGCGCGCCTGACAGCATCATCGGCGGCGGCGGGAATGACCAGATTGGCGGCTACGGTGGCGATGACTGGCTGGACGGCGGTGAAGGGCACGATGTTCTGCATGGCGATGGCGGCCACGACAGCTTGTTTGGCGGCAGCGGAAATGATCTTCTGCACGGCGAGGAAGGTGCCGATACTCTGGAAGGCGGTGACGGCGCAGACAGCCTGTACGGCCATTTCGGAGCCGACAGTTTGGTTGGCGGCAGCGGCGATGATGTGCTTCACGGCGGTCAGGACGGCGACTGGCTGGAGGGCGGCAGCGGCTCGGATTCGCTGCATGGCAATGACGGCGATGACAGCTTGACCGGCGGTGACGGGCAGGATGCACTGTTCGGCGGCATGGGTGATGACGTTGTGTCCGGTGCCGGGGATGGCGTTGAGCAGGATTTCGTGAATGGCGGCGAGGGCGACGATACGCTGATCGCCGGGGCAGCGGATGTTCTGACCGGCGGTGCGGGCGCAGACCAGTTTGCAACAGGCATCTGGACAGGTACAGCGGAGGCTGTCCAGCTCATGGACTACGATGCCGCTGAGGATCAGCTGGTGCTGGTTTGGGATTTCGACGTTGGTGCTGAACCAACCGTGGAGGTGCAGCAGAATCCAGATGCTGAGGGGGAGCAGCTGGTCCTGGTGAATGGCGAACCTGCCCTGCGCGTGTCAGGAGCCGATGCGCTGACGGCTAGCGATCTGGTGCTGATGGACACAGCCTCGGCGGCAGCGGCAGGAATGCTGCCGCAATAGGAGCGGCAATCCCGGCAGGGACCGTGCACATATCCTTTGCCTTTGCGCCGGAATCATCCTATACGCCCGCATCTGCCGCGACTCCGCGGCAGATCGCTCCATGGGCCTGTGCTGGACGACATCCCGGCCTGCGCCATCCACTCTAACCTATGAAGGAGACCCCGATGTCGATCACTGCGGAAGAAAAAGCACGCCTGATGAAAGAATTCGCAACCAAAGAAGGCGACACCGGTTCCCCGGAAGTCCAGGTTGCAATCCTGACCTCGCGCATCAACACCCTGACTGAGCACTTCAAAACCCACAAGAAGGACAACCACGGCCGCCGTGGCCTCCTGAAAATGGTTGCTCAGCGCCGCAAGCTGCTGGACTACACCAAAGGCAAGGATGAGGCCCGCTACCAGGACCTGATCAAACGCCTGGGTATCCGCCGTTAATCCGCGCATATCCGGATTTTCAGCGCCCGTTCCAAAAGGAGCGGGCGTTTTCTTTTTTATCTGCGATCTCAAGCCAAGGAGCGCTCCCGCGCCCGCAGGCCCCCCGGCTGCGCCGGGCAGCCTTTGGTCTTGGGCGTGGCCCGTGCTGCGCACGGGCGGCTCTTGCCTGTGCGCGGCGGGCTTTCGCGGTCCGGCTGCAGATCGAAAAAGAAACGCCGCCCCGGACGGAGCGGCGTCTTGATTCTTGCCGGATGCAGTTCGGGCTTACTCGCCGTAGGGCACCCAGATATTCTTCACCTCGGTGGCCTCCTGCAGGAAGCGCTTGGTCTGGTCCTGCATCCAGTCGGTTGCAGTGCCGTTGTTGACCCAGGTGCGCTTCAAGTTGCCTGCCGAGGCCGCTTCGATTGCTGCAGACAGATCGGTGGAGGAGAAGCTCCAGACCGCGTCCACGTTCAGATGCGAGGCCAGCGGTTTTGCCATCTCCGCGTGGCTGCCGGTCAGGATGTTCACCACGCCGCCAGGCACGTCCGACGTGTCCAGCACCTGGTAGAAATCCGTCGCCGCCAGCGGGAACGGCTCGGAGGCAGCCAGCACCACCCGGTTGCCCATCGCGATAGCCGGTGCCATCACCGAGACCAGACCCAGGAGCGGCGCCTCATCCGCGCAGAGCGCGCCGATCACGCCAACCGGCTCTTTCATCGCAAGCGCCACGCCGCGGATCGGTACGCCGTGGACTTGGCCGTCGTATTTGTCGGCCCAGGCAGCGGCGGAGAACAGCCGCTGGATCGAGGCCTCGACTTCTGCCGAGCCGCCCTTCTTGCCAGTCATTGCGTCAATGCGGGCCGCGAACTCGTCCGCACGGGTAGAGAGGTTTTCGCCGATGTAATAGAGGATCTGCGCCCGCAGGTGGCCAGTGGTCTTGGACCACTTGCTTGCGCCCGCCGCGGCTTCAACCGCGTTGCGCACGTCCTTGCGGTTGGCAAGGCCAACGTGTCCCAGCAGCGCGCCGGACTTGCCGTGGATGGCCTGGCTGTAGCCACCATCCGGCCGCGCCTGCTTGCCGCCAACATAAAGCTTTGCAGTGCGGTCCAGCGGGCCCACCGGCGCGCCGCTGCCGGCAAACGCTTCCACCCTGGACAATTGCTTGGCCTTGGACTTCGGGCGGGTATACGCAGATAGACCCTCCCAGCCGCCTTCGCGCCCGAAGCCGCTTTCGCGCACGCCGCCGAAACCGGCGGCGGCGTCGAACATGTTGGTGCCGTTGACCCAGACCACGCCCGCTGTCAGTTTTGGCGCCATGTCGAGCGCAAGGTTCACGTTCTCGGTCCAAACTGTTGCCGCGAGGCCGTAACGGGTGTTGTTGGCCAGTTCCACCGCTTCTGCAGGGGTTCGGAAGGTGCAGGAGACCAGAACGGGGCCAAAGATCTCCTCTTGCATCAACGGATCTGCAGGCGACAGTCCCTCGATCAGCGTGGGCGGGTAGAAGCAGCCGCATTCGGGCAGTTCGACCTGCGCCTGGTGCATGATGCCGGCGGTATTGGCCGCAACCATGCTGCTGATAGTGTCCAGCTGCACCGGGTCCACCACGGCACCCACATCGATGCATTTGTCCAGCGGATTGCCGACGCGCAGCCCGTCCATGCGGGCCTTGAGCTTGGCGTGGAAACGCTCCGCGATGCCTTCCTGCACCAAAAGGCGCGAGCCGGCGCAGCAGACCTGGCCTTGGTTGAACCAGATGGCGTCGACCAAGCCTTCGATAGCGGAGTCGATGTCTGCGTCGTCAAAGACGATATAAGGCGACTTGCCGCCCAACTCCAGCGTCAGCGCTTTGCCGCTGCCTGCGGTGGCTTCGCGGATCCTGCGGCCAACGGAGGTGGAGCCGGTAAAGGCGATCTTGTCGACTTTGGCGCCAGTGATCATCTCGCCTACGGCACCGTCGCCGGTCACGATGTTGACGACACCCTTGGGCAGGCCCGCCTGGCGGCAGATATCAGCGAACAGCAGTGCGGTGAGCGAAGTGTATTCCGCGGGCTTCAGCACCACGGTGTTGCCCATGGCAATGGCCGGTGCGATCTTCCAGGCCAGCATCAGCAGCGGGAAGTTCCAGGGAATGATCTGGCCGCAGACGCCAAGGGCTTCGGCATCCGGCAGCGCACTGTCCATCAGTTGGGCCATGCCGGCGTGATAGTAGAAATGCCGCTGCGCCAGGGGAATGTCGATGTCGCGGCTCTCGCGGATAGGCTTGCCGTTGTCCAGTGTTTCCAGCACCGCGAACAGACGCGCGTGCTTTTGCAACAGGCGTGCAATGGCATAGAGGTATTTGGCGCGGCCCGCGCCGCCAAGACCGGCCCAGCTGCCCTGCGCCTTGCGCGCGGCCTCAACAGCAGCATCCACATCCGCTTGCGTGGCCTGAGTCAGCGTAGCCAGCACCTCGCCCGTCGCCGGGTTCTTGCTGTCGAACCCTTCGCCAGGGCTGGTGAATTCACCATTGATGAAATGGCCGAACCGGCTGCCCTGGTCTACCAGCCAGGCCAGTGCCTCAGCAGCGCTTTCGGGAGCAGGGCCGTATTCCATGGTGTCGAAAATCTCATTGATGGTCATGTGTTCAGCCCTCAGCCCATCGCGTGGCGGTAGCCGGCGGAGTATGCCCCGGTGACATGGTGTTCCAGCTGACGCTCGATGTCGTTCAGCAGCGAGGAGGCGCCAAAGCGGAACAGATCCGGCTGCAGCCAGCGGTCGCCAAGCTCGTCCTTCATCAGCGCCAAGTAGACCAGCGCGTCCTTGGCCTTGGAAATGCCTCCCGCGGGCTTGTAGCCGACGCGGTAGCCGGTGCGGTCATAATAGTCGCGGATTGCGCGGATCATCACCAGCGAAACGGGCAGGGTGGCGTTGACGCTTTCCTTGCCGGTGGAGGTCTTGATGAAGTCGGCGCCAGCCATCATGCAGACCAGCGAGGCACGCGCCACGTTTCGCAGTGAGCCCAGCTCGCCGGTTGCCAGGATTGCCTTCACATGGGCATCGCCGCAGGCCTGGCGGAAGGCTTTCATCTCGTCATACAGCGCCTGCCAGTTGCCCTGCAGCACATGGCGGCGGGTGATCACGATGTCGATCTCCTCGGCCCCGTCCTTGACGCTTTCCTCGATCTCCGCGACCCGCAGGTGGAAGGGGGACAGGCCGGCCGGGAAGCCGGTGGAGACGGCGGCAACCGGGATGCCGGTGCCTTCCAGCGCCTTGACCGCGGTCGGGATCATGTCGTGGTAGACGCAGACCGCACCGGTGGTGAGGCCCTCCATGTCCAAATTGCGCAAAAGGCCGGCGCTGACCGGCTGGCGCGCCTTGGCGCACAGGCGGCGGACGCGGCCCTCGGTGTCGTCACCGGACAGGGTGGTAAGGTCGATCAGGCTGATCGCCTTTAAGAGCCAGGCGGCCTGGTGGTCCTTCTTGACGCTGCGGCGGCCCGGGAGGGTGGCGCAGCGGCGCTCGATGGCCGATGTGTTGGCCTGCACGGCAGCGACCCAGTCCAGGTCCAGCTCCGTGCCCGGATTGCGCGGCTCTGCCAGCTGCGGCAGCTGCGCGCTTCGTTCAGCGGTTTGGCTATCCATTGGAAATCCTCGGAAGAGTTCTGTGCGAAAATCGCACGGGTGCGGCATATTGGCAAGCGAACGCCCCCGCAGACGGGCATGTTTTTTGACTAAATGGACAAAAAAATCAAGTGGCGGAGTTTCAGGCACGCGGAAAGCTGCCAAGGGAGGGGATTCCAGTTCCGTGATTCTGCGGAGGCAGGGCTGCGCATTCCGGTGGCAGAATCGGCCACACATGCTAAATTTAGGGGTATGAGCAGTGCAGAACCCCATATCCGCGAAAAATCGGCGTTAGAAGTCCGGCCGGTCATCCGCCAGCTGGACGACAGTGCCATCAACCGGATCGCCGCAGGCGAGGTTGTGGAACGCCCCGCCTCCGCTGTGAAAGAACTGGTGGAAAACGCCATTGATGCCGGTGCCGCACGGATCACGGTGGAGATTGCCGATGGCGGCAAGACCTTGATCCGGGTCACCGATGATGGCTGCGGCATGACACCGGAGGACCTGCCGCTGGCGCTGAGCCGCCACGCAACCTCCAAGATCGATGGCACGGACCTACTGAACATCCACACCTTCGGCTTCCGCGGCGAGGCGCTGCCCTCGCTCGGCGCTGTAGGGCGGCTGACCATCACCAGCCGGGCCGAGGGTCATGAGGCGGCGCAGATCCGGGTGTCGGGCGGCAAGCTGGAGAAAGTGAAGCCTGCAGCCTTGCGGGCAGGCACCATCGTCGAGCTGCGCGATCTGTTCTTTGCGACGCCTGCGCGGCTCAAGTTCATGCGTACCGATCGGGCCGAGGCGCAGGCCATCGGGGACACCGTAAAGCGTCTGGCGATGGCGGAGCCTGCGGTGGGCTTCACATTGCGCGATGTCTCCGGCGGCGGCGAGGGGCGGATCACCTTCCGCGCCGATCCCTTGTCGGGCGACTTGTTTGACGCGCTGCACGGGCGGCTGGCCTCGGTGCTGGGACGGGATTTTGCCGAAAACGCGCTGAAAATCGACGCCACCCGCGAGGGTATCCGGCTGTACGGCTACGCGGCGCTGCCGACCTATTCGCGCGGCGCAGCGGTGGCGCAGTTCCTGTTTGTGAACACGCGGCCGGTGAAGGACAAGATGCTGACCGGGGCGCTCAGGGCCGCCTATTTCGATTTCCTCAGCCGCGACCGCCACCCGGCGGCAGCGCTGTTTATCGACTGCGACCCGCAGTTGGTGGACGTGAACGTGCATCCAGCGAAGTCCGAGGTCCGGTTCCGGGATCCCGGTCTGGCACGCGGGCTGATCGTTTCCTCCCTGCGCCATGCACTGGCAGAGGCAGGCCACCGCGCCTCGACCACCGTGGCCGGTGCCACGCTCGGAGCAATGAAGGCAGAACAGCCCACCGCCAGCGGTGCGCCGCGTGTTTATCAGATGGACCGCCCCTCCTACGGCGCGCGGACAGCAGCATACTCGGCGCAGCAGCCGGAGAGCTTTGCGCCTGCACCGGTCTACCAGCCTCCGGCGTCTGCGGGTTTTGCCGAGCTGGCCGGTGCCTACAGCGGCCGGGTGACAGAACAGCCGGAGGCCCCGTTGGCTCCGGGTCAGCCCTCGGATGCGCCCGAAGCCACCGTGCCCGGGGCCGAAGCCCTGCCGCTTGGGGCGGCGCGCGGCCAGGTGCATGAGAACTACATCATCGCCCAGACCGCCGACGGTATGGTGATTGTCGACCAGCACGCCGCGCATGAGCGGCTGGTCTATGAGAAGCTGAAACGGCAGATGGCGGAAAACGGCGTCGCGGCGCAGGCGCTGCTGATCCCGGAAATCATCGAGCTCAGCGACAACGACTGCGCCTGCCTCCTGGGGGTGGCCGATGAGCTGGCGAAATTCGGGCTGGGCATCGAGGCGTTCGGCGGCAACGCTATTGCCGTGCGTGAAACCCCGGCAATCCTGGGCGAAGTGAATGCCGAGGCGATGATCAAGGACATCCTGGATGAGCTGTCGGATCAGGGCGAAAGCCAGCTGGTTCAGGCCCGGGTTGAGGCGATCCTGAGCCGGGTGGCTTGCCACGGCTCGATCCGTTCGGGGCGCCGGATGCGGGGGGAGGAGATGAACGCGCTGCTGCGGGAAATGGAGGCAACGCCGCATTCCGGCCAGTGCAACCATGGCCGCCCGACCTATGTGGAACTGAAACTGGCAGATATCGAGCGCCTGTTCGGGCGCACATGAACAAGAACCCCCGTTAAAAGGGAGGACGAGCAGTGACATTGGAACAGGCCCATTGGGCGATCTACGCGTTGGCTGGATTGGCCACGCTTCTGGCGCTGGCTGGGCTTCGGCTGCGCGGGACGGCGCGGCAGCTGGAACAGGTAAACGCGGACCAGCGCAGTCATATCTCCGGGCTGAAGGCCGAAGTTGCACGGCTTCCGGAGCTAACGGACGAGCTGGCCACCCTGCGCCGCGTGCACGAGAACGAGCGCAGCGCGCGTTACCAGTCAGAGGCGCAGGTACAGGCGCTGAAAGCCGAGCACGCAGCGCGGCTGGAAGAGCTGAAGCACATGAACCAGCAGATGGAGCATAAGTTTGCATCGCTGGCCTCTGGCGTTTTGAAGCAGAACTCCGAGAGCTTCCTGAGCCTGGTCAGCGAGCGGTTTCAGGCCCATAGCAAAACAGCGGACGAGGATCTGGCCAAGCGCCATGCCGCGATCGAAGGGCTGGTGAAACCGCTGGACCAGAAGCTGGGCCAGTTCGGCGAGCGGATCAAGGAGATCGAGCAGGCCCGCAACGAGGCCTACGGCGCGATCAAGGCGCAGGTGAAACACCTGGCAGAGGGGCAGGCCGCGCTGGGCGGCGAAACCCGCAAGCTGGTGCAGGCCCTGCGGGCGCCGAAAACCCGCGGCCGCTGGGGCGAGATGCAGCTGCGGCAGGTGTTCGAGATGGCTGGCATGGCCGAGCATGTGGACTACGAACTGGAGAAGAGCGTGGGCACCGATGAGGGCCTGCGCCGCCCCGACGCGGTGGTGCGCATTCCCGGCGGCAAGAGCATCGTGGTGGATGCAAAGACTCCGCTGGAGGCCTACCTGGATGCGCTGGAAGCGGAAACGCCGGATCAGCAGCAGGCGGCGCTGGCGCGGCATGCCAGCCACGTGAAAACCCATGTGCGGCAGCTGGCCTCCAAATCCTATCAAAGCGCGCTGGGGGAGACGCCGGATTTCGTGGTGATGTTCATCCCCGGCGAGACCTTCGTGTCGGCAGCAGCGGAAGCAGACCCGAGCCTGATCGAATACGCCTTCGAGAACAAGGTTCTGATCGCTACTCCGACCACGCTGATGGCCCTCGTAAAGTCGATTGCCTATGGCTGGCAGCAAGAGAAGATGGCAGAAAACGCCGTCGAAGTGCAGAAGACTGCCAAGGAGCTTTATGACCGGCTGGCGACCTTCTCCAAGAATCTCGCATCGGTAGGTCGGTCGCTGTCGTCCTCGGTCAACAACTACAACAAGGCGGTGGGCTCGCTGGAAGCCCGTGTGCTGCCCTCGGCCCGAAGGTTCGAGGCAATGGGTGTCGTGTCCAATGGCGCCGAGTTGGAGGACCCAGGCCAAGTGGAAGTCGAGCCGCGCCAGGTGGCGCTTCTGGCGGAGGAGTAGATGAAGCTGCCGCTGGCTCTGATGACGCAGCGTGCCGAGGAAGCGGCCCTGCTGCGTTCTGCGGAGGTCGAGGCGGAGCGCATCGTTGCGGTTTTGCGGATTGCTGTGGCGTTGGGGTTGATGCTGGCGATGGTGCTGGCCGTCGAGTCCGTGAGGGTGATCGAGGAGCCGCATTTGCGGCGTCAGGTCGGGCTGGCGGCGGTGACCATGCTTTCCTATCTGGCAGTCGGGCTGCTGATCTACTGGGCAGTTGGGAAACAACTTTTCAAACCTTGGATGATCTGGCTGGCGGTTTTTGCGGATTGCGCCTTTCTGCTGCTCAACACATTTCTGTCGCTGCTGAACACGGGCGTGCCCGGTGGTGCGCTGTTTGCCATGCCCGCCGTTTGGATGGCCCCGGTTGTGCTGGCCTTCGGCGTCCTCAGGCTGAACCCGCTGAGGCTTGCCGTGATGCTGGTGCTGATCGCAGCGGGATTCGCATGGATGATCCTTTGGCAGCCGCCTGAAGCTGCGCCGGATCTGGTTGAGCGGATCAGGCTGACATTGGACTCTCCTCCGAACTTCATGCGTTTGGTGATGCTGTTTCTGGCCGGCGGTGTACTAGTGGTGGCTGCTGTGCGGATGCGCGCGCTTTTGCACCGTTCCATTGAAGAAGCCCGCCAGAAAGCAAACTTGACCCGTTACCTGCCGGCGCAGCTGGCAAGCCGCCTGGCTGGCGGCGGGCTGGAGGCAATGCAGGAGGGCCGGCAGCAGAAAATGGCAATCCTGTTCATCGATATCCGCGGCTTTACAAGCTGGTGTGAGGGCCGCGAACCGCAGGAGGTGAGCCGCCTGATCACGGAATTCAGGACGCGGGTGGAGGGTGTTGCGGCCCGGACAGGCGGTTTGATCGACAAATATATCGGCGATGCCGCGATGGTCCTGTTTGAAGGGGGTCGCGCGGCGGCTCAAGCGCTGGTCTGCGCTGAAGGGCTGGCAGCGCAAATGAACGATTGGCACCGGACACGGGAACAGGCCGGGGACACCGGATTGGGCGTCGGGATCGGTGTGCACTGGGGGGAGGTGTTCTCGGGTGTGACCGGCACGCAGGAGCGTCTGGAATATTCCGTCTTTGGCGACACGGTGAACACCGCGGCGCGGCTGGAGCAACTGACCAAGGCGCAGAACATGATGGTGATTGCGTCTGCGGACTTGTTGCAAGCCGCTGGCACAGAGCCCGCGCGCGAGGGCTGGATTGCGCTGCCGCCGGAAGTTTTGCGCGGGCGCAGCAAGGGGCTCGCTCTTTTCGGGAAGCTGAAAGGGTAGTGGCCGCCCATTTGCCCCAGATCAAAGACTTAGGTGTTTTCTTGACTGTTTGATATGCTGAGGCTGCGAACAGAAGGAATGGAGCAATGCTGGAGATCTCAGTCCGCAAGGTGGCACAGGTGGCGATGATGGCCCGGGAGCTGGGCCGGGCCGAGGGTGAGCTGCGTGCCTTTATCGACCGGATGAGCGAGGACCAGCAATCCGAACTGGTCGGCATCATGTGGGTCGGCCGCGGAAGTTTCGAACCGGAGGAGCTCGCCGAGGCGGTTTATACCGCCCGGCAGGAAGCGACCACACCGACCGTGGATTACCTGCTCGGCACGCCGCATCTGGCCGACAACCTGGAAGCCGGCCTGGAGGCGCTGGGCATTGACGTGAACGACGTCGAGGATGACGTGATCGGCCGCTGAGGCTGCTGCACCGATTCACTACGAAAAAGGGCGCCGCAACCGGGCGCCCTTGGTTTTTCAGCCCGCAGTCAGGCCTTGCTGTCGACAATCTCGAGATGCTGGGCCAGCTTGCCGATCTCACCCATCCACTTTGCGACCAGTTCCGGGTCGCTGGGCGCGGCGTGCACACCGGAGGGGATCTTGCCGTTCATGGCGGCCTCGATGGCGAAGGACACGGGATAGGAGACCAAGCGCGCCATGGCGGTGCCGCGCTCGTCGCCCCAGGCGTCCATGACATAGGTCTTGTGCCAGACCTCGGCGCTGTCCTTCTCGGCTTTCAGGCCGACACACAGCACCACCCGGTCCGGCTCGCCTTCGTCATAGGCGTTCTCGGCCCAGAACTGATCCGACATTTCCTTGAGGCGGGCGTCGCCTTCTGGACCGGAGAGGGTTTCGACCTCCTTGAAGACATCCGCCCAGGCATCGGCCCAGCCGATAAGGCGCAGGGTGCCGCGGACGAATTCCTTGAC
>JABXIA010000150.1 GCA_013373325.1 Paracoccaceae bacterium
CGAGAAGGCGGGGCTGGACGGGCGGTCTGTGGTGGAGGTGATCAGCCAGGGCGCGGCAGGCAGCTGGCAGATGGCCAACCGGTACGAGACCATGCTGGACGATCATTTCGAGCATGGCTTTGCGGTGGACTGGATGCGCAAGGATCTGGGCATCTGCCTGGATGCCGCGGATGAGACCGGCGCCAGCCTGCCGGTGACGGCGCTGGTCGATCAGTTCTACAAGGAGGTGCAGAAGATGGGCGGCGGGCGCTGGGACACCTCGTCGCTGTTCAAGCGGCTGCGCAAGCTGGACGGCTGAGACAAAAGAAAATGGCCTTTCCGATTGGAAAGGCCATGCCTCCGGCGGGGTTATTTCCAGCCAGATGAAAAGGCGGATCCTGCCGCCTCCGTCCCGTGGTCTTAGGGAATGATGCGGGTGTATTTGGTGCCTTCCAGAGTGGCGCCGACACGCAGGCCCGCCTGGGCAAAGACCACGGCCAGCACCGGTGATGTCAGGGTGTTGGTATCGGCTCTCAGCGACTCGCCTTCGTTCATGATGACAAACTCGGCATCGGCGCCAGCCGCCCAGCCCTGCGAGCGGCGGAAGTCTGCCAGTGCGTCCTGGGTCATGAAGAACAGCACATGGGCGTATTGCTGGGCCCCGATCTGGATGCCGGCGTTGCCCTTGTAGGTCGCATAGTAATCGACGGTCACATCATTGATCCGCAGCGCACCGCGGCCGTAGGCGCCGCCAAAGACAAAGCCCGCCTCAGTGACCAGCGGCATCACCAGCATGCCGGCAGCCTTGTCCGCCAGGGTGCGGGTGTTCGGGTACTGGTTGTACATATGGTTCAGCGTGGCATCGACACGGGCGTCGATGGTGGCGGCATTGCTGTTGCCAACGCCATTGCCGCAGGCGGCGGTGACGCCTGCACCGGCCAAAGCGGTCAGGGCGAAACCGCGGCGGGTCATGCGGGTAGAGGAATTATCGCTCATTTTTTTCAGGTGCCTGTAATGATTTGCTCCAAGGCCGGTTCGATCCGGCTCTGGGGCCGTGTATACGCGGAAAACCGCTGCCTGTCATCCGCTGCGGTGCGGATATTGGCGGCTTCCCGCTGAAGTGATCCGGGGCGGCCCGCAGTGCAGCGTCAGCCGTTCAGCAGTCGCGCTGCGGCGGGAGCAAAATACGTGAGGATGCCGTTGCAGCCTGCGCGCTTGAAGGCCATCAGGCTTTCCATCATCACCTGCTCACCGTCGACCCAGCCGTTCTGGGCCGCGGCCTGGATCATCGCGTATTCGCCGGAGACCTGATAGGCGTAGGTCGGCACGCCAAAGGCGGATTTCACCCGCTGGCAGATATCCAGATAGGCGATGCCGGGTTTGACCATTACCATGTCGGCGCCTTCCATCAGATCGCGTTCGATCAGCCGAAGCGCCTCATCGCTGTTGGCCGGGTCCATCTGATAGGTTTTCTTGTCGCCCTTCAGCGCGCTGGAAGCCCCAACCGCATCGCGGAACGGCCCGTAGTAGGCAGAGGCGTATTTGGCCGAGTAAGACAGGATCGCCACATTGTGGTGGCCTGCCTGTTCCAGCGCGGTCCGCATGGCGCCAACGCGGCCGTCCATCATGTCGGAAGGGCCGATGATGTCGGCGCCGGAGTCGGCTTGGGCCAGCGTCATCTTGACCAGCGCCTCAACTGTGGCGTCATTGACGATCTCGCCATCCACCACATAGCCGTCGTGGCCGTTGACATTATAGGGATCCAGCGCCACATCGGTCATCACGGCGATATCAGGTGCCGCGTCCTTGATGGCGCGGATGGCACGGTTGGTCAGGTTGTCCGGGTTCCAGGCCTCGGCGCAGTCCTCGGTCTTGAGCGAGGAATCGGTGTAGGGAAACAGGCAAATCGCCGGAATACCCAGCGCCTGGGCTTCAACCGCGGCTTCGGTGATCCTGTCCACCGAGCGGCGCATCACGCCTGGCATTGAGGCAATAGGCTCCTCCACGCCTTCACCGTCGCGGACAAATACAGGCCAGATGAAATCGGACGGGGTCAGGGTGTTCTCCTGCACCAGATTGCGGATCGCCTGGCTGGCACGGGTGCGGCGCAGGCGGGCGGCGGGAAAGGGCGCGACGGTGGGCTTCATGGCGGTCTCTCGTTTTGGCTGGCCCATGGGTGGCATGGATGCTGCCCTGGGAACAAGAGGCACATTCGCCGCGCTTGGGAACTTGTGCGCTCTGCGGGCTTGCCTGCGCGCGTTTCCCGGTTGATATAGGGCCAGTTACATAAAACAGGCCCCAAGGGCCGGCAGCGGCAAGATGGGGGCTGGAGTGGATCTGTTTCAAATCCTCTATGAAATGATCGACCTGCGGTCGTTTTCCAACCTCTGGTACTGGATTGCACTGGCGGTGATGTGGTCTTCTGCCAGCCACAGGGTTCTGGGTGTTCCGTTTGACATGGTTCAGCGGGCGCGCCGCCGCGGGGGGCAGGCGGAAAGGGATCTGGAGGACATGGTCCGCGTCAACGTGAACCGGCTCCTCTACATTGCCGAAGTGTCCGGCCCCTGGCTGGTGGCGCTGGCCTGCTTCCTGCTGTCTGCCCTGGCGACGCTGGGATTTGTTTTTCTGATGGAATTTGCCCAGGCTGTGTTCCTGCTCGCTTTCCCGATGTCCTTTGTTGGTGTCATCAGCTATTTCACCGCACGCCGGATTGCTCAGGACGGGGCCGCAGGCGAGGACCTGTGCAAGCGGCTGGCTCTTTGCCGGCTCTGCATACAGTTCGTGGGGGCAATCTCAATTCTGGTCACCGCCTTCTGGGGGATGTATCAGAACCTCTCCATCGGCGCCTTGGGCTGAGGGGCAGGGTTTCAGGCGAACCCGGAAAGGAAAGCGAATGGCACAGCGCGCAATCATCATGGGCGGCGCCCCCGAAGGGTATGATGCCCGGCTGATCCTGAAGGAAGTGCAGAAATCCGGTGCGCCGGTGGTGCATGTCGCCCGCGATGACAAGCGGATGGAGGCGATGCGGGCCGCGCTGGCCTTCTTTGCGCCTGACATGCCAGTGTTTGTGTTTCCGGGCTGGGACTGCCTGCCCTATGACCGGGTGTCTCCGAATGCGGACATCTCTGCGGCGCGGATGGCCACGCTGGCGGCACTGGTGCACCAAATGCCCAAGCAGTTCGTGCTGCTGACCACGCTCAATGCCGCGAGCCAGCGGGTGCCTGCGCGGGAGGTGTTGCGGGAGGCGGCCTTTACCGCCCGCGTCGATCATCAGGTGGATGAAGACGCGTTGCGCAACTTCCTGGTCCGCATGGGGTTTTCTCAAAGCCCGACCGTGATGGAGCCGGGCGACTATGCCATTCGGGGCGGCATCATCGACATCTTCCCGCCGGGTGAAAGCGGGCCCGTGCGGCTGGATCTGTTCGGCGATGTGCTGGACGGCGCTCGCCGCTTCGATCCGGCGACCCAGCGCACCACCGAAAAGCTGGAGGTGGTGGAACTGGCACCCGTCTCCGAGGTGATCCTGGACGAGGCAGCCATCACCCGGTTCCGCCAGAACTACCGGATCGAATTCGGCGCGGCCGGTACCGATGACCCGCTCTATGAGGCGGTCAGCGCAGGCCGCAAGCATCAGGGGATCGAGCATTGGCTGCCGTTTTTCCATGAGAAGCTGGAGACGCTGTTCGACTACCTGCCGCAGGCGACCGTCACGCTGGATGACCAGCTGACACCCGCACGGCTGGCGCGCTGGGACAGCATCGAGGGCCAGTACGGCACCCGCAAACACGCGCTGGAGCAGAAGGGGCGGATCGACACGGTCTACAAACCGACGCCGCCGGGTTTGCTGTACCTCGACGATGCGGCCTGGGAGGCGGCGGTTGCGGATATGCGGGTGGTGCAGTTCCATCCGCTGCCGCAGGCCTCCGGCCCCGGCGTAGCGGATGCGGGCGGCCGCATCGGACGCAATTTTGCACCTGAACGCCAGCAGGAAAACATCAGTCTTTTTGGCGCTTTGGCTGCACACATTAAGGCACGGATGCAAGAAGGGCCGGTTCTTATCGCCTCCTACTCCGAAGGTGCGCGGGAGCGTCTGACCGGGCTGATTGAAGATGAAGGTCTGGCCGAAGCGATCCCGGTGATGGACGGAACGGGCATCGGAAAATCCGGCCTGCATCTGGCCGTTTGGGCACTGGAGCACGGGTTCGAAACCCCGGACATGACGGTCATCGCGGAACAGGACGTGCTGGGCGACCGGCTGATCCGGGCGCCGAAGAAACGCCGCAAGGCAGAGAATTTCCTGACCGAAACCCAGTCGCTCAGCCCCGGCGACCTGGTGGTGCATGTGGACCACGGCATTGGCCGCTACAAGGGTCTGGAAGTGGTGACCGCGGCGGGCGCGGCGCATGAATGCATCCTGCTGGAATACGCCGAACAGGCGAAGCTGTACCTGCCCGTCGAAAACATCGAATTGCTGTCCAAATACGGCCACGAGGAAGGGCTTCTGGACCGTCTCGGCGGCGGAGCATGGCAGGCCAAGAAGGCCAAGCTCAAGGAACGCATCCGCGAGATGGCGGACAAGCTGATCCGCATCGCCGCTGAACGCGCCCTGCGCAAGGCGCCAGTGATGGATCCGCCGCCGCACGCGTGGGAGGAGTTTTCGGCCCGCTTCCCCTATCAGGAGACCGACGACCAGCTGCGCGCCATAGAGGATGTGATGGAGGATCTGCACTCCGGCCAGCCGATGGACCGGCTGATCTGCGGCGACGTGGGCTTTGGTAAGACCGAGGTGGCGATGCGCGCGGCCTTTGTTGCCGCGATGTCGGGGCTGCAGGTGGCGGTGGTTGCGCCAACCACGCTTCTGGCACGCCAGCACGCCGCATCTTTTGCCGAACGGTTCCGTGGTTTTCCCCTGCAGGTCAGACAGTTGTCGCGCTTTGTTAGCACCAAGGAAGCCAGCCAGACCCGCGAAGGATTGTCCAAGGGCACCGTCGACATCGTGGTCGGCACCCACGCTGTTCTGGCCAAGAACATCAAGTTCCAGAACCTCGGCCTGCTGATCATCGACGAGGAGCAGCACTTCGGCGTCGCCCACAAGGAGCGGCTGAAACAGCTGCGCAGCGACATCCATGTTTTGACGCTGACGGCCACCCCGATCCCGCGTACCCTGCAGCTCAGTCTGACCGGGGTGCGGGACCTGTCGATCATCGGCACGCCCCCGGTAGACCGTCTGGCAATCCGCACCTATGTCAGCGAGTTTGACAGCGTCACCATCCGCGAGGCGCTGTTGCGCGAGCATTACCGTGGCGGCCAGAGCTTTTATGTGGTGCCTCGGATTACAGATCTGCCGGACGTGGAAGAGTTCCTGAAGGCGCAGCTTCCGGAGCTGACTTACGTTGTGGCACACGGCCAGATGGCGGCAGGCGAACTCGATGACCGGATGAACGCCTTCTATGACGGTAAATACGATGTGCTGCTGGCCACGACGATTGTGGAAAGCGGCCTCGATATCCCAACCGCCAACACGATGGTGGTGCATCGCGCCGATATGTTCGGCCTGTCGCAGCTCTATCAGATCCGCGGCCGGGTCGGGCGCTCCAAGACCCGTGCCTATGCCTACCTGACGACCAAGCCGCGCCAGCGGCTGACCCCGGCAGCAGAGAAGCGCCTGAGGGTTCTGGGCTCTCTCGACACGCTTGGCGCAGGCTTCACCCTTGCCTCGCAAGACCTTGATATCAGGGGCGCCGGCAACCTCCTGGGCGAGGAGCAATCCGGCCAGATGCGCGATGTCGGCTATGAGCTGTACCAGTCGATGCTGGAGGAGGCGATTGCCAAGATCAAAGCGGGCGAGATGGAAGGCCTGTCGGACGCCGACGATCAATGGGCACCGCAGATCAACCTGGGCGTTCCGGTGCTCATCCCCGAGGATTACGTGCCGGATCTGGACGTGCGTCTGGGCCTCTACCGCCGCCTGTCGGCGCTCTCGACCAAGGTGGAGCTGGAAGGCTTTGCGGCTGAGCTGATCGACCGTTTCGGAAAGCTGCCCAAGGAAGTGAACACGCTGATGCTGGTGGTGCGCATCAAGGCGATGTGCAAACGCGCAGGCATCGCCAAGATGGACGGCGGCCCCAAGGGGGCAACGATCCAGTTCCACAACGACAAATTCGCCTCGCCGCAGGGGCTGGTCGAGTTCATCCAAGGCCAGAACGGTCTGGCCAAGGTGAAGGACAACAAGATCGTCGTGCGCCGCGACTGGAAGAAGGACGCCGACAAGATCAAGGGCGCCTTTGCCATTGCCCGCGATCTGGCAGAGAAGGTCGTCGCCGAGAAGAAGAAGGCGAAGGCTGGGTAAAATACGCCAAGGAAATTCAAATTTCCTTGGCAAATTTCTTCGCAAGAAATTTGGTCAGCCGCAGCAAGAGCTGGGCGCCATCGCCGCCTGAGCGCAGAAACAGGATGCGCCCACGGCCTGGTCAGCCCGCGCCAGTGCCAGGTCCAGTTGCTGTTGTATGTGCCTGATTTCAACAGTTTCACCGCGCGCCTTCAGGCATTCGTGCAGCCCCTTCAGGCTCCAGATATTGCCGGGATGCACGGATGCGCGTGACAAGGTGCTGTCCAAACCCAGGTCGGCACGGTAGACTGCTTCGGCTTCTTGCACATGGCCTTGCTCGAACAGCAACGCCCCCAGCGCGTGGCGGGTGGGCTGCATCCAGCCCCAGGGCTCATCATAGGGCAGGTTGTCGTCCAGCTCCTCCGAGCGGCGCAGATGGGCAAAGGCCGCGTCAAAGTTCTCCTTGCGGTACTCAATCTCGCCGCGCAGCATTTCCGTCGCGATTTCAAGCAGATCCACGACGCGGTTGTTGTGCAGGCGGCGGCTTTTCGGCACCCGGGCCTTGGCGGCCAGAAACTGCTGCTCCTCCGCCTCGGCCTTTTCCACGCGGCCGGTGGCGGCATAAGCAATGGCGCGGGCGTAATGGGTGTTCGCGGTCAGGGTGCAGTAAAGTTTCTGATCCTCTGGCTGTTCCAGCGCCATCGCCTCCTCCCAGCGTCCGAAGCGGACCAGGATATGCGGGTGCATTGCCACGTAGCTTTCAAAGAAATCCGCGATGGGCGGGCTTTCGACCTTCAGCATTTCCGGCGGGGTGGTGTCCAGAATGCCCTGATTGGCCGCCAGCGCCGGTTCAAGCTGGCCCAGGAACATCGCGCCGTAGATGACGAAGTGGTAATTGTGCTGGCGGTAGCCGGTGTAGATGTTGAATGCGCCTTCGCGCTGGTAGAACTTCAGGTCCGCCTCGATCGCCTTCCGGTTCCAGTGCACGACACTGTGGTAGTCGCCGCAGAGCACATCGATGTGGGTGGGCATATGCACCAGATGTCCCGCATCCGGCACCAGCGTGCGCAGCACATCCGCGGCTTTCAGCGCCTTTTCGGGCTTGGGCGACATTTCCATCAGATGCACGTAGAGATGCAACAGGCCAGGGTGCTGCATTGCCCCCGGGGCAGTCTCCATCGCCTGTTCCAGCACCTCCTGCGCCTCCAGTGTCGCGGCACCTTCTGCGGGCAAACCGGTCTTCAGATCCCACATTTTCCACGGAGTGAGGTTCAAGAGGCTCTCAGCGTATACCGTGCGCAGATCCAGATGGTCCGGGCAGGCAGCAAAGGCCGCGCGCATCGCCTCAGCGAACTCATAGTCCCAGGCGTGCATGTCTTCACCCGGTTCGCGTTGGGGGTAACGGGTTTGAATGGCACGGATCAGCCGCTGCTCAGGCTCAGTACAGCCCTTGATAAAGGCCAGTGCGGACTGTGCAGCGTCATAGGCCTCAGTCAGCGCTTCGGCACGGCTTTTGGCGTCGCGCAGGTCCCACGGCAGGTTGTAGTTCGGCCCAGCGGCATAGGCGGCGCCCCAATGGGCCATGGCACATTCCGGGTCGTGTTCCAGCGCACGGCGGAAGCAGGCAATGGCTTCCTCGTGATTGTAGCCATAGGTCCATACCAGTCCCCGGTCGAACCAGAGCTGCGCCTCAGACGAAGCCGTGGTCACCGGGCAGGAGTAGCTGCCAAGATCGTAGTCGTAGCCCATGAAGAACCTCCCCCTTTGCAAGGGAAGGTTAGGCAGGGGGCGTTATCCGGACAAGGCCGTTATTCGGCGGGCAAGCGCGCCTCGGCTTTGGCCATTTGCAGCATCAGCAGGAAGGCGATGCAGGCCATGATCAGCAGGCCTGCTGCCAGCGGCACCAGCGAGCCGTCAAACAGCAGTCCGACCGGCGCAGCGATAGCTGCTGCCAGAACGGTCGAGATCGCGCCGATGACCGAAGCGGCCATGCCGGCAATATGGCCCATCGGCTCCATCGCCATGGCGTTGAGGTTGCCGACGGTTGTGCCGACCATGAAGAACACGCTGGCCTGCCAGGCCACAAACAGGCCGAACAGCCACGGGTCCGGCAGGCTCCAGCCGCTGACCAGAAGCATGCCACCAGTGATCACAATCTGGGCGGCCAGCGACACGGTGACGATGCGGCGCATACCGATCCGGACTACGATGGCTGCGTTCAGCAGGCTGGCGGAGCCGGATATCACTGCAACCAGCCCGAACCACAAGGGGAAGCTGTCTGCACGGTCAAAGATGATGTCATAGACCGGCTGCACCATGGTCAGCATGGTGAACAGCATGCCCAGGCAGAGCGTCTGCACCATGATCGACAGGCGGACTGTGGGGTGGGTGAGCATCTCCTTGACAGCGGCCATCAGCAGCGGCGCGCGAAAGGCACGGCGGTCTTCACGCGCCAGTGTTTCCGGCAGGCGGACACTGGTCCACAGGACAATGACAGCGGCAAACAGCGCGAACAGCAGGAAAATGGCGCGCCAGCCGGACAGCGCGATGATGCCTGCGCCCATCAAGGGGGCAATGGCCGGAACAATCATGAAGATCATCATGGCAATCGACATCAGGCGGGCCATTTCGCGGCCAGAGTAAAGGTCGCGGACAACGGCAACGCCCACAATGCGCGGGCCGGCAGCACCAATTCCCATCAGCACGCGGGAGATCAGCAAGACCTCCAGCGAGGGCGACAGCCAGGCGGTCAGCGCGGCGAGGACATAAAGGGCGCAGCCCGCGGCCACGACCGGCTTGCGGCCAAAGGCGTCCGACAGCGGGCCGGTGAAGAAAGTTCCAAGCCCCATGCCAAGAACAAAGGAGGTCAGCACCAGCTGCGCCCGGTTGATGTTGTCCGGGCTGAGCGTTTGACCAATTTCCGGCAGCGCGGGCAGCATGGCGTCGATCGACAGCGCAATGGTGGCGAACATCATTGCGATCAGCGCGATGAACTCAGCCTTGGCCATGCCATGGGCGGGAGATTGTGACATTTGAAACCTCGGGCGGCACTGCAGGCGGTCCCCCGGGGATCGGGGCCGGTCTGGGAGCCGTCCGCATCCGCTATCACAATTGCGTCAGCCGGGCCAGCGCCCGGCTGCACAGGAATCTGTGCATTGTTGCGATGCTAAGCAATTGGCAGTGGCTTACTCAGTCCCGGCTGCTTTCAACTGCTGCAGGATGTCTTCGATCACCTGCTTCCACAGTTCCGGCGGCTGGGCGCCCGGCACCGCGTGCTGGTTGGCGACGATGAAAGTCGGCACCGAACTCACCCCCATTTTGCGGGAATGCGCGTCGCGGTCGCGAATGGCTTGCACATCGCTGTCGCCTTCCAGCAGGCGGGTGGCAACATCCGCTTCCATGCCTGCCTCTTGCGCGACGTCCGCCAGGACGGCGTGGTCGCCAATGTCCCGGGCGTCCACGAAGTAGGCCTTGAACAGGGCGTCGACGACCTGCGTCTGCTTGCCTTCAACCCCGGCCCAGTGGATCAAACGGTGCGCGTCCAAGGTGTTGGGGGTGCGCTGCATGGCTTCGAAATTGATCGTCAGCCCGGCCTTTTCCGCGTGCTCCACAACCGGGGCGTAGGCTTTGACCGCACCCTCCTTGCCGCCGAATTTGCGCTCCAGGTATTCGCGCCGGTCCATGCCCTCGCGCGGCATGTCAGGGTTCAGCTGGAACGGGTGCCATTCGATGACGAACGGATGATCCGGCACCTCCGCCAGCGCCTTGTCCAGATGGGTCTTGCCGATATAGCACCAGGGGCAGATCGGGTCGGACAGGATGTCGAGCTTGACGGCGGGCATTTGGGTCATCCTTTGAACAGGGCAGGCAGGGCGCGGCGCAACAGTTTTCCGTTGGCGCCGCTGGGCAACGCGTCCAGATGGACGTATGCGCGGGGCTGCTTGTAACGGGCCAGGCGTTCGGATGCAAAGGCCTGCAGGTCTTCTGTCTTCAACTCTTCGGGACCGGTGTAGAAGGCTGCAATAATGTAGGTGTCTTCCTTCACCTCAACGGCGGCAGCGCCGGCATGTGTGATGCCAGGGTGAGCGGCAAGAGCGGTCTCAACCTCAATCGGGGACACCCGGTAGCCGCCTGCATTCATCATGTCGTCGGCGCGCCCCAGGTATCGGATCTGGCCGTCCGCAGACATCGCCCCCTGATCGCCGGTCAGGAACCAGTCGCCCTGGTAGCGGGCCGCGGTTTCCTCTGGCGCTTTCAGGTAGCCCAGCATCAGGCCGGGATCGGATCGGTGGATCGCGATGGTGCCTTCCGCATCGACGGGAACCGGCCCGTTTGTGTCGACAATCGCCACCCTGCGGCCTGGCTGCGGCTGTCCCAAGGAGCCGTCCTGCGCCGGGTGCGCTGGGGATGAAGAGATGAAGGTCGAGCATTCCGACATTCCAAACGCTTCGTAGAGGCAGCAGCCGGTTGCGGCTTCCCAGGCTTCGTGAAGATGGCGTGAGAGCTTTTCACCTGCGCAAAGCCCGTGCCGCAGGTCCGGCAAGTTCAAAGCATCGCCGCGCAGGAACTTCCGGTAGACTCCAGGGGCGGCGGCAAAGATCGTGGCGCGGTGGCGGTGCAATAAGGCGGGCAGTTCTTCCGGGCGTGTGCCAGGGGTGGGGATCAGCGCAGTTGCACCTGCCGCCCAGGGGTCCATCAGCCCGGTGCCGAGGGTGTAGGTCCAGTTGAAGGCACCGGCATGCAGCAGCCGGTCGCCCTCCGTCAGCCCGTACCAGCCGTCCACCATCATCTGCCGTGCCCAGACAGCCCTGTGTGCGTGTGCCACGGCACGCGGATTTCCGCTGGTGCCGGACGTAAAAACCACATAAGCTAGCTGCTCCGGGCTGCCAAAGGCGTACTCACAAGGAGGCAGTTCATGCATCGCCAGCAGTTCCGTGGTGCTGATCTGGTGCGGGTGACTCGCGCAGGCAACAGCCGGATCCCGCAGCACGGCCGCGGGCTGAAGATCCGAAAGCATCCGCGCGGTTTCGGCCTCGGTCAGCTGCGAGGAGGTTGGCACCGGAACCAGACCGGCAGCGATGGCGCCAAGATAGGCAACCGGAAACTCCACCGTGTTCCCCAACCGCATCAGCACGGCGTCGCCGGGATTCAGACCTGCCTGAAGCAGCCCGGTGCCGGTGCCGCGCACAGCGGCCTCCAGCCGGGCATAGCTCCAATCATCGCAGCCTTCGCCGTCAAGCACCGACAGCGCAGTCTTGTCCGCCAGCCGCACGGCATGGCGCAGCACATGGGCCGTAAGATTGAAGGGTGAGGGGCAGGGCGCACAGGGTCCCTGATCAAAAACCGACAGCATGGCAAATGGCTAGCCCGCGCTGTCCTGCGTTGCAAGGCGCGCGGGTGCGGCTTATAGAGTTCCCATGAAAAGCCGCGATCCGAAATCCCTGATCACTATCGCCCGCGCGAACGGCGGTGACGATCAAGCAGAACCCCTGGACCTGGGCGCCCGCGTGCGCGAGTTGCGGAAAGCGCGCGATTGGACGCTGGAGCATGCGGCCAACCAGGCCGGGCTGGCGCGTTCGACCCTTTCCAAGATCGAAAACGGGCAGATGTCACCGACTTACGAGGCGCTGAAGAAGCTGGCCGAGGGACTCGAAATTTCCATTCCGCAGCTGTTCACGCCGCCTCAGCGGGACCAGGTGAACGGGCGCATGACGGTGACCAAGTTCGGCGACGGTTCAGCGCACGCCACCGCCACATATGAGCATGAGCTGCTGGCTGACGGGCTGACGCGCAAGCAGATGCTGCCCTACCGTGCACGGGTGCGGGCACGGTCGATGGAGGAGTTTGACGGCTGGGTGCGCCACGACGGCGAGGAATTCCTCTATGTGCTGACCGGCGTGGTCAAGCTCTACACGGAATTCTATGAGCCGGTGGAAATGCGCCGCGGCGACAGCGCCTATTATGACGCAGCGATGGGCCACAACGTGATTTCCGTCAGTCCCGAGGACGCAACAATCCTCTGGGTGACATCACTGGCCTGACGTTCCGGGCTAGTGCTTGCGCCCGTCCAGCTCTCTCAGCAGGCTTTCGATATACAGGAAATCGTCCACCTCTTCCTTGGCTTCGTTCATGGTGAGGTGATGGGTCCGTGCCAAATAGGCGACGAATTTGTCCCTGTCATCCAATAGGGATGGCGCGTTGCTGGCTTTCAGATGAGGAAAGCGCTGTTTGATGCGGGGCATCCTGTCAATCCAGCTGGCAGCTGCTGCTTGTACAGGCATTGGGGGGCACTCCCTGACAAACGGATTATGGTTTTCGAGCCCCCATCGTAACACTTTTTGTGAGATTTTGTAACGTCCGCCCCAAGGTGCCGGCTTGGGGCGGTACCCGTAAGCGGATTTCTGCTGACTGTCAGCGCGGTGCAAACAGCCTTGGCAGCACCAGGTGGCCAAGGCCAACCGCAATAAGCTGCATCAGGATGAACATCGGGATGTGGCCCGGGTAGATGCCCGCAAAGGTGTCGCTGAAGCCGCGCGCTATGGTGACGGCAGGGTTGGCGAAGCTGGTCGAAGAGGTGAACCAATAGGCGCCCGTGATATAGAGGCCGACCAGTGCAGGCACCGCTTCTGGTCTTGAGCGCAAGCCGCCGAAGATCACGAACAGGAGGCCGAAAGTGGCCAGGATCTCGGAGAACCACTGCGCGGTGCCGGTGCGGTGCATGGTGGCCGAGCTTTGCAGGATTGCAAGGTCGAACATCACATGGCAGGCCCAGACGCCGAGGATGCCGCCGCCGATCTGCATCAGGACATAAGGGGCAACAGAGCTCCAGGAATGCTCGCCGCGCAGGGCAAAGGCCAGTGTGACCGCCGGGTTGAAATGGGCGCCGGAAACGGGTCCCAGCGTGGTGATGATGGCATAGAGCATGCAGCCGGTGGCAACCGCATTGGCCAAGAGCGCCAGTGCCACGTTGCCGTCCGCCAGCGTCTCGGCCATGATGCCGGAACCGACCACCCCGATCAGCAGCATGGCGGTGCCCAGCCCTTCGGCCAGCAGTTTCTGGCCGGTCATGCGATCTCTCCGATCCGCTTGAGGTGCTGAGAGAGATCAGTGGAGGACATGGTTTCAATCGGCAGTTCAAGCAGCGCCTTGGCGCGCTTTTCCAGCGTGATATAGGCTGTGCGGAATGCCGTGTCCCACTCCGGCTGATCTGCCGCCGCCGGATCCTCAACCCCCCAATGGGCGCGCACCGGAGCGCCGGGCCAGACCGGGCAGGTTTCTCCGGCGGCAGAGGCGCAGACGGTGATGACCACATCCATCACCGGCGCATCGGCGCCCGCAAATTCGTCCCAGCTCTTGGAACGCGCGCCAGTGGTGTCATGGCCCAGCTCCCTCAGCAGCGTCAGCGACTGCGGATGCACCTTTCCGGTAGGGCTGGAGCCCGCCGAAAAGGCGCGGGTGCGGCCTGCGCCCAGAGTGTTGAAAATCGACTCCAGCAGGATGGAGCGCGCGGAATTGCCGGTGCAGAGGACCAGAATGTTCATTTTGTATGTCCGTGCTTTCGTTTCAGTCGGATGAATTCAGTTGGCCGATGCCGTCAAGCCGGTGCTGCAGCGACATGCGGTCGAGTGTTTCAAAAGGCAGCGCCGCAAAGGCTCTGATCCGGTTTCTGAGCAGACCATAGGCCTGCTGGAAGGCAAGGCGGCATTCGGCGTCGGTGCCTTCGGCTTTGACCGGATCGGCGAGTCCCCAGTGGGCGCTCATCGGCTGACCGGGCCAGGCCGGGCATTCCTCGTTTGCGGCGTGGTCGCAGACGGTAAATATGAAATCCATCTGCGGCGCATCCGGTGCGGAAAATTCATCCAGGTCCTTGGAGCACAGGCCGCTGGTGTCGATGTCTTTGGCCTGCAGCAGGGACATCACTTCGGGGCGGGGGCCCGGCGACGGCCGGGTGCCGGCGGAAAAGGCGCGGAACCTGCCGCCGCCTTCGGTGTTCAGAATAGCCTCGGCCAGCAGCGACCGGGCAGAGTTGCCGGTGCAGATGAACAGGACATTGAAGGGAAGTTCGGGTGTCGGCATTGTCTTCTCTTCACTGGTGGCAGGGCTGCAAATGTCTGGCCGGTTCCGGCAACAGCCGGACAGCAGCCCGTCAAACATGCCGCGCAGGCCGGGCAGGTCCGCAGCATACATCAGCGATGTGCCGAAACGCTGCTGAGTGATCAGTCCGGCCTGTTTGAGGACCGACAAATACGCGGACGCCGTGTTTGGTTTGAACTCCAAAGCCTCGGCTATCTCGCCGGCCGGGACGCCATCCGGATAGCGGCGCATCAGCAGCCGGAACAGGGCCAGCCGCTTCGGATGGGCCAGGGCGGCGAGTTTTTCCGATAGTTCTATTTCCATATTTCTCGAAATATGGAAATGGTCTGCGGCTGTCAACAGACTTGGTGTTGCGCGCAGAACCTTCCTGCGCAGTCAGTCTTGCTGATACCACCAGACGTCCGGCATGAACCCGGTGCGGTCGCCATAAATCGGCAGCTTCTCCGGGAACCGCATCTCCTTGATGTGGGCGATCCGGCCGGTGTCGAAGCTCCAGAAGGGAATGACATAGCGACCGGCGGTCAGCACCCGGTCCAGCGCCCGCACCGCTGCGGTAAAATCCTCAGGCTCGGTTGCGGTCAGCATCGCGTCAATCATCGCCTCGGCTGCCGGGCTGTCCATGCCCATCAGGTTGCGGCTGCCGGGCTGCCCCACACCATCGCTGCCCCAG
>JABXIA010000372.1 GCA_013373325.1 Paracoccaceae bacterium
ATGCCCGGTCTATGAAATGCGCCTAGACACAAACAGGAGTTCGCATGCCACTCTATGAGCATGTCATGATTGCGCGTCAGGACCTGTCCAACTCGCAAGCTGAAGGCCTCATCGAACATTTCGGTGCTGTTCTGTCCGACAACGGCGGCAAGCTGGTCGAGCAGGAGTACTGGGGCGTCAAGACGATGGCCTACAAGATCAACAAGAACCGCAAGGGCCACTATGCCTTCCTGAAGACCGACGCCCCGTCGTCTGCCGTTCAGGAAATGGAGCGCCTGATGCGTCTGCATGATGACGTGATGCGCGTCCTGACCATCAAGGTCGACGAGCATGCCGAGGGCCCTTCGGTCCAGATGCAGAAGCGCGACGAACGCGGCGATCGCCGTGAGCGCCGCTGATCAACGCTTGAGAAAAGGACGCTAAATCATGGCAGCCAAACCGTTTTTCCGCCGCCGCAAGGTTTGCCCGTTCTCGGGTGAAAATGCGCCGAAGATCGAC
The DNA here is from genome assembly GCA_013373325.1 of Paracoccaceae bacterium. GTDB lineage: Bacteria > Pseudomonadota > Alphaproteobacteria > Rhodobacterales > Rhodobacteraceae > Leisingera. The sequence goes on from JABXIA010000372.1 coordinate 499, forward strand.
TACAAAGACACCCGTCTGCTGCAGCGCTACATCTCTGAGCGCGGCAAGATCGTGCCTTCGCGCATCACCGCCGTTTCGGCAAAGAAGCAGCGTGAGCTGGCCCGTGCTATCAAGCGCGCCCGCTTCCTCGCCCTGCTGCCCTACGCCGTGAAGTAAGGAGATAAGCAGATGCAAGTTATCCTTCTTGAGCGCGTTGCAAAGCTGGGCCAGATGGGCGACGTCGTTGACGTGAAGCCCGGGTTCGCCCGCAACTTCCTGCTGCCGCAGGGCAAGGCGAAAACCGCCTCCGAAGCCAACATCGCTTCTTTCGAAGCCCAGAAAGCGCAGCTGGAAGCGCGCAACCTGGAGACCAAGAAAGAGGCCGAGGCTCTGGCAGAAAAGCTGGACGGCCAGCAGTTCATCGTGATTCGCTCCGCATCGGACGCGGGCGCGCTGTACGGCTCCGTCACCCCGCGCGACGCAGCAGATGCTGCAACTGCGGACGGCTTCTCGGTCGACAAGAAACAGGTCGCCCTGATCGCACCGATCAAGGAACTGGGCCTGCATTCCGTCGCCGTGAAACTGCACCCGGAAGTGGAAGTCGAAATCAAGCTGAACGTGGCCCGCTCCCAAGAGGAAGCCGAGCTGCAGGCATCGGGCAAATCGATCCAGGAGCTGGCCGCCGAAGAGGAAGCCGCTGCTGAGTTCGAAATCTCCGAGCTGTTCGACGACATCGGCTCTGCTGCGTCTGACGACGACGACGCACCGGCCGAAGCCGCTGGCGAAGAAACCAACTGATCCCACAGGGACAGTGAGACACGGGAAAGGCCGTCCTCCGGGGCGGCCTTTTTCATTGGTTGCGCGGTGTTTGAAAAGACGCGCCAAATTGCATGGAAATCCCCGCCCCCAAATAACCATCTGTTTGCCGTAATCCGCGAGAATACTGCCCGTGTGGAGTGAGAAAGGGGGATGCGCCATGCTGGACGCATTGGAAAGTGAGGAGCTGGCGCTGCGCCGGCGGCTGTTGTTCCGTCTGCTGCGCGGCCATCGTTTCGACCGGCCTGAGTTCAGGACCGAAGCGGTGTCGGAACTGGTGCCGGAGGGGCTGCTTGCGCCGGAAAAGAACCTGTTCAAGACGCCCGCAAACACCGTGCAGAAACCGATCTGAACGCCCGGCGGAGCGGCCGTCAAGCGGCATCACTTGCGCGGCCGGCTTGCGCGTTTCACGGCGCTCCGGGGCTGTCAGGATTTTGTAGGGACCGCGAAATTTTGGGAAACAGCCGCGGTCCCTGTTCTGCCCGAAGGGATCAGCTGCCCCACAGGCGTGAGGGGCTAACTGCCCTGAGGGTTGTTTCTGCCTCAATGCGCATCCCCAATATGTAGTGGGACGCCATATTTAACAAATCTCTAATGATTAAAGTTTGATCGACCTTCCGGCAGGCCGGAACAGGTCCGGGAACAGGCGGTTTCCCTCCTTGGGTATGGCGGTTCCCCGCCGCCCGGTCCGGACTCTGTCACAGACAGGATTGCAGCGCGCAGCCAGGCGGCTAATCTGGCCCGCGAGAGAAACCGCTTCCGGAGGCTGCATGACGCGCCCGACCACCTTGATCATGTTTTTAGCTGCCGCGGTGCTGTCCGCCTGCGCCAGCACGGCTTCCCCGCCCGAGGTGGCAAGAGCCGCCCTGCCGCTCTACCCGAATGAGACCCCGGAACTGCGCCGGAAGATCAATTACTGGGCGGACCACTACGAGGTGCCGCGCAGCCTGGTGCACCGGCTGGCGGTGCGCGAAAGCACCCACCGGCCCAAGGCGGTGAACCGCCCCTACTACGGGCTGCTGCAGATCCTTCCCGCGACGGCGCGGTCGATGGGCTTCAAAGGCGAGCCCAAGGATCTGCTGGATGCCGATACAAACCTGCAGTTTTCCGTCAAATACCTGCGCGGCGCCTGGCTGCTGGCTGATGGCAGCCAGGACATGGCGGTGAAGCATTACTCGCGCGGGTACTACTACGAGGCCAAGCGCCGCGGCATGCTGGTGGAAACCGGCCTGCGGCCCGGAAGCTGACGGCGGCCCCTGCCGCAACCGCAGCGCCCCGCAGGGGCGCTGCCTGGCCCAACCGGCCGCTGCGCTGTCCGCAGGACGGCGCCAAGGGCGGGCGGGAGTGCTTGTTTTCACGGCCTTTGAATTCCTGACCGGCACCGCCTGCCCGCAAGGCCGAACCCTTCGCCCTGCAGCGAACCGTCATTTTCCGCGGCCTAAGCTGCGTGGGGTATCCAGTTCATGTGTTTACTGGAGTCCCACATGAAAATGCCCGACTTGAAGACCGGCAGGTTTACCCCCGAAGAGGGTTTGCGGATCACCGTTCAGGTTCCCGAAACCCGTGTGCAAAGGATCGTTGAGGCGGTTCTGGCCGTTACAGCCCTGAAATACGGCGACTATGATCGCGTGACCTTCCAAACCGCGGCGGGTGTTCAAAGCTTCCGCTCGCTGGGGAGCGGGCGGAACGCGGCGACCGAGGCTGCCGTTCAGGTAAATTGCGTGGAGCTAACATTTTTCCTGGCCCGCAATGACGCCGGGGCCGAGCAGGTTCTGGAAGCCATCTACGCCTCACACCCTTACGAGGAGCCGGTGATCTATGTGGCCCCCTGCCTGCGGACGCTTCACATCCGGGGCATGGATGAGGACAATCCCAACAGGTTCTGGAACAGCGCACCTGAGAATTGGGTGCCGGACGCGCACCGCTAGAAACCGAGGAACCGGATGGCCGGAGCCGTCCCATCCAACGAAAAAGGCCGCCCAAGCAGGCGGCCTTTCTGTAAGTCGTGCAGGTAAGAGGATTACTCCTCTTCCAGCTCCTCAACGGCCTTTTGCAGCTCGTCCTTGGAGATCTCTTTCTCGGTGACTTTGGCCTGGCCGACGATGTGGTCGACAACCTTGTCCTCGAAGATCGGCGCGCGCAGCTGCTGCTGCATCTGGGCGTTCTGCTGGATGAACTCGAAGAACTGACGCTCCTGGCCCGGGTACTGGCGGGCTTGCGCCATGATCGCCTGGGTCATCTCGGCGTCGGTCACTTCGACCTCTGCTTTCTGGCCCAGCTCGGCCAGCAGCAGGCCCAGACGGACGCGGCGCTCAGCCAGCTTGGTGTGCTCTTCGGTGGTTTCGATCTCACCGTGGTCGTGGCCCTGCACTTCCGGGTTGTCCTCGTGCCACAGCTGGTGTGCGATCTGCTTGGCTTCTGCCTCAACCAGCGACGGAGGCAGGTCGAAGGAAACCAGGGTGTCCAGCTTGTCCAGCAGCGCGCGCTTCAGCACCGCGCGGGCGGCACCGGCGTATTCGGCTTCCAGGCGCTCGGTGATCTGGCCCTTCAGCGCGTCCAGGTCGTCGGAGCCGAATTTCTTGGCCAGCTCGTCGTCGATCTCAGCCGCATTCGGGGCTTTGACTTCCTTGAC
>JABXIA010000089.1 GCA_013373325.1 Paracoccaceae bacterium
AGGTAGGACGGCACATCCAGAAACAGCGGGAAGGAGCCGAACAGCCAGCGGGTGCCTTCGGAAAAGATGAGGATCAGCGCAAAGGTTGCCAGAACCTGGTCCAGGTGGTCGCGCCGGTAGAGGCGCCGGATCACCACCAGCTCCATCAGCGCGCCCGCGGCGGCAGCGGCGGCCAGGCTTGCGATCAGCGCCAGCAGGAACGATCCAGTCCAGCCTGCCACTGCGGCAGCGGCAAAGGCGCCCACCATGTAGAGCGAGCCATGGGCCAGGTTGATCAGCCCCATCACCCCGAACACCAGCGTCAGCCCGGCTGCCATCAGGAACAGCATCATCCCGAGCTGGAGTCCATTCAGGATCTGCTCCAGAACTAGAATATAGGTCATTTGATTTTCCGAAAGGGTAGTCTTGCCGTGTGCGGAGGCGCCTCAGACGCCTCCGCTTTCAGGGACATGCCTTACATCTTGCACTCGCCCGCATAGGCGTCGGTATGATCGCTCAGGCCGGTGGCGATGATCTTGTTGGTGAAGACATCGCCTTCTTTGATCACTTCACGGACATAGATGTCCTGGATCGGATGGTGGTTGTCGCCGAATTTGAAATCACCGCGGACCGATGCGAATTCCGCCGCTTTCAGAGCCGCGCGGAAGCTGTCCTGGTCAGACACCTCCGCCTTGTCCAGCGCGCTCAGGATCAGATTGGCAGTGTCAAAGCCCTGGCTGGCATAAAGCGACGGCAGACGGCCGTATTTCTCCTGGAAAGAGGCGACAAATTCAGCGTTGGCCTCATTGTCGATGTCCTTGTTCCACTGCGAGGTGTTCTTCACCCCCAGTGCCGCGTCGCCCACCGCCTGCAGGATGCCCTGATCGAACGAGAACGCCGGGCCAACCACCGGCAGGTCCACGCCGCTGCCCGCATATTGCTTGAGGAAGGAAATCCCCATGCCGCCGGGCAGGAAGAAATAGACCGAGTCGGCGCCCGAGGCGCGGATCTGCGCGATTTCGGCGGCATAGTCGGTCTGGCCCAGCTTGGTGTAGATCTCACCGGCCAGCTCGCCCTGATACATCCGCTTGTAGCCGGTCAGCGCATCCTGCCCCGCCGGGTAGTTCGGCGCCAGGATGAAGCTGTTCTTCAGCCCCGCCTCATTGGCATAGGCGCCCGCGGCTTCATGCAGGTTGTCGTTCTGCCAGGCGACGTTGAAATAATTCGGATGGCAGCGCTTGCCAGCCAGCGCCGAGGGCCCGGCGTTGGGCGACAGGTAGAACACGTTTTGCGCGGTTGCCGCGGGCACCACCGCCATTGCGAGGTTCGACCAGATGATGCCGGTCAGGATGTCAACCTTCTCGGACTGTATCATCCGGTCGGCGATCTGCACGGCCACGTCGGGCTTGCGCTGATCGTCCTCGATCACCACCTCGACGCCCTCGCGGCCGTCCTGTTCAATCGCCAGCATAAAGCCGTCGCGCACATCCACACCCAGCCCCGCGCCGCCGCCGGACAATGTGGTGATCATGCCAATCTTGGTGTCAGCCTGGGCTGCAACAGCCAGCGCCGGAACCGCAGCCGCCATGGCGAGCATCCGAAGGGTCTTCATTACGTCTTTCCTCCCAGAATATGCCCCGGCCCTTGGGCCAGGATTCTTGATCAAATGCTTGCGACTGTAACGCCGCCCCGGCAGAAGCCAAGACCCGCTGCAGCCGGCATCGTTGCGGCTGATCTTGCGCCAGCCCTCGTAATCAGCCTACGCAGGCTTGAATATATATTTCAAGCATAAAATAAGTAGGGCAATATTGTTGCCCCAATTGCTGCAAATGCTTTCCAGACGTCGCGGCGGCACGTGCGAGGGGCCAGCCCCTCGCGCTCCCCGGAGTATTTCGGGAAAGATGAAACGGTACTGCAAGCCTCGTGCAGGCGGCACCGGTCAACCGGGCCCGAAACAACCCGCCAGATGGTCAATCAACGCCCGGATCCGCACCGTCAGATGACGGCTGGAAGGATAGACGGCAAACAGCGTTGTTGGGTCGGTTTCCTGTTGTTCGAAAAGCACTTGCAGCCTGCCGTCGCGCAGGAACGGTAGCGCTGTGTAATGCGGGCAACGGGCAATGCCGAGACCACTGGCCGCCATATGCGCCACCGCCCGGGGGGAATTGGCGCGGAAACTGCCGCCGACGGTGACCGTCCGTTGCGCAACACCCTTGCCAAAGACCCAGGCATCGGGCTGCGGCGAGGTCATCTGCAACAGGCAATTGTGGGTCGCCAGCGCCTCTGGTTCCACCGGTTCGCCTTCTGCCGCCAGATACTCCGGCGACGCCACCACCACCAGCCGCATGCTGCACAGCCTGCGGGCCACCAGCGTCGAATCCTTCAGCGCACCAAAGCGCACCGCCAGATCCACACCCTCCTCCAGCATTGGCAGGTGGCGGTCGGAAAGAACAAGCTCCACCATAACCTTGGGATGCGCCTGCTGGAACGGCTGCAGCGCCTCCACCAGTTCGCGGCTGCCCAATCCTGTGGGTGCAGTGATGCGGATGGGGCCTGCCAATTCCTGCTGGCGCAACTGCACCACGTCCTGCAGCTCATCGAACTGATCCAGCAGCGGCAGGCAGCGCTCCAGATAGGCGCGGCCGGTGTCGGTCAGCGTCACCTTGCGGGTAGTGCGGTTCAAGAGCTGCGCGCCCAGCTGCTCCTCCAGCCGGGCGACATATTTGCTGGCCAGCTTGGTACTGATCCCCAGCTGCCGGGCGCCGGAGGTAAAGGAGCTTTGCGCCGCAACGGCGGCAAAGGCGCGCATGCAGTCCAGCTTGTCCATCCCAGTGCCTCCAGCATCATTTATGAACAACATGTACATAATCATTCCATGGATTGGAATATTATCTCCATGGACGGCACGGTGTATCTACCGGGTGTCTTCAGAAACCAGCGGCCCCTGCCGCAGCAAAGGACCCCAGACATGGCACATCAGATCCGCATCCACAGCTTTCCCCTCTCCGGCCACGCCCACCGGGTGGAGCTGTTCGCCAGCCTCACTGGCATCGCTCATGAGGTGGTGAACGTCGACCTCGCCGGCGGCGAGCACAAACAGCCGCCCTTCCTGGCGCTGAACCCCGCAGGCCAGGTACCGGTGATCGAAGACGGCGAAGCAGTGATCAGCGATTCCAATGCCATCCTGGTCTACCTCGCCCGTAAATATGCGCCGTCCTGGCTGCCTACCGATCCGGTGCAAGAGGCCGAGGTGCAGAAATTCCTGACCCTGGCCGCGGGCGAAATCGCCTTTGGCCCGGCGGCGGCGCGGCTGATCACCGTCTTCAACGCCCCGCTGGATGCGGAATTCTGCGCCACCGTTGCAGCCCGCGTGCTGGGCAAGATCAACGCCCATATGGAGGGCCGCAGCTTCCTAGTCGGGGATACTCCCACCATTGCCGACGTGGCCGCATACTCCTACATCGCCCACGCGCCTGAGGGTGGCATCTCGCTGGAGCCTTACCCCAACGTGCGCGCCCTGCTGGCCAATATCGAAGGCTTGAAAGGCTTCAAGCCGATGCCCGCCACCAAGGCCGGCCTAGCCGCCTGATCCCGCTGGCGGCGGTCCACCGGACCGCCGCCGCACCGCTTCAGCTACAGGAGGTTCCCATGCCCCATGACGCAGACAGCCCCTCGCCCTTCCACGCTGGCGAACAGGAAATGCAGCGCCGCGCGGGCAAGCGCGACATGGCAGAAACCCTGGGCCGCCGGATGATCCGCCCCTTCATGCCAGACCAGCACCGGGAGTTCTTCGCTCAACTGCCGTTCCTCGTTGCCGGTGCCGTGGACGCGGACGGCTGGCCCTGGGCCAGCCTGCTGAGCGGCCCGCCCGGCTTTGCCGTCTCGCCGGACCCGGAACACCTGCAGGTCACGCTGAACAGAACCGCTGAAGACCCCGTCCAGGCCGCCATCCGCGAGGGCGCACCGCTGGGGTTGCTGGGGATCGAACTGCACAGCCGCCGCCGCAACCGGCTGAACGGGCGGGTCACTTCAACAGGCCGCAACGGCTTCACTCTGCGGGTGGACCAGTCCTTTGGCAATTGCCCGCAATTTATCCAGGAGCGCGATCTGACCCCGGCCAATGACGTGCCCCCTGCAGCCCCGCAGACCTTGACCGGGCTGCTGCCGGACCACAGCGCGCTGATCGCACAGGCCGACACCTTCTTTGTCGCCAGCCATATCCCCGCTGCCGCAGCCCCTGAACGCGAGGGCGTCGATGTTTCTCACCGCGGCGGGAGGCCCGGCTTTGTCCGGGTGGCGGGCAATACCCTCACCATCCCGGATTTCCGCGGCAACAACCACTTCAACACGCTGGGGAATTTCCTACTGAACCCGCGCGCGGGCCTGGCCTTCCCGGACTTCGAGACCGGCAGCCTTCTGCTGCTGACAGGCGCGGTGGAGTTGCTGGCGGTGGACCACCCGGAGCTGGCAGGCTTTGAAGGTGCGCAGCGCGGCTGGCAGGTCACCCTGCACAAGGGCCTGTGGCTGGAATCGGCCCTGCCCTGGCGGACCGGACCCGGCGGGTTTGCCCCGCAGACCCTGCGCACGGGCACTTGGGCGGAAGCCGAGGCCCGCACCCCAGCACCCGGCCCGTAACGCTGCCTGCGGTAAGCTCCCGCAAATTTCTCTGGACAAGGCTGTCCAGGATCGCCGATGAATTGGACAGAAATGTCCAAAGGTCAGATTCGGGAAGCTTCCCGCCTGTCCTGTGGCGGCAGACAGGGAGCAAGGCCATGAAGTCGCACTATCGTGCCGTTGTCATCGGGGGCGGCGTTGTCGGTGCCTCCGTCCTCTATCACCTGGCGAAATTCGGCTGGACCGATGTCTGCCTGATCGAACGCTCGGTGCTGACCGCAGGGTCCAGCTGGCACGCGGCAGGCGGCTTTCACGCATTGAATGCGGACCCCAACATTGCCAGCTTGCAGGCCTATACCATCGACCTCCTGTCAGAGATCGAACAGGAATCCGGCCAATCTGTCGGCATGCATATGACCGGCGGCATGACGCTGGCGGGCACCCCGGACCGCTGGGAATGGCTGCAATCGGCCTACCGCACCTTCCAGTCGATCGGCATCGACGACTGCCGCCTGATCACACCGCAGGAAGCAGGCGAGCTTTGCCCGATCATGTCCACCGAGGGCATCCTCGGCGGCATGTGGGCCGACCGCGAAGGCTATGTCGACACCACCGGCACCGTGCACGCCTATGCCGGGGCGGCCAAGAAACGCGGGGCGGAAGTGATCGAACACAACCGCGTGCTTGAGCTGCACCAGGTCGCGGACGGCTGGCAGGTTGTCACCGAAAAGGGCACCATCCACGCCGAACATGTGGTCAACGCCGCAGGTCTTTGGGCCAAGCAGGTGGGCCGCATGGCGGGCATTGAACTGCCAGTCTCACCGCTCAACCACCACTATCTGATTTCCGACACCATCCCCGCGCTGGAACAGCTCGATTTCGAGGTGCCGATGACCGTCGACCTCGAAGGCTTCACCTATATGCGGCAGGACCAGAAGGGCATTCTGCTCGGCATCTACGAGATCGACCACCAGCACTGGATGATGGACGGCGCGCCCTGGGAATACGGGTTCGAGCTGCAGCAGGAAGACCCCGACCGGATTGAGCGCGAACTGACCCTAGGGTTCGAACGCTACCCGGCGCTGCAAACCACCGGCGTCAAGACCTGGGTCAACGGCGCCTTCACCTTTGCCCCGGACGGCAACCCGCTGGTCGGCCCGGTGCGCGGCAAGCCCGGCTACTGGTGCGCCTGCGGCGTGATGGCCGGCTTCCTGCAGGGCGGTGGCGTCGGCAAGTCGCTGGCCGAATGGATGATCCACGGCGAGCCGGAGGCGGATGTCTTCGGCATGGATGTGGCGCGTTTCGGCGACTACGCCCAGAACAAGCGGTTCATCAGGGAAACCACCGGCCAGTTCTACACCCGCCGCTTCGTGATGACCTACCCGAATGAGCAGCTGCCCGCAGGCCGCCCGCTGAAAAAGGCCCCCGCCTACGACGGCATGACAGCTGCAGGCTGCCGCTGGGGCGCAAGCTACGGGCTGGAAATCCCGCTCTACTTTGCCCCGTCGGAAGACTTCACCGAAACCCCGACCCTGAAACGCTCCAACGCCTTTGAAATCGTCGCCGAGGAATGCAAGGCAGTGCGCGAGGCCGTGGGCCTTCTGGATGTCTCCGCCTTCTCGCGGTTCGAGGTCACGGGCACAGGGGCCGAGGCCTGGCTTGACCGACTGATGGCCTCCAAACTCCCCGCGCCGGGCCGCGCCAAACTGGCGCCGATGCTGTCGCCGGAGGGCCGCCTTAAGGGCGACCTCACCGTGTTCAACTGGGGGGACGGCAGCTGGTGGATCATGGGCAGCTACTACCTGCGCGAATGGCACATGCGCTGGTTCCAGGACCACATGGGCGACGGCGTCGCGGTGCGCGACGTGACAGATGCCGTCACCGGCTTCAGCCTCTCCGGACCGAACAGCCGCGAGGTATTGGAAAAGCTGACGGATGGCCCCATCGCTGACCTCCCCTTCATGGGCTGCGGCACCTTCGACATCGGCATGCTGCGCCTCAAGGTTGGGCGCCTCTCGGTCGCAGGCGAACTGGGCTACGAACTCCACTGCTCCGCTTCTGAGCACATCACCCTGCGCGAAACCCTGCTTGAGGCCGGTGCGGACCTCGGCCTCCGCGAAATCGGCTTCAACGCGCTCCTCAGCCTGCGGCTGGAAAAAAGCTTCGGCATCTGGAGCGCTGAATTCACCCAAGGGTACACAGCAGCACAAACCGGCATGGACCGCTGGATCGACTGGGATAAGGACTTCATCGGCCGCGGCGCGGCGCTGCAGGAACGCGACGCAGGCGGTCCGGTGCAAGCGCTGGTGACATTGCAAGTGGACGCAACGGACGCCGACGCCAGCGGCTATGAACCTATCTGGCAGGGCGAAACCCGCGTCGGCTTTGTCACTTCAGGCGGATATGGGCACACCGTGGGCAAATCACTCGCCATGGCGATGGTAGACCGCAACGCAGCCGCCGAAGGCACGGAACTGACCGTGCATATCGTCGGTCAGGAACGCCCTGCGCGCGTGATTGCGCCCTCCCCCTACGACCCCTCCGCCAAAGCGATGAGAGGCTGATCCAATGACCTTTGAAAACGAAGGCAATCCACGCGGCCGCCGCCGGCGGGGGCGCGGAGGCGACGCCGCCCCGGCCCCGCAGCGCAACACGAACTACCGCCAGCTGAAAAACCCCTTCCCGCTGATGGAAGTCTTCCCGGCGCACCAGATTGCGGACATGCATGAAACCGCGCTGAAGATTCTGGAAGAGCTGGGCATGAAGGTGCTGCTGCCGGAGGCCCGCAAAATCTACGCCAAGGGCGGCGCCCGCGTCGATGAAGACAGCGAAATGGTCTATATCGGCCGCGACATGGTGGAGGCGGCACTGGCCACAGCCCCCCGCACTATCACTTGCCGCGCCGGGGCGCGGGAGCGTGATATCACGCTGGAGCTGGGCAGTCTGGTGTTCCAGGCGGGTGCAGGTGCCCCCAACGCCACCGATCTGGAACGCGGGCGCCGCCCCGGATCTGCCCGGGACTATCTGGAATATCTGCAGCTCACCCATCACTTCGACGTTTTCCACATGATCTCCCCCCAGGTGGAGCCGCAGGACGTCCCCATCCATCTGCGCCATTACTTCACCACCGAGGCGCAGATGACCCGGACCGACAAGTTCCCCTTCATCTTCTCGCGCGGGACGCCGCAGGTGATGGACTGCTTTGAAATGATCCGCGACTTCCGCGGGGTGTCTGACGCGGAGTTTCAGGCCGAGCCGCGCTGCTACACCATCATCAACACCAACAGCCCGCGCACGCTGGACATTCCGATGGCGCAGGGGCTGATCGACTTTGCCCGCCACGGGCAGGTCTCGATCATCACGCCGTTCACGCTGATGGGGGCAATGGCGCCGATCACCGTCGCGGGCGCCATCACCCTCAGCCATGCGGAGGTGCTGGCCGCCCTGACCCTGACTCAGCTGGCAAACCCCGGCGCGCCGGTGTGCTATGGCACCTTCACCTCCAACGTGGACATGAAGTCCGGCGCGCCGGCCTTCGGCACGCCCGCGCATTTTCAGGCTTCGCTGGCCGCAGGCCAGCTGGCGCGGCACCTCGACCTGCCGTGGCGCTCTGCCGCGGGGTCCGCGTCAAACTGTAACGACGTGCAGGCGGCCAATGAAAACCAGATGGGGCTCTGGGGCTGCCTGATGGCGGGCGCCACCGTGATCATCCACTCAGCCGGCTGGCTGGAGGGCGGGCTGTCGGTTTCTTACGAGAAACTCATCACCGACGCCGAAGTCCTTAACATGATTGCCGAACTTTGCGCAGGCGCCCAGGCCGGCACGGACGAAATCGGCTATGCAACCGCGCTGACACAGGTGGAGCCGCAGGGGCATTTCTTTGCCGCGCCTCAGACGATGGAACGCTACAGCACCGAATTCTATGAGCCCGTGGTGCATGACTATGCCAATTTCGGCACCTGGACCGAACGCGGCAGCATGGACGCCAGCCAGCGCGCCACCCGGGTCTGGAAGGACATCCTGGCCCGTGATACCCGGCCCGCAACGGATGAAACCCGCGTTGAAGCGCTTCAAGCCTTCATCGCCAAGCGCACCGCAGAAGGCGGCGCCCCGCCGGAGAGCTGACATGGCCAGACGCGCCGCCCCGGTGCTGCACCGGGACAACCCCGACAAGGAACCCCTCAGCGGCCATGTGAAGGTCACGCCGGAGGACTGGCTGAACGTGGCACGCGACCTTCTGATCAGCGAGGGGGTCGCAGGCGTCAAAGTGCTGGCAATCGGCGAACGGCTCAGCGTCTCGCGCTCCAGCTTCTACTGGTACTTCAAAAGCCGCAAACACCTGCTGGAGGCGCTGCTGGACGATTGGGAGGCGCGCAATACTGCGCCCATCCTCAACCACTGCGAATTGCCCGCCGCCAATATCTCCTGGGCGGTCTGCAACTTCTTCCGCTGCTTTGTCGACCCGGACCTGTTTGATGCCAGCCTCGACTTCGCGGTCCGTGAATGGTCCCGCCGCGACGGCAAGGTGCGCAACAGAATCGACGCGGCGGACGCACGGCGGCTAACCGCGGTGACCGCGATGTTCGAACGCCACGGCTATACGTCTTACGAGGCGGAGACCCGCGCCCGGATTCTCTATTTCATGCAGTGCGGCTACCACGCGCTGGAGGTGCGCGAGCCGATGCAGGCCCGCACTGCCTGGCTGGAAGGTTATCTGCTGGGCTTCACCGGGGTTGAGCCGGACCCGGAGGCCGTGGCCGCCGCCCGGAAATTTGCCGAGGGCAAGATGGCCCCCTGAGGCGCTCCCCGGGGTTTTTCCAATCAGAAAGAAGCAGCGGATGCTGGTTCAGCCCCGGTTGTGAAAGATGAAGCCAAGGAAATTCAGCAACAGCTGTGCTGCCAGGATCTGGGTGCTCTCGGAGGGGTCATAGGCCGGGGCCACCTCCACCAGGTCGATGCCAGCCACATCGCCGCGCTGCGCCAGCCCCTGCAGGATTTCCAGCACGTCGTAATACAGAAAACCGCCATGGCTCGGTGTGCCTGTGCCCGGCGCGATTGAAGGGCAGAAAGCGTCGATATCAATCGTCACATAATACCGCGCACCCGTGGGGATACGGTCCAGAACCGCCCCGGTGCCCAGCTTGCGCACCTGCCGCACCGACAGGATATCGGAGCCGCGGGCGCGGGCGTCCTCGTAGCCCTCCCGCGCCGTGGAGGACACATTGCGGATACCCAGCTGGGTCATGCCGTTGACATAATCCTTCTCGATCGCGCGGCGCATCGGGTTGCCGTGGCCCTCGGTGACGCCATGGCGCTCATCAACGAAATCCAGATGCGCGTCGATCTGCACCACATGGATCGGGCCGTTCCTGGCGCAGTCCTCCTCAAAGGCGCGTATGCAGGGGATGTTGATGGAATGATCGCCGCCGATCACCACCGGCAGCGCGCCTGCCTTCAGGATCTTCCGCACCCCGTATTCGATATTGGCGTGGCTTTCCCCGGTCCTGGTGTGGACGATGTCGGCATCCCCCAGATCGACAATCCGCACATCCTCCCCCAGATAGGTGGCATCATCCTCGTGGTCATAGGCGCCGGCATGGCCAAAGCTGAACAGGGTGGACGCCTCGCGCACCGCCCGCGGGCCGAACCGCGCGCCGGACCGGTACTGGCAGCCGAAATCATAGGGCGCGCCAAGGACCGCAACATCCGCGTCGATGCTGTCCCAGTCGGCAACATAAGGTTTCTTGCCAAAGGTCGCGATGCCGGTGAACGGCAGGTTCAGGCGGCCAGTTTCATATCCATGTCCGGACATTTGCGTCTCCTGCTGCAAGGTTTCAACGCAGTTGATCACAGCTATTCGCATGAAAAAATATCTTGCTGCTTATCCATACATAAAATGATTTCATGTATCTCGATCACCTGCAAAAGACAGAGCACCCGATGAAACTGCTGCGCAACGCATTGCTGGAAACCTTTGTAACCGTTGCCGACTGCGGCGGCTTCTCCGAGGCGCAATACGCGCTTGGCATCACCCAATCCGCGATCAGCATCCGCATCCGCGATCTGGAGGCCTCATTGGGCTACCGCCTGTGCGACCGCGGGCGCGGCGGTTTCCGCCTGACAGAACGGTGCGAGACCGTCTACCGCAGGGCCCGCAGCATGCTGCGCAGCGCCCGTGACTTCGACGCCGGGCTGATGGAGCTGCGCGGCACCGTGACCGGCGATTTGCGCATTGGTGTGGCGGACGCCGTCAGCAGCCTGCCCTGCCTCAACCTGACACAGGCGCTGCAGCGTTTCGGGGCGCGGCCGAACGACGTGCAGCTCGATATTACCGTGGCCTCCCCGGCTGAGCTGACGCAGCAGCTGATCACCGGCGCGCTGCATGTCGCCATCGCCCCCTTCCGCAACCAGATCGCCGATCTGGAATATGAGGACCTGTGCCAGGAGGAGCACCGGCTGTATTGCGGTGCCGGGCATCCGTTGTTCACCCTTCAGGGTCAGGAGGCCGCCCCGCAGGATATCGCGCAGTACCCGCTCTGCCAGCGGTCCTATGACCGGCTGCCGATTGCGGGCCTTGCCGCCGGTGAACCCGCGGCCTCCGCCGCCAACATGGAAGCCCTGGCGATGCTGATCGCAACCGGCCAATACCTTGGCCCGCTGCCCGCGCATTTTGCGGACGCATGGGTCCGCGGCGGCAGGCTCCGGGAGGTGAACGGCCCGGAATTGCGCTGGGTCACGGCATTTCACCTCGCAACCCGCCGTGGCCAAATGCACCGGCGGGCGATCTCCCTGTTCGCCGAAGATGTGCGCCGCAGCTGCCAGCCCCCGCCTGCAGCACCCGGCCCGGGCTGACCCGGCAGCCCTGCACGAAATCTGCACAAAAGCCCCCTGAAACCTGCGGAGACTGCCCGCCAAAGATGCAAGCACAGGCCGCATCACTGCAGGCAATGAACATTGCAAGCAGGAGACAGGACATGAGGCAGGAACTGGTCATACACGGCGTGCCCGACAGCATCAGGCTGGATGCATGGTGGCTGGAGGCCGCAGGCGGGCCGCCGCAGGCGCAGCCCCGCCGCCGCAAGGATAGGGGCCCGCTCTACGCCTCTTTGCGGATGCGCCATGCAATTCCGCTTCTGGCATCGCTGGTTGCCGTTGCGGACTGGCTGTTCTGGGATCAGCCGGCAGGCATTTCGGTTGCTGTCTTTGCGCTGATCCTCTCTGCCGCAGTCATGGCGATGAAGCCCCGCCGGCCAACAGCCCGGGAATGGGCAGGCGCCGCTGTATTTGCCCTGCTCAGCAACCTGCCTGCGGCAATTGAGCTGCAGTTCCTGTCCGTCCTGTTCAGCCTTGGCGGCCTGATCTGCCTGACAGCCTGGGCGGTCTACGGTCCGGCCGCCAGCGAACGTCTGGCACTGCGCACCGCCCTGCGCCTGCCAACATTTGGCGCCGTGCTGCTGCTGCGCGATGCATTCCGCGCCATGCCTGCCTCGGACCTCAGTGCAGGCGCCCGCCGCCAGGCGGCCGCACTGGCGCTGCCGCTGCTCATGGGCGCCGTTTTCCTGACGCTGCTGGCCTCGGCCAACCCGGTGCTGGAGGAGTTTCTGGCAGAGCTGGACCCGGGCCGCCTGTTCGAGCTGGAGTTCTGGCTGCGGCTTCTGTTCTGGACCGTGATGGCGGCGCTGCTGTGGCCTTGCCTCAATCTCAGCGAGGCATGGCTGGGCAGCGCCGCACCTGCCGCCAACGTGCAAAAGGCCGGCCCCAGCAGGGCCGCCTTTCTGATCAACCCGGTGTCCGTGCGCAATTCGCTGGTGCTGTTCAATATGCTGTTTCTGATTCAAACAGTGATGGATCTCGGCATTCTGACCGGCGGCGTCTCCCTGCCTGAGGGGATGAGCTACGCCGCTTACGCCCACCGCGGTTCCTATCCGCTGGTGGTGACGGCGCTGCTGGCCGGTGTGTTCACACTGGTGACCCGCAGCATGACCGGCGCCGACAAAACCCTGCGTGCCCTGGTCTACCTGTGGCTGGCACAGAATATGTTCCTGGTGCTGACGGCGGCCATCCGGCTGCACCATTATGTCGGGGCCTACGCGCTGACCTACCTGCGTGTGGCCGCCTTTATCTGGATGGCGCTGGTGCTGGCGGGACTGGTGCTGACGGTTGTCCAGATCCACCGCGGCCACGGAAATGCCTGGCTCCTGCGCCGTTGCTTTGCCGCCCTTCTGGGCACTCTCTACATCTGCGGTTTCGTGAACTTCGCCGAAGTCATCGCCCGCTACAACCTGACTCATGGCAGCACGCTGGTGAAACAGGACACTTACTATATCTGCAGCCTCGGCGCTGGTGCCTACCCCGTTGTCCATGCCTTTGAAACCGAAACCGGACAGCAGGTCTGCGGCAGCGCGATGCACTATGACGTCTATAAAAACACCATCACCAACTGGCGCGAATGGGGCTTTCGGAGGTGGCGGATCCAAGCCTATTATCAGCAGCAGAATTGAAGGACCCCATTTGATGCCAGCCCGCATTCTTGTTGTCGATGACGATCCCGATATCCTTGAGGTGACCGGCTTCGCGGTGGAAAAGGCAGGCTTTGAGACCGTCTTTGCCAGCGACGGCCTCGCCGCGCTGAACGCGAGCCGGGAGGAAACCCCCGACCTGATCGTGCTGGACATCGGCCTGCCGGAAAAGGACGGGCTGGAAGTCTGCCGCGAGATCCGCAAATCCTCCGACGTGCCGATCCTGTTCCTCACCGCCCGCGATGACGAGATCGACCGCATCGTCGGGCTGGAGCTGGGCGCCGACGATTATCTGACCAAACCCTTCTCGCCGCGCGAACTGGTGGCCCGGATCAAGGCGATCCTGAAACGCAGCGCCCCAGCCCCGGCTGCGCCCGAACCGGTGCTGGCGCAGGGCAGCCTGCAGCTGGACCCGGAACGGCACCTCTGCCGCTTTGCCGCCGCGCCGGTGGCCCTGACAGGGTCGGAGTTCCGGCTGCTGGCCACCCTGATGGCCCGCCCGGACCGGGTGCTGTCGCGGGCGCAGCTAGTGGATGCGCTTTACGGCTACAACATCCATGTCTCCGACCGCACCATCGACAGCCATATCCGCAACATCCGCGCCAAGCTGGCCCAAGCGGGCTGCGCCGAGGGGATCGTGACCGTGCACGGCGTCGGCCTCAGGATGGGCGCATGCACGCCAGGCTGAACCGCAACAGGCTGACCCGCAAATGGCGGCCCCGGCTCTGGGCGGTGGTGCTTCTGGTGCTGGCACTGGTCCTGTGCCTGCCGTTCGCCGGGCTGATCCTGTTCCGCTTTTATGACAGCCAGCTGGTGCAGCAGACCGAGGAAAGCCTGCTGACTCAGGCCGCAGTGATGTCGGCGGCCTACGCAGAACTTTACGCAGGCGCGGCCGGCACCAAGCCCCCCCGCGAGCGCCCGGTCTCCGGCGAACACGCGGTGTTTCCGTCGCTGTCCGTCAACCGCGAAACCGTGCTGCCACCGCGCCCCGACGCCAAGCCGCTCTCCGGTCCTGCGGGCGCTCCCTACCGCAAAATCGCAACCCGGCTGACCCGCATCGCCAATGCCGCGCAGGCGCAGACGCTGGCCGGCTACCGCTTCCTGGATGCCCGCGGCAACGCCTTTGCAGGCACCGCCGAAACCGGCACCTTCCTGGGCCATGTGGAGGAGGTGCAGGGCGCACTGGCCGGCCGGACCGTGTCAGTCGCGCGCACCCGCGTGCGCGCGGATGCGCCGCCCGCGCTTTATACTCTCAGCCGCGGCGCGCGGGTGCGCGTCTTCGTGGCGATGCCGGTGTTTGCGGACCAGACCCTGATCGGCGCGGTCTACCTCAGCCGCACCCCGAACCACATCTTCCGGTTTCTCTATGGCGAGCGCTTCAATCTGGCCAAGGCCGCGGGATTTGTTGTCCTGTCCACCATGCTCATCGGCTATGTGTTCTGGCGCTTCATCACCCGCCCGATCCAGCTGCTGATCCAGCGCAGCCAGCTGGCAGGCCACGGCAGCCAGACATGGGAGCCGCCGGACCAGCTTGGCACCCGCGAGATCGAGGAGCTGAGCCGCAGCTTCCAGTCGCTGACCACCCGCCTGCAAAGCAAGCAGGACGCCCTGAAGACCTACACCGCCCATGTGACGCATGAGCTGAAATCACCGCTCACCGCCTTGAAAGGCGCCGCAGAACTGCTGCGCGACGACGATCTGCCCCCGGCACAGAAACACCGGCTGCTGGACACCGTGGACAAGGGCGGCAGGCGGATGGAGGACCTGCTGGCCAACATGCGCGCCTTCAGCCTGGCAGATCAGAGCGCGATGGCAGGAAGCTGCTGCCTGAACGAAATCCATGCGCAAGTCTCACAGGCCTTCCCGGCCCTTGCCGTCAAGGTGCAGAATGGCACCCTGCCGCTGCCGGTTGCCGCCCCCACCCTTCAGATCATCCTGACCCATCTGCTGGAAAACGCGCAGCAGCACGGCGCCAAGCAGGCCGTGCTGTCCGCCTGCCAGGACAGCGCGGCCACCTGTCTTCAAATCACGGACGACGGTCCCGGCATCAGCGAAGGCAACGCAGACAAGATCCTGCAGCCCTTCTTCACCACCCGGCGGGACAGCGGCGGCACCGGCATGGGGCTCAACATCGTCAAGGCAACGGCAGAGGCCATCGGCGGCACCCTGAGTGTTGTCCCGTCCAGCAGCGGCGCCTGTTTCCGGCTGACCTTCCGCTGAAATCAGCCGGGCCGCCCTGCATCAGGCGGCCCGGTTCAGCGCATCAAAGGCGTGTCAGACCTGCCCCGGCAGCCACAGCACAATCGCCGGGAAGGCCACCAGCAGAGCGATGGTCACCGCATCGGCAATGAAGAACGGGGTCACCCCTTTGAACACATCCTGCACGCTCAGGTCATCGCGCACACCGGCCACCACAAAGCAGTTGAGGCCGATGGGCGGGGTGATCAGGCAGAACTCGGCCATCTTGACCACCAGGATGCCGAACCAGATCGCACACATCGGACCGGACATGCCAAAGGTGCTGTCCGCGGCCGAGACCGCCTCGCCGCCATTGAGCGCCATCACCGCGGGGTAGACCACCGGCAGCGTCAGCAGCAGCATACCGATTGCATCCATGAACATCCCCAGCACCGCATAGGCCAGCAGAATGCAGATCAGGATCAGCATCGGGCTCATGGTCAGCGAGGTGATCCAATCGGCAAAGGCGCCGGGCAGGTCGGCAAAGCCGAGAAAGCGCACATAGATCAGCACCCCCCAGATGATGGTGAAGATCATCACGCTCAGCTTGGCGGTTTCCAGCAGCGCATCCTTCAGTTCCCTCCAGCGCATGCCGTGGCGCAGGGCCATCAGGAACACCACAAACGCCCCGATGGCCCCGCCCTCAGTCGGAGTGCCCCAGGCATCGCCGCCAAAGGGGTTATAGACAAAGAAGATGATGGTCACGACCACAAACACAATCGGCAGCGCAGGCGGCAGGGCTGCAAACCGCTGGCGCCAGGTGAAACCGGTGACGCGCGGCCCGAAGTCCTTGATCACCATCGCCATGCCAACAATCAGAAGGCCATAGATCACCGCCGAGAATGCCCCGGGAATGAAGCCTGCCAGCAGCAGCTTGCCCACGTCCTGCTCGACGATGATGGCATAGATCACCAGGATCGCCGAGGGCGGGATCAGCGACGCCAGGGTGCCGCCAGCCGCAACAACACCCGCGGCAAAGCGCTTGTCATAGCCGATTATGAGCATCTCCGGGATGGCGATACGGGCAAAGACGGCTGAGGTCGCCACGCTTGCGCCGGATACTGCAGCAAACCCCGCGGTGGCAAAGACAGTGGAGACCGCCAGACCGCCCGGCACCCAGGCCATCCAGCGCTTGGCGGCCTCGAACAATGCCTTGGTCAGGCCCGCGTAATACGCAAGGTAGCCGATCAGGATAAAAGTCGGAATAAGGCTCAGCGCCTGGCTGGACACTTTGGAGTGCGGCACCTGGCCTGCGGTCTTGACCGCGATGGTCAGCGCCTTGCCGAAACGCGCCGGGTCATAGCCGAACTTGGCCCAGAAGATCCAGATCAGGCCGATCATCCCGGCGGCGGCGGCGGCAAAGGCCACCCGCATGCCCAGGATCACCATCACCAAGAGCCCGGCTGAGACGATCAGCCCAATTTCAATCGGTTCCATGTCAGAAATTCCTCAGCTGTCGTGGCCGGAGACGTGATCCGCCTCCATCGCTGCCTGCGTGGCGGCATCGGCGATCATCGGGACGGCAACGGGGTGGTCAGTGCCGCTGCGGAAGGCCCGCCCATAGGCCCAGAGCTGCAGCGACAGGCGCAGGCACAACACGCTGAACGCCACCGGCGCCAGCAGTTTCGCAGGCCAGAGCGGCAGCGAGATATCCATCGAGCTGTCGGCGCTCCACCACGGCGCGGCAAAGTCGAAACTGCGCTGAAAATGCGCCCAGCTGCCCCAGACCATCAGCAGCATCAGAACCAGCACAGCGGCGGTGGTCAGGAACTCGGCCAGATACAGCGCCCGGCCCCTCAGGGCGCCCACCAGCATATCCATGCGGATATGGCCGCCATCGCGCTGGGTGAAGGAAATGCCCATGAAGGCAATCAGCGGCATCGCCTGCTCGATCCAGTCCACGTACCCCGGCAGCGGGCTGTTGAACAAATTGCGCCCGCCGACAGAGCCAACGGCCAGCAGCATCAGGGAAAACACCGCCAGGCCGCTGAGCAGGGCAAGGGGTTTTTCCAGGCGGTAGAGGTTCTGGTCAAGCGCGCTGAGACGGCTGCCGTCTGTCAGCACGAGGGATGAGCCGGCCATGGCGGGACTCCATCAGTTTTTCAGGGAAAAATGCAAACGCCCCGCAGCGCGCGGCTGCGGGGCGCGGCAGGGTCAGCTGCCGTCGGCGATCAGGCCTGTCACCAGGTCGTAAAGTTCCTGCGCAGGCAGGCCGCGGGCGGCGTTTTCCGCGATCCAGGCCTGGGCCGCAGGTGCCGCGGCGGCCTCCTTGAAGGCAGCGATTTCCGCATCCGGGAAGGTCACCAGCTCAATCCGGGCGGCATCCAGCGCGGGCTCCCAGGTGTCCAGCGAGTTGAACTTGTAGAAATCAACGTAATGGGCCAGCGCCTCATCCACTGAACCCAGCAGCGCTTCGCGGTGTTCATCGGACAGGCTGTCCAGCGCATCGGTGTTCACCACCACCGGGCAGTTCACCGTGCCGGGGTTCAGGTTGGTGGTCCACCAGGTGCCGTTTTCAATGGTGCCAAAAGACATATGCGCGTGCGGTGCAAAGGCGACCGCCTTGACGATGCCGCTGTCCATCGCCTGGCGCACCTCAGTTGCCGACATTGAGGTAGGCACTGCGCCCACTGCTTCCATCGCCTTGCCGATACCGCCGGTTGCGCGCACACTCAGCCCTTCAAAATCCTTCAGCGTGCCGGGCACATCCCCGGTGCCGACCAGATTGTACTGCGGCAGCGGCGAGGGCATCAGCAGGGTCGCGTTCCAGCGCGCCAGATCCTTTTGCACTGCAGGGTGCTGGTAGACCGCCTGCGAAACGGCGATTTCCTGCTCCAGCGAGGTCACGCCCAGGAACGGCAGTTCCAGCACAGTGATGGTCGGGTTCTTGTCGCGGTGGTAGCCGGCGCAGAACTGCGCCATTTCAAAGGCCCCGATGGAGATGCCGTCGAGGTTCTCCTTGTTCTTGCTGAGCCCGCCATAGCTGATGTTCAGGGTGAATTCGCCACCGGTTTTCTCAGAGACCAGATCGGCCAGTTTCTCGACGTGTTCGGTAAAGGCCCGGCGTTTGCCCCACAGCGAGACGTTCCATTCGGTGGCCAGGGCTTCGGTGCCAAAGGCAGCGGTGAGGGCGGCCAGCGCGGCCCCCTTGAGATAAGTGCGCATCAGTGCTCCTCCCAGAAACATGCGGATATGATTGGGGGAGTATCCGGGACGGCGGGCGGCCTGCCTATGAAGGAAACCGCGCGGCATCTGCGGGCGGCCCTGCGGATTTCCGCAGGGCGTGCGGACTACAAAAGGGCGTCCTTGTCGAGGCCCAGCTTGACGATCTTTTCGTTCAGCGTGCGGCGCCCGATCCCCAGCGCCTCGGCGGCAGCATCCATGCGGCCCTCATGGGCTTTCACCGCCTTGCCGATCAGTTCGCGCTCAAACGCGGCCACCGCTTCGCGTAGGGTGTCCGGCACGTCGTCCAGGTGCTGATCCATGCGGATAGCGTCCGCCATGGTGCCGCCGCCGCGGCGCGCGGCCAGCACCCGGCGCTCACAGACGCTGCGCAGCTCCCGCACATTCCCCGGCCAATCATGCGCCAGCAGCGCGGTCAGATCATCCTGAGAGATGTCCGGCACAGCGGTTTCGTAAAGCTGCGCGAAATGCGCCAGGAAATGCGCTGCCAGCAGCATCAGGTCATCACGACGCTGGCGCAGCGGCGGCAGGGTCAGCACCATGGTATTCAGGCGGAACAGCAGATCCTTGCGCAGGCGGTTCTCCTGCACCGCCAATCCAACGTCCTCATTGGTGGCTGAGACCACGCGGAAGCTGACGGGCACCGGCAGCTGGCCGCCTGCGGGCAGGATCTGCTTGTCCTCGATCACCCGGAGCAGCATGGCCTGCACGTCCAGCGGGCAGGAACAGACCTCATCCAGAAACAGCGTGCCCCCCGAGGCCGCCAGCAGCCGCCCGCCGGACCCGCCATCAGTGCCAAACATGTCAGCCTCAAAGGTGGCGGGCGACAAGGCAGCGCAGTTCAGCGCCAGAAACGGTGCATCGGCATTAGGCCCCAGATCATGCAGCGCACGCGCAACCAGCTCCTTGCCGGTGCCGGTCTCGCCTTCGATCAGAACCGTGGTCCCGGTCTCCGCAAGATCCAGAATATCCTGCCGCAGCTGCACCACCGGCGCCGACTGTCCCAGCAGCAGCCGGTCCAGCCCCGACAGCGCAAACAACCGCGCCTTCAGCCGCGCGTTGCTTTGCTGCATCCGGTGCTGCTCGGCGGCGTGGCGCAGGATCGCCAGCAGGCGGCGCGGCTCATAAGGCTTTTCGACAAAACTATAGGCCCCGTCCTGCATTGCCTTCACCGCCATCGGAATGTCGCCATGGGCGGAAATCAGCACCAGCGGCGGCGCGGCAGGTTGCAGCGCGGCCAGCAGATCCAGCCCGGACATGCCAGGCATCCGCACATCGGACAGGATGACATCGGGCTGCAGCTCCGCCAGCCGCTCCAGCCCTGCCGCCGCCCGTGCCGCCGCAGTAACCTGCCAGCCCGCGGCCTCCAGCAGTTCCGCCACCGACTGGCGCATCGCCTTGTCGTCATCAATGACCAGAATGCTGAAGGGCCTTGCGTTGCTCATGGCTGATCCTCCTCTGCTGGCCGGACCGGAAACACGACCCGGAACACCGCACCGCCCGCGTCCCTATTGCGGGCCGTCATCGTGCCGCCGTGATCCTGCACAATACCGGCAGAGATCGCCAAGCCCAAGCCCATGCCCCGGCCGCTTTCGCGGGTGGTGACAAAGGGCTCCTGCAAGTCAGCCAGCGTCGCGGCGCCCAGGCCATGGCCGTTGTCCTTGATATCAAACCAGGTCTCGCCCTCCGCAGCGCCGGTGCGCGCCACGATCAGCGGCGCCGCGCTGTCCTCGCTGGCGTCAATGGCATTGCGCAGCAGGTTGGTCATCACCTGCTCAATCCGCAGCCGGCTGCCCTGCACGCTGACCGGTCCGGGGCACAGATCCAGCCGCAGTTCGGCCCCCGCCTCCTCCAGATTGGGGGCAACCAGGGCGGCAGAGGCGCGCATCGCGGCGTTCAGGTCAACCGCGGCCTGAATTTCTGCGTCCGGGGTTGCAAAGAACTTGAGCTGCCGGGTGATCCCCTCCATCCGGTCCACCAGTGCGCCGATCCTGGAAGGCAGCGCAGCAGAATTGTCCGGGGCGATTTCCGCGGCAACCAGATGGTTCCGCATGGCCGCAATCGGCTGGCCCAGCTCATGCGTCACCGAGGCGGCCAGCCTGCCCAGGGCGGCCAGACGGCTGGTGCGCTCCAGCTCATCCTGGGTGCGCTTCAGCCGCCGTTCCGCCGCGCGGCGGTCCTCGATCTCGCCCGCAAGCAATTCATTGGCCCGGCGCAGCTGCGCCTCCTCCCGCTCAGCCCGCGCCAGCGCGGCGCCGATCCGGCGCGCCCGCTGAACCTGAAACAGGATCAGCGCAAGGCCTGCGGCAAATCCAACCAGCGAGGTGACCAGCCAGCTGCGCGCCACCGCCCGGTCGCCGCTGGCAAAGTAGTGCAGGGTCCATCCGTGCGGCGGAATATCTGCTGTCAGGTGGATCTGCTCCCGCCCGGATATTACCGCGCGCGGCCCCTCGCCCGCCTGCCAGTCCAGCGGTTCCAGCGCCTGGCCCGGAAACTGCCGGGCCGCCTGGATCCGCTGCCGCTGCCCTGCGGTCAGCGGCGCCATCACCCGGTACCGCCAGGCGGGGTCAGAGGCCAGCAGCACAACCCCGTCTTCATTGGCTATCAAGACCTGTTCCCCCGATCCGCTCCAGCTCTGCTCCAGCGGCTGAAAGCCGATCTTGATCGCGATGACACCCGCCAGCGTTCCCTCCGGGCCGCGCACCGCATCCGCGATGAAATACCCCGGCAGGCCAGTGGTGGTGCCGATGGCATAAAACCGCCCCTGCGCGCCTTGCAGCGCCTGCTGGAAATAGGGCCGGAACGCGTAGCTCTGCCCGACGAAACTGCCGGGCTGGCGGAAATTGGAGGCTGCGATGGCAACCCCCGACGTATCCATCAGGTAAATTGCATCCAGCCCTGCCTTAGCGGCAAAGTCCTCCAGCCGCAGGTTCAGCGCGCCTGTGTCTGCACCGGCGGCCGTTGCGATAACCGCGGCATCCCGCGCCAGCACATGCGTCAGATGGGAAAACCGCTCCAGCTCCGCAACGACGGAACTTTGATAAAGCGACAGCGGCCCTTCGGCCTTGGACACCTCCTCCGAGCGGAAATAGGCGCTGGACACCCGGAACACGCCAGCCGCGACGGCAATCGTCACCACAAGGGATATCAGGAACGGGATCAGGCGCATTCCCGTCGATAGGCCGCAAAAACACGCCATGGCAAGACATTAGTGGCCCACAGGCACCCGCCGCTCTCAAGGCTGGACAACTTCCGCGCGCCTGCCGCACACTCCGCAAACAAACCCCGTGCCGCGCGGAACCTTTCCGGGCGGCGGCACGTTGCATCTTTGGACAGCGTTCTGCACGCCGCCGCTGCGGCTCTCGAGGATGTGACCGCCCCGCGGCTGCAATTTCAGCCGCTTTGGCGCAGTCTTGAACAAAATAATGCCAGGGCCGGGCCGCCCGGCCGCAAAGGAGCGAAGGAAACCATGTCCCAGATATCCAGCACCGTCCTGGCGCTGCTCGAAATCCTGTCCTATGCCTTCATCTTCGCCATCGGCGCCGGCATCCTGTGGGTGATCGTGATCTACATCCGCGACAAGACCCAGACCGCCAGCACCCTGCGCCGCAATTACCCGGTGATCGCCCGCTTCCGCTACCTGTTCGAGCATCTGGGCGAGTTCTTCCGCCAGTATTTCTTTGCGCTGGACCGCGAGGAGATGCCGTTCAACCGGGCTGAGCGCTCCTGGGTTTACCGCGCCGCCAAGAACGTGGACTCCACCGTCGCCTTCGGCTCCACCCGCGATCTCAGACCTGCCGGAACCGTCTATTTCGCAAACGCCCCCTTCCCGGACCTGGAACACGGCACGACCCCGCCTGCCGGGGTCACCATCGGGCCCTATGCCCGCACGCCCTATACCACCTCGTCGATCTTCAACATCTCCGGCATGAGTTTCGGTGCCATTTCGGTGCCTGCCGTCCGCGCCCTATCGCGCGGCGCCAAAAAGGCCGGCATCTGGCTCAACACCGGCGAGGGCGGGCTGTCGCCCTACCATCTGGAGGGCGGCTGCGACATCGTCTTCCAGATCGGCACCGGCAAGTTCGGCGTGCGCAAGCCCGAGGGCGGCTTTGACGAAGACAAGCTGCGCGCCGTCGCCGCCCATGAAACCGTCCGCATGTTCGAACTGAAGCTCAGCCAGGGAGCCAAGCCCGGCAAGGGCGGCATCCTGCCCGGCGCCAAGGTGACTGAGGAAATCGCGGCCATCCGCGGGCTGACGCCGGGCGAGGACGCCATCAGCCCCAACCGCCACCCCGAAGCCTCCAACGTGGGCGAGCTTCTGGACATGATCGCCTATGTGCGCGAGGCCACGGGCAAGCCGGTCGGCTTCAAGGCGGTGCTCGGCGCCCATGGTTTCCTTGATGGTCTCTGCCAGGAAATCCTGTCCCGCGGCGAGGCCAGCGCGCCGGATTTCATCACCATCGACAGCGCCGACGGCGGCACCGGCGCCGCCCCGATGAGCCTGATCGACAACATGGGCATGCCCCTGCGCGAAAGCCTGCCCAAGGCGGTGGATGTCCTGACCCGCTACGGCCTGCGCCAGCGCATCAAGGTCTGTGCCAGCGGCAAGCTGGTCAACCCGTCAGAAGTCGCCTGGGCCTTCTGCGCCGGCGCCGATTTCGTCAACTCGGCGCGCGGCTTCATGTTTGCGCTCGGCTGCATCCAGGCGCTGCAATGCAACAAGAACACCTGTCCCACCGGCATCACCACCCATAACCCCAAGCTGCAGTTCGGTCTCGATCCCGCCGACAAGGCGGAACGGGTCGCCTCTTACGCCAGGAACATGCTCAAGGAGGTGACCGTCCTCGCCCACAGCTGCGGCGTCACCGAACCGCGGCTTTTGCGCCGCTACCACGCGCGGATTGTGCAGGACAACGGGCGGTCCGTGTCCATGGCTGAGCTGTACCCGGAACAGGCCCAGCAGCACGCCGCGCAATAACCCGCCCGCCTGAAAAACCAAAGGAGACTCCATGCCAGATTCTGACCGCCCCGCCAAAGCTTCCGACCTTCTTGTGGCCGCGCTGGAGGCTGAAGGCGTCGAATACGTCTTTGGCGTCCCGGGTGAGGAAAACCTTGATCTGCTGGAGTCCCTGCGCACCTCCAAGATCAAGCTGGTGCTGACCCGGCATGAGCAGGGCGCCGGTTTCATGGCAGCAACCTATGGCCGCCTCACCGGCAAGCCGGGCGTCTGCATGGCCACCCTTGGCCCCGGCGCGACCAACCTTGCGACACCTGCGGCCTATGCCCATCTGGGGGCGATGCCGCTGATCATGATCACCGGGCAGAAACCGATCAAGAAGTCGAAACAAGGCCGGTTCCAGATCATCGACGTGGTGGGCCTGTTTGATCCGGTCTGCAAGATGTCGCGCCAGATCGTGCACGGCAACACCATCCCCGCGCTGATCCGCGAGGCCTTCCGCGTGGCCGAAGAAGAACGCCCCGGTGCGGTACTGCTGGAACTGCCCGAGGACATCGCGGCGGAGGAAACGGACGCCTCTGTCATTCCCACGCACGCCCGCCATTACGCAGTGCCGGACGAGGCCGTTCTGACCGAAGCGGCTGAAATGATCCGCGCCGCAAAAATGCCGCTGGTGCTGGTCGGCGCCGGCGCCAACCGCCGCAAGGCGCGCTCGGCGCTCTGTGACTTCGTCGAAAAGGTGCAGATCCCTTTCTTCAACACCCAGATGGGCAAAGGGGTGGTCGACGAAAGCTCGGACCTGTTCCTCGGCACCGCTGCGCTCTCGGACGGCGACTACCTGCACTGCGCCATCGAACGCGCCGATCTGATCATCAATGTGGGCCACGACGTGGTCGAAAAACCGCCCTTCTTCATGACCGAGGGCGGCACCAGGGTGATCCATGTGAACTACAAGGCGGCGCAGGTCGATCAGGTCTATTTCCCGCAAGCCGAGGTGGTGGGCGACCTGGAAGGATCGATCACCCGGCTGGGAGATATTCTCGGCGGACCGCTGGACTTTGACCGCAGCTTTTACCAACGCATGAAGGCGGAGACCGACAGCCACATCGCAGAGGGCGCCGATGATCCGCGCTTCCCGGTGATCCCGCAGCGGCTGGTTTCGGACACCCGCAAAGTAATGGGCGAAAACGATATCATCGCGCTCGACAATGGCATCTACAAGATCTGGTACGCCCGCAACTACAAGGCCTATCACCCCAACACCGTTCTGCTGGACAACGCGCTAGCGACCATGGGCGCGGGCCTTCCCTCGGCGATGATGGCCGCACTTCTGAACCCTGACCGCCGGGTGATGGCGATCTGCGGCGACGGCGGCTTCATGATGAACAGCCAGGAGCTGGAAACCGCGGTACGTCTTGGCCTCAACCTGGTGATCACGGTGCTGAATGACAGCGCCTACGGCATGATCCGCTGGAAACAGGCGCATGAAGGCTTTGCCGACTGGGGGCTGGAGTTCAACAACCCCGATTTCGTGCAATACGCCGCCAGCTACGGCGCCACCGGCCACCGGATTGAACGGACCGAAGACCTGGCGCCGACGTTCGAGGCCGCCTTTGCCGCGGGCGGCGTGCATCTGATAGACGTGCCGGTCGATTACAGCGAAAACCAGCGGGTGCTGATCGATGAGCTGGCTGCCAAGACCTGCCTGATATGATTGGCTGGATCTGACAGCCTGCCCTTTCCCCCGGCTGCCGCGGCCGCTATGACCGCGGCAGCTTACGCAAGGAAAGGCAAAACCCATGACCATCACCCGCATCGGCACCACCGCCCGCTCCAGCAAGATCGTCAAGCACAACGGCGTCGTCTACCTCAGCGGCCAGGTGTCCGAGGCCGAAACCGCCGCAGACCAGACCCGCGAGATCCTCGCCAAGGTCGACGCCCTGCTGGCCGAGGCAGGCAGCGACAAGACCCGTCTTCTCCAGACCGTGATCTGGCTTTCCGACATGTCCTATTTCGCAGAGCTGAACGAGGTCTGGAACGCCTGGGTCCCCGAGGGCCACGCCCCCGCCCGCGCCTGCGGCGAGGCCAAGCTGGCCCGCGAGATCCTGAAGGTGGAAATCATCGTCACCGCCGCCTGCGACTGATCCGCAATCAAAAAAACAGCGCCGGGCCTCAACAGCCCGGCGCTTTCCTTTTACGGAAACCTTGCGTGCCTCAGGCGCGCAGGTCCTGCTTTATCCGGGTGCCGTCCGGTGCCATCGTCTCAACTGAGATCGGCGACGCCGAAGGATCGTCGTGCAGCGATTTCAGCAAGCCCCAGATCATCGCGATCAGCACAAAGGAAATCGGGAAAGCCGCCGCAATGGACGCCGTCTGCAGGGCGCCAAGCCCCCCGGCCAGCAAGAGCGCCGCCGCCACCACGCCTTCGCCCAGCCCCCAGATGATGCGGAACTTCTTCGGCGGGTTGTCGTCGCCCATCGACAGCATGGTGGTGATCACCAGGGTGCCGGAGTCGGACGAAGTGATGAACCACGAGAACAACAGGAACGTCGCCAGCAGCGACATCGGCCAGCTAACCCAGCTCATGTCGCCCATCCAGCTGGTGGCGCCGATGTTGTCGATGGTCCCGAACAGCGCATTCGGCAGGTTCCAGTCGCGCACGGTCTGGATGATGCCCGCCCCATCAGCCGAGGCCACGCCGGACCCCATGTGCAGCTCCTGCCAGATCGCGTTGCCGCCGAACATGCACAGCCAGAAGAACGCGATGGTGGTGGGAACAAACATCACGCCGACCATGAATTCGCGAATGGTCCGGCCGCGCGAAATGCGGGCAATGAACACACCGACAAAGGGCGACCAGGAAATCCACCAGCCCCAGTAAAAGATCGTCCAGCCGCCCTGCCAGGCCACATCCGGGCCTTCGGTCGCAGTCCAGAACCCCATCGGAACGAAGCTCGCAACATAGCTCCCGACCGTGGTCACAAACAGGCCCATCAGCCACTGGAACGGGCCGAAGATCACAAAGGCCGCCAGCAGCACGATCGACAGCCAGATGTTCCATTCCGACAGGATGCGGATGCCTTTGCCAACGCCGGACACCGCGGAAATGGTTGCGATCACAGAAACAACCGCGATCAGAACCAGCTTGGTCCCGATGCCGGGATCAATGCCGAACAGATGGTTCAGGCCCGCAGCCATCTGGCTGACACCCAGCCCCAGCGAGGTGGCGACGCCGAACACCGTGCCGAACACCGCCAGAAGATCCACCGCGTGCCCCCAGGGGCCATAGATCCGCTCGCCGATCAGCGGATAGAGCGCCGACCGCAGCGTCAGCGGCAGCTTCTTGCGGAACCCGAAATACGCCAGGCTCAGCCCAACCAGCACGTAGAACGCCCAGCCGTGGAACCCCCAATGAAAGAAGGTCACGCGCATCGCATCCACCGCCCGCTGCATGTCCATCGCCGAATGGCCTGCCAGTTCGGCATGGGGATTGTTGGGATAGCCCCAGACTTCGGAGTTGTCGAAGTAGAAAATCGGCTCAGCCACGCCAAAGAACAGGATGCCGATACCGATACCTGCGGAAAACAGCATCGAGAACCAGCTGAAGTTGCTGAACTCGGGGCGCGAGTCGTCGTCCCCCAGGCGGATCTTGCCGAAACGCGAGAACATCAGCCAGAAGCAGACAAAAAGCCCGATGGAAAACAGGGTGATGTAATAGAAGCTGAGCCCGTTTTCGATCCAGCTCCGGATCGATTTGTAAAGGCCTCCGGCAAACTCGACGTTCATGACCGTAAAGATCACAAAGGCAGCGATCATGCCCTTGGCTGCAATGCTCATCCCCGGATGAAGACCGGTAAAGAAACCGGATTTCGCCACCAGGTGGCTGTTGGAACTGTCTTCAGACATTTGGTCCTCCCAATTGTTTCTGATGCCTCAGCACCGGGGCCCTCCAGCCGCGGAAAGCTGAGCGGAGCGCGCGGCGGGATGAAGCTCTCCCGATGGCCCGGCACTCCGGCATGGTCCTCCCCGCTGCCGCGGTTACGGGCAGCACACCTTCAAAAAACGAGCCGGATCGGGGAGGAGACCCGGCCCGCAAAGAGAAACCCGGCGGCCGCAAACCGCCGGGTTTCCAAGTTATCCGCGCTGGCCCACGTGGCGCCCGGCGCCTTCGGGCAGCGGCAGGCCTGCGTGCGCCGCGGCAAAGGACGCCAGCTTGTCCGCCACCTCCGGCGACGGCAGCGAGGTGCCGCGCGCGGTCAGATCCATGTGCAACAGCAGCGTCTCCACCGTCGCCGCCAGCTTGCCCTCGGGGCCGTGCAATCGGTGGAACAGATGCATCTTCTTGCCGGTCCCTTGCAGCACCTGGGTGGTCACTGTCAGCGCATCGCCCTCGTGCAGCTCATCCAGGAAGCGCACGTGGTTCTCGACAGTGAAATAGCTGCCGCCCGCGGCGATGTACGCGGCGTCGCAGCCGATCATCTCCATGAACCTGTCGGTCGCCTGGGCCGAGGCCTCGGTGTAATGCGCCTCGTTCATGTGGCCGTTGTAGTCGGTCCAGCTCTGCGGCACCGGGCGGCTGACGGTGACCGGCAGCTCCGCCGCATCCGGCACGGGCAGCATTGCCTCATGGGTGTTGATAACGCCCCCTGCCCCGCTGCCGGACTTCTTCAGCGCCCGCATCATGCCGACCAGGTTGTCATCGCGCAGCCGCTCCAGTTCGCGGATCGGCATATGGCCGGATTGCGCATCCGACTGGCCCGCGATCAGGTCGACCAGTTCCTCGGTGAACTCGGGCACATCCATCAGCTTGGTCCACGGCCATTCCAGCGCCGGACCGAACTGGGCCATGAAATGCTTCATGCCCGCCTCGCCGCCGGCAATCCGGTAGGTCTCGAACAGACCCATCTGCGCCCACCTGAGGCCAAAGCCCATGCGGATCGACTCGTCCAGCTCCTCGGTGGTGCAGATGCCGTCCTTGATCAGCCACAGGCCCTCGCGCCAGACCGCTTCCAGCAGACGGTCGGCAATATGCGCGTCGATCTCCTTGCGCACGGTCAGCGGGTACATCCCCACCTCGCGCAGCAAATCTGCGGCTTGCGCACAGGTCTCCGCATCGCCCACCAGCTCTACCAGCGGCAGCAGGTAAACCGGGTTGAACGGATGCGCTACCACGGCGCGGGCGCCTTTGGCATTCAGTTCCGAGGGCTTGAAGCCGCTGGTAGAAGAGCCGATCACCGCGGTCTCCGGCGCATGCGCCTGGATCTGCGCGTGGATCTTGTGTTTCAGATCCAGCCGCTCCGGCACGCTTTCCTGGATCCAGGCGGCATCCGCCACCGCTTCGGCGAGGTCGCTGTGGAAGGTCAGTTCGCCTTCGGCCGGCAGCGCCTTGTTATAAAGCGACGGCAAGGAGCGGCGGGCGTTGGCCAGCACTTCGCCGATTTTGCGTTCCGCTTCCGGGTCCGGGTCGAACACCCGCACATTCCAGCCGTTCAAAAGGAACCGCGCTGCCCAGCCGCCGCCAATAACCCCGCCGCCGATGATTGCTGCTGTTTTCATGATCTATCCTCTGATCGCCCTCCCGGTGCGCCCGCCGGTGCACAGGGGGTGTACAGGGGGTGCACGCGTGGCACCCCCGCATTTCGGCTTACTTCGCCACCGGCGCGCGCTTGGTCAGGCCCAGCTTCTCGCGGACCGCCTCCGGGCCGATGATCAGGGCGCCCATGCCCTCGATCACGCCGACCGCGCGCTCCACAAGCTGTGCGTTGGTGGCCAGCACGCCCTTGTCCAGGAACAGGTTGTCCTCAAGGCCCACCCGCACGTTGCCGCCCGCCAGCACCGACTGCGCCGCATAGGGCATCTGGTCGCGGCCCAGGGAGAACGCTGACCAGGTCCAGTCCGACGGCACATTGTTGACCATCGCCATAAAGGTGTTGAGGTCGTTCGGCGCCCCCCACGGCACCCCCATGCACAACTGCACCAGCGCGTTCGGCTCCAGAATGCCCTCCTTTACCAGTTGCTTGGCAAACCACAGGTGGCCGGTGTCAAACGCCTCGATCTCCGGCTTCACGCCCAGATCGGTCATCATCTGGCCCATCGCCCGCAGCATGCCGGGGGTGTTGGTCATGACGTAATCGGCCTCGGCAAAATTCATGGTGCCGCAGTCCAGCGTGCAGATTTCCGGCAGGCACTCGGCGATATGGGCCATGCGTTCGCTCGCGCCGATCATGTCGGTCGCCGCCTCGTTGACCGGCAGCGGTGCTTCGGTCGAGCCGAACACGATGTCGCCGCCCATGCCCGCGGTCAGGTTCAGCACCACGTCCACCTCGGAATCGCGGATGCGGTCGGTAAGTTCCCGGTAATACTCAAGTTTCCGGGACGGTGCACCGGTCTCCGGGTCGCGCACATGGCAATGAACCACCGCCGCGCCAGCCTTGGCGGCCGCGATTGCGGACTCGGCAATCTGCTTGGGCGAGCGCGGCACATGGGGGGATTTGTCCTGGGTGCCGCCAGAGCCGGTCACGGCGGCAGTGATGAAGACGTCTCGGTTCATGGTCAGGGGCATGGTCTCGCTCCTTTGGGGTTAAGCTTGCAATTCAGGGTGATCCGCAAACAGCGCCAGCGCCTGCGGATTGGCGATGCCGGAGAGGTTGCGGACGGGGAGTTTGTTCACCACGTCCCGCACCGCCAGCTCGGCGGTCTTGCCGGACTTGGTGCGCGGGATGTCAGCGACAGCGATGATCTTGGCCGGCACATGGCGCGGCGAGGCATTCCTGCGGATTTCCGTTTTGATCCTTGCGGTTAGCTCGTCGTCCAGCGCGGCACCTTCGGCGGGAACCACAAACAGCACCACCCGCACATCGTTGCCGATGCTCTGGCCCACAACCACCGCATCCGCGACCTCGCCGATCTTGTCGAGCTGCCGGTAAATCTCCGCCGTGCCGATCCGCACGCCGCCGGGGTTCAGCGTCGCGTCCGAGCGGCCCAGCACCACATAGCCGCCGTGCTCCGTGCGGGTGGTGAAATCGCCCTGCCGCCAGATATTGGGATAGGTCTCGAAATAGCTGGCGCGGTAGCGGGCATTGTCCGGGTCGTTCAGGAACCGCGTCGGCATGGACGGATGCGCATTGCGGCAGACCAGCTCCCCCGCCGTGCCCTCAACCGGGTCGCCCTGACCGTTCAGGGTCGCCACATCCAGCCCCAGCATCGGCGCCTGGATTTCACCCTGATGCACCGGCAGCACCGGGCAGCCGCCGATGAAACAGCCCAGAATATCAGTGCCGCCGCAGATCGAAGCCAGCTGCACATCTGCCTTCCAGTCGGCATAGACATGGGCAAAGCTTTCGGGCGACAGCGGCGAGCCGGTGGACAGAACCACCCGCAAGGCGCTCAGATCGTGACTGTCCGCAGGCCGGTTGCGGCGCTTCAACGAGGCATCGATGTATTTGGCGGAAATGCCAAAATGCGTGACTTTCTCCGCCTCGGCCAGATCGAACAGGCGGCGCATGCCCGGATACATCGGGTTGCCGTCAAACAGCACGATCACGGCCTCGGAGGCCAGCGCCGCCACCTGCCAGTTCCACATCATCCAGTTGCAGGTGGTGTAATAGAACATCCGGTCGCCCGGCTGCAGGTCGCAGTGCAGCTGCTGCTCCACCAGCATCCGCAGCAGGGTGCCGCCGCCGGAATGCTCGATACACTTGGGCTTGCCGGTGGTGCCGGAGGAAAACATCACATAGAGCGGATCGCGAAAGCCCATCGGCCGGCAGTCCAGTGCCGGGGCATCCGTCTGCTTGAACGCCTCATAGGCGGTCATGCCCTTTGGCAATTCCGCGGCATCGCCTGCATAGGGCCAGACCACGATCTGCTGGATCGACGGCACGCGGGCGGCGACTTCGGCAAACGCCGCGCGGGTCTCAAACGTCTTGCCGTTGTAGAAATAGCCGTCAGCGGCGAACATCAGCTTGGGTTCGATCTGGCCGAACCGGTCGACCACCACATCCGGCCCGCTTTCCGGCGCGCAGGAGGACCAGACCGCGCCCAGCGATGCCGCGGCCAGCATCGCCGCAACGGTCTGCGGCATGT
Source organism: Paracoccaceae bacterium (assembly GCA_013373325.1). GTDB lineage: Bacteria > Pseudomonadota > Alphaproteobacteria > Rhodobacterales > Rhodobacteraceae > Leisingera. The sequence continues at coordinate 31,573 of JABXIA010000089.1, forward strand.
TCGGCACATAGCCCGCGACGTGATCACCCGCCCCGATCCCCGCATCCCGCAGGGCGGCAGCGAGCATTTCCACCTCGCGCTTCAACTCGGCGCGGGTCCAGGCCATGCGGCGGCCATCCTCACCGATGAACACAATCGCCTCGCGCCCGTCAGCGTTCTTCAGGAATGTCTCCACGATGTTCAGCCGCGCTTCGGGGAAGAACCGGACCTGCATCGGGTCCTGATGAGACAGCAGCGGAACTGTGCCCTGATCGCCCTTCAGCCCGCAGAACTCCCAGGCCAGCGGCCAGAAGTCCTGCGGCTGCGCAACCGACCAGGCGTGCAGTGCGGCGAAGCTGTCCAGAGCTGTGCCAGCGGCAGCAGAAGCCTGCGCCATGAAGCCGGACAGCAAAGGTTTGCGGCGCGCCGAAAGGTCCGGCTGCCAGAGGAGAGGAGCGGTGGTCATGGAAGTCTCAGTGGTTACAGAGCGGGCGTCAGGTGGGCGGCGGCGGATCGTAAAGATGCTTGACTTCCTGCGTGATTAGCGCAGGAGTTGACGCTGCGTTTATACAGTTTCGGTCAAATAGCAGACAAATGCCGCCAAATCAGCCGCCCCTATTCGAATTCCTGCTGTTCGACGGGTTTTCCAACATGGTGCTGGCCAGCGCCATGGAGCCGCTGCGCGACGTCCGGATGAACGCGGGCCAGGAGGTTGCCGGATGGCGTGTTACCACGCTGGACGGCGCACCGGTTCGCAGCTCCAGCGGGCTGCAGATCACCCCTGACGGCGCCTTTGACGAACGCCACGGCAACCGCACCCTGGTGCTGGTTGCGGGCTACCATGCGCGCGAACAGGTGACGCCTGCCCTGCTGGCCAGGCTCCGGACCGCCACGCGGGCTGCCCGGCTGATACTGGCGCTGGATACCGCCGCCTGGCTGCTGGCCGCCGCTGGCGTGCTGGACGGGCATAGCGCGACGATCCACTGGCAGGAGCTGGACGCCTTTGCCGAGACCTTCCCCAAGGTCGAGGTTTCCACCGCTCGGTTTGTCCGGTCCGGTCCGTTCCTCACCTGCGGCGGCGCCAGCACCGCCCTCGACATGATGCTGAGCCTCATTCAGGATCTCTACGGCTCTGCCGCCGCCTTTGGCGCCTCCACCATGTTTGTCTACGACCCGTCGCGCCAGTCGGGGCTGAACCGCGGCGCCGCGCGGCTGGAGCAGAAAGGCTCGCCCAAGATCCTGAAGGCGGCGAACCTGATGGCAGAGACCATCGAAACCCCGATGAGCACGGCGGCGCTGGCCAGGCGGGTGTCGCTGTCCGAGCGGACCCTGGCGCGCGCATTCCAGCGCGAGCTCGGCATGACGCCGGGCAAATACTACAAGATGCTGCGGCTCCAGCACGCCCGCTACCTGGCGGAGGAAACCCATCTGAGCCTGGAGCAGATTGCCCTGCGCTGCGGGTTTTCCTCTGCCTCCTCTCTGGGGCGGTCGTTCAGCGGGCACTTCGGCCGGACCATCCGCGAGGCGCAGCGACAGGAGAAACCCTGGGTGCAGAAGACCGGCCGCAGCGGGCGCGGCTGAAAACGGCATCCGGTCGGCGGCGGCCTTAGACGAGGCCCATGGCCACCGGTGAATGCGGCTCAATCCCGAGGTCGCTAAAACTTGCGACCCCTTCGCCCACGGTATTGTCGCGCCGCATCAGCGCGATCTGTGCCGGGGTAACCGGAGGCTTGGGCAGCAGCGACAGCAGCGCCGCTGCTATCCGCCACAGAACAAACGGCACCGGCAGCAGCAGGCGGCGGCGGCCGGTCCGGGCGGCCAGCCGCTGCAGGATGTCACGGTAGGCCAGCACATCCGGCCCGCCCAGCTCAAACACCTTGCGCTGCGCCCGCGGACCTTCCAGAACACGGGCCACCGCTTCCGCCACGTCCTCCACCCAGACCGGCTGCAGCCGGGTCTGGCCGCGGCCGAACAGCGGGATCACCGGCAGCTGCGCGGCAAGACGCTGCAGATCCCCGAATAACACACCGCCCTCACTGAACATCACGCTGGGCCGTAGGATCACCGCATCCGGGCAGGCACTGCGCACCGCGGCCTCCCCCTCGGCCCTGGCCCGCACATAGGCCGAGGGCGAATGCAGACTGGCGCCGATGCCGGAGATATGGATCAGCCGCTGGCCCGGGGTCTGGCGCACCAGCCGGGCGATCCTGCGGGCGCCCTCCACATGCACGCTGTGAAAATCCTGCTGCCGGGTTTCCGTGTAAAAGCCGATGCAATTGACCACCCACGCGGCACCGCTGAGAGCACGGGCCATGACGCTCTGCTGTGCCAGATCGGTCAGCACCTGCGCCACCCCCGGTTCCCACTCCTGCGGCGGCGCCGCCCCGGGCGCACGGGTGCCCGCGCTGACGCTGCAGCCCTGCTGCTGCAGACGCCGCACCACCCGGCGGCCGAGGAACCCCGTGCCGCCCAGCACGATCACTCTGCGCGGGCTGATCTGCATCCGGAAACGCTCCCAATGGGGATCTGCGCCTCCAGATAGCGCATCCGCACCGCCGCGCCACCCGCCTGCGGCTATTCCGGCTCAATCCAGCCGGAACCCTATCTTCAGCCCGACCTGGTAATGGGCGACCTTGCCGTCCTCGACATGGCCGCGGATTTCTCCAACCTCGAACCAGCCGATGTGGTCAATGGTCCTCGACGCGCGGGCAATCGCCCCGCTGATGGCGTCCTCAATGCTGGACTGCGAACTGCCCACTACATCCACTGTCTTGTAAACCGCGTCACTCATCACACACCTCCTCACTCTGCAGCCCTTGCGGCCGCAGTACAGGATCCAGTGTGACCGGATCCGCGCCCGCGTCCAGAGTTTCCGAAGCCGCACAGCAGAGATCCCCTGTTCATCTGGCCGGAAATATCCCCGGGGGAGCGCGAGGGGGCAGGCAGCCCCTCGTTCCCGCCTGCGCAAATCAGCGCATTACAAAGGGATCGGGGATCGGATCGTCGCTGGTGCGCAGCCAGACAGCCTTCACCTTGGTGTAGTCCAGCGCCGCCTGCAGCCCGCCCTCGCGCCCGTGTCCTGACAGCCCGTGGCCGCCAAAGGGGGCAATCGGGCTGACCGCGCGGTAGGTGTTGACCCAGACAATGCCCGCGCGGATTCCCCGGATCATCCGGTGCGCGCGGGTGAGGTTCTGGGTGAACACACCCGAGGCAAGGCCAAAAGCCGTGTTGTTGGCTATTTCCATCGCCTCAGCCTCGGTCTCGAACTCCACCACCGACAGCACCGGGCCGAAGAATTCGTTCGACAGGCAGGGCGCCTCTGGCGCGGCAGAGCAATCCAGCACCGTGGGCAAAAAATAGAACCCCTCCCCTTCCGGCACTGTGCCGCCAGTGACCAGTTTTGCCCCCGCCTCAACCGAGGCCCCGATCAGCCGCAGCGCGTGGTCGCGCTGATTCTGGGTGCAAAGCGGCCCGACCTCGGTTGCCATGTCATCCGGCGCGCCGATCACCACCGCTTCGGCTTTCTCCTTCAGCCGCGCAAGAAACGCGTCCTTGATGCCCTTCTGGATCACCAGCCGCGATCCTGCGACGCAGCTTTGCCCGGTGGCAGCGAATATCCCAGAGACCTGCGCATTCACCGCACTTTCCAGATCGGCGTCGTCAAACACAATGAAAGGCGACTTGCCGCCCAGCTCCAGCGAGGTGGAGGCGAGGTTCTCCGCCGAATTGCGCACGATGTGGCGCGCGGTTTCCGGCCCGCCTGTAAAGGCCACATGGGCAACGCCCGCGTGGCTGGTCAGCGCGGCACCGGCCTCCGGCCCGCCGGTGATCACGTTCAGCACGCCGGGCGGGAAGCCCGCCTGATCAAAGATCCGGGCAAATTCCAGCATCGGCGCCGGGCCTTCCTCGGAGGCCTTCAAGACCACCGTGCAGCCCGCCGCCAGCGCCGGGCCGATCTTGACAGCGGACAGGAACAGCTGCGAGTTCCACGGCACGATGGCCGCCACCACACCCACCGGCTCGCGCCGCAGCCAGACCTCCATGTCCGGCTTGTCGATCGGCAGATGCGCGCCCTCGATCTTGTCCGCCAGGCCTGCGTAATAGCGGTAGTACTCCGCCACATAGGCAATCTGGGCCGAGGTCTCGCGGATGATCTTGCCGGTGTCGCGGGTTTCCAGCTTTGCCAGCTGCTGCGCGTTTTCCGCCACCAGATCCGCCAGCCGCATCAACAACTTGCCGCGCTGGGTGGCACTCATCCCGGCCCATTCAGGCGAGAAGAACGCAGCCTCCGCAGCCCTGACCGCCCGGTCCACATCGCCTGCCGATGCGTTTGGCATCCGCGCCCAGGGTTTGCCGGTCGCGGGATCAAGGCTGTCAAAGGTTTCGCCTGCGTCCTCAAACGCGCCGTCGATATACTGCTGGAAAGACTGCATCTTCAGCTCCTTTGATGGACCTTTGACGAAAGGTAAACAGGATCTTCACCAGTTAACCGCAAACTGGCTTCAGGAGCGATACGCTCTGCCGCCACACTTTGGCCAAGCAGGCCCGGCGCGCGCCCCCACCCTGTGCGCCGGGCCTCATTTATTGAAACGCGGGCATGACTTCGGTGATGAACCGCTCAAGCGAGGCTTTCTTGCGCTCGAAACTCATGCTGCTGTCGATCCAGAACGAATACTCATCATAGCCCAGGGCTTCGTATTTCTTCAGCCGTTCAATCACCGCCGCCGGTTCACCGATCACCAGATCACGCTCCATCGCCTCGGGCGAGTAGAACGGATGCGCGGCAATCTCCTCATCTGACAGCGGGTCAATCAAGCCCTGGCTGACATCCCGCTTGTTCATGAACCAGGCCCCGAAATAGCAATAGAAGCGGTTCAGCTCCTCTGCCCCGCGCTTCACATCCGCCGCGCTGTCCGCCACATAGGTGTGCTGCAGCAGCATGATCTTGGGCCGCGGCACATCGGCGTGCTTGGCGCAGGCATCGTTGAACTTGCCCATCAGGTCAGTGATTTCCTCATCACCCTTCCACAGAGGCGTCACCTGCACGTTGCAGCCGTTGGCCACGGCAAATTCATGGCTGTTGGGATCGCGCGCCGCCACCCAGATCGGCGGGCCGTCCTGCTGCAGCGGCTTGGGCGAGGAGATGGTTTTCGGGAAGGAATGGAATTCTCCCTCCTGCGCATAGTCGCCCTGCCACAGGCCCTGCACCGCCGGGATCAGCTCGCGCATCCGCTGGCCTGCCTCCCAGGCGTCCATGCCCGGCATCATGCGTTCGTACTCAAACGAATAGGCGCCGCGGGCGATGCCCAGATCCAGACGGCCATCCGTGATGATGTCGGTCATCGCCGCCTCACCCGCCAGCCGGATCGGATGCCAGAACGGCGCAATCACCGTCCCCGTGCCCAGCCGCACGTTCTTGGTCTGCCGCGCCACGTCAATCAGGTTCAGGAACGGGTTCGGCGAGATGGTGAAATTCATCCCGTGATGCTCGCCGGTCCAGACCGCGTGCATGCCGCCGTCATCGGCGATTTTGCACAGCTGGATGAACTCGTCATAAAGCCGCTTCTGATCGTCCCCTTCGGAAATCCGCTCCATATGCGCAAAGAGTGAAAATTTCATGCGCCCTTGCTCCCTGTGGCCACGGGGCGGACCTGCCCGGTGGTCTGATTGCCATAATACACCCCGAAATTGCCCATCCGGGCCTCACTGGCGAACCGCTCCAGCATGGTGCACATCGCCGCATCGGCAATGTCCATCAGCGTGGATTGGGTCAGTGCCGTGAAAACACCCTTGGCCGGTGTGCCGCCGGCCGATTGGCACAGGAACGAGATGTGCTGATGTTCGCGCGCTTTGTCTTCGTAGACGGAATAAATGAACCCCGGCTCCGCCTCGACGCCGGTGTCCGCGATCAGCTTGGCGAGCGCGGCAGAGGCGCCCTCCTTGCCGACGCGGATTTCAGGCAGCGTCAGCTTGCCCTGGTCGTTGCCCATGAGCAGCACCTTGCCCTCATGCTCAATCAGAGCAGAAACGATCAGCTTGGCCCCTTGGGTCAGGGCTTCGGCCTCCGCCGCTGCTGTCACATAGGCGCCGCGGGCATATCCCAGCCCCGGCGCTGGCGAGGTCTCAAACGCCTCAACCCGGCCGATCAGGATCAGGTGGTCGCCCGCCTCAACCCGGTTGTGCATGGAACAGTCGAACCAGGCGGAAACGCCCTCAAACACCGGGCTGCCCTCCGGCCCCTTCTGCCAGTTGACGGCAGCAAAGCGGTCCTCGACGGGCCGGGCAAAGGTGTTGGAGACGTCCTTCTGGTCCTCTGCCAGCACATTGACGGCAAACCCATCCGCCTGATCGAAGGCCGCATAATTGCTGGAGGAATTGGCAATACAGACCAGCACCAGCGGCGGGTCCAGCGACACGGAGGTGAAGGAATTGGCGGTAAAGCCGATGGGGTTTCCCTCGGGGTCATGCGTTGTCACCACGGTGACGCCGGTCATGAAAGTGCCGAATGCATTGCGCAAGGCGCGCGGGTCGATCTCGCTCATGACGTTGCTCCTTCCGTATCCAGCCAGTCCTGCAAGGCGGCGTTGACCGCTGCGGGGGCGGTCAGGTTGACCATATGCCGGTGGCCTTCGATGACAACCGCCCTCCCCTGCGGCGCGGCATCCGCCATGGCCTGTGCCATCGCGGGCGTCGAGTTCGGATCGCCATCGCCGGTCAGCGCCAGCAGCGGGCAGCGGATGCCCGCGAACCCATCCGCATAGGTGCTGTCGCCGCGGGCAAAGGCGGTATAGGCGGCGGCGTAACCCGCCAGGTCCACGCCCGACAGCCAGTCTGCCACCTGCGCCCGCGTGGCTTGGTCGGCGGGGCTGTTGCCGAACCAGCGCGCCAGCGGCGTTTCCAGATCAAAGCTGCCCGCGCGGATTTCAGCCGCGCGCGCCTCAACCGCTGCCCGTGCGTCAGCGGAACGGCGGAACACCCCGTTCAGCAGCGCCACGCGGGCCGCGTTTTTCGGATGGCTGACAGCATAGCCGCCGGCAATCAGCGCGCCCATGGAATGGCCCGCCAGACTGACCGGCCCCAGATCCAGCGCATGCAGCACAGTATTAAGCCAGGCCACATAATCCGGCAGTTCTGCGCCCTCCGGCAGCGGCGCGCTGCCGCCATGGCCGGGCATGTCCAGCGCGATGACCTCATGGGTCTGCGCAAAAGCCTCAATCTGCGGCCCCCAGGCCGCCGATTGCATGCCGACCCCGTGAATCAGCACCAGCGGCGCCCCCTCCCCTGCCCTGAGGCAGGCAGCAGGGCCGTAAGGCTCAGACAGCTGCAGGGTTGTCGACGTCATGGCCCAGTTCCTTGAGGTCCTGATAGCGGTCGCCGATCCGGTGATGCGGCCGCCCGCCGATGGAGGCGCCAAGCGCGATCACGATCTCATCCGGGCCCGGCGCATCTGCCACCGACAGCTGGATGGTCAGGTAGTGGCTGCGCCGCCCGCCGTCGTTCTTGTCCATCAGCGGGATCTGCAGCGAGGCGTTCGCGGGCCCGCGGGTATTGGTGAAGGCCAGATAGGATTTCGCCCCCACCGCCTCGCGGAAGTGATTGCCAAAGCGCAGCGTGTGAATAAGGGCAGAGGCATGCTCCACCTCGCCATTGACGCCGACGATGGCGGATTTACCGTATCCCTCCACCTTGTCGCCGCCGCCTGCGGCCTCCAGCACCATCGCCGTCAGCTTCTCGCCCAGACCCGGTGCGCAGTCATGGATCGCCGGGCGCAGGTCCTCGACAAAGCCCTGCCCGGCCCAGGGGTTTTTGATCACCGCCACCGCGGCAATCATTTTCAGCGGCGTCTCAGCTGCCTTGCCGCCCTCGATCAGGGTTTCTTCGACATGCAGCAGCGTCTTGCGGATTTCGGCGGGCATCGGCGGTGTCTTTCCTGTCTGATTCCAGTTGTCATAATATGGTATACCATCATACAGTATGTCAATGCAGACTTGTTCCGCTCTGCCCCGGTTGCTATCGGAGGAAACATGACCAGCCCCATCATGAGCAAAATCGACCACCAGCCGCAGACCCTGCGCGATATCGTGCAGGAACGGATGCGCGAGGCGATCATCTCCGGCCAGTTTGCCCCCGGCGAGCGGCTGGTGGAGCGCCCCCTGTGCGACCAGCTTGGCGTCAGCCGCACCGTGGTGCGCGAAACGATCCGGTATCTGGAGGCGGAGGGGCTGGTGGAGATCCTGCCCGGCAAGGGGCCGATCGTGGCGCAGCTCACGTGGGCCGACGCGCGGCAGATCTACGATATCCGCCAGATGCTGGAGACCGCCGCCGCCACTGCCTGCGCCCGCAACATCACGCCGCAGCTGGCAGAACAGCTGAAAGCGGCGCTGCAGAGCCTGCAAAAGGCCGTGGCCGCAGGCGTGCCCACCCCGATGCTGCAGGCCACAACTGAATTCTACCGGATCATCTTTGACGGCGCCGGCCACAACGTCGCCTGGGAAATCGCCCAGCGTCTGAACGGGCGCATCAGCCGCTTGCGGGCGGTGACGCTGTCGATTGCAGAACGCCAGAAACCCGGCCCCGCCCATATGCGGGATATCTGCGAGGCCATCGTCTCCGGCAATACGGAGGCCGCCCGCACCGCCATCGAACAGCATCTGAGCGACGCCAAACACACCGCCGAGCGGCTGCTGAACGAAACGTAGCCGTTTCCCTGCGAGGGAAACGGCCAAAAAAATTCGAATTTTTTTGGCAGAAATCCGCGCCGGATTTCTGCCTCCTTCAGATCACCCCAGAATGCCAGGCAGGTTCAGGCCGCAAGCCTTGGCATGGTCTTTGGCGATGTCGTACCCCGCATCCGCGTGGCGCATGACGCCGGTCGCCGGATCGTTCCACAGCACCCGGCCGATGCGGCGGTCGGCGTCCTCGGTGCCGTCGCAGCAGATCACCACGCCGGAATGCTGCGAGAAGCCCATGCCAACGCCGCCGCCATGGTGCAGCGACACCCAGGTGGCACCGGAGGCGGTGTTCAAAAGCGCGTTCAGCAGCGGCCAGTCGGAGACAGCGTCGGAGCCGTCCATCATCGCCTCGGTCTCGCGGTTGGGCGAGGCCACGGACCCCGAGTCCAGATGGTCGCGGCCAATCACCACCGGCGCCGACAGCTCACCGTTGCGGACCATCTCGTTGAACGCGAGGCCGGCCTTGTGGCGGTCGCCGAGACCGATCCAGCAGATCCGCGCGGGCAGGCCCTGGAAGGCGATACGCTCCTGCGCCATGTCCAGCCAGCGGTGCAGGCCCTCGTACTCGGGGAACAGCTCCTTCATCTTGGCGTCGGTCTTGCGGATGTCCTCCGGGTCGCCCGACAGCGCGCACCAGCGGAACGGGCCGATGCCCTTGCAGAACAGCGGGCGGATATAGGCAGGCACGAAACCCGGGAAGTCAAAGGCGTTCTCCAGCCCCTCCTCCAGCGCCATCTGGCGGATGTTGTTGCCGTAATCCACGGTGGGAACACCCATCGCGTGGAAATCGCACATCGCCTTGACCTGAACCTTCATCGAAGCGCGGGCAGCCTTTTCCACCGCTTTCTTGTCACTCTCGCGGCGCTCCTTCCACTCACCCATGGTCCAGCCCAGCGGCAGGTAGCCGTTGACCGGGTCGTGGGCGGAGGTCTGGTCGGTCACGATATCTGGGCGGATGCCACCAGCTTCGGCGCGCTTCACCAGCTCCGGGAAGATCTCAGCCGCGTTGCCCAGAAGGCCCACGGATTTTGCTTCGCCATTGGCGGTCCAGCGCTCGATCATCTCCAGCGCCTCGTCCAGGGTCTCGGCCTTCTCGTCCAGGTATTTGGTGCGCAGACGGAAGTCGATGCTGTCGGGATTGCACTCCACCGCCAGACAGCAGGCACCGGTAAAGACAGCCGCCAAAGGCTGCGCGCCGCCCATGCCGCCCAGGCCGCCGGTCAGGATCCACTTGCCCTTGAGGTCGCCGCCGTAATGCTGGCGGCCGGCCTCGGCAAAGGTCTCATAGGTGCCCTGCACAATGCCCTGCGTGCCGATATAGATCCACGAACCAGCGGTCATCTGGCCGTACATCATCAGGCCCTTCTTATCGAGCTCGTTGAAGTGGTCCCAGTTGGCCCAATGCGGCACCAGGTTGGAGTTGGCGATCAGCACCCGGGGCGCGTCCTTGTGGGTCTGGAAAACGCCGACCGGCTTGCCGGACTGCACCATCAGGGTCTGGTCGTCGTCCAGGTTCTTCAGGGTCTCGACAATGAGGTCAAAGTCCTTCCAGGTGCGCGCAGCGCGGCCGATGCCGCCGTAGACCACCAGCTCATGCGGGTTTTCGGCGACGTCGGGATGCAGGTTGTTCATCATCATCCGCATCGGCGCCTCGGTGACCCAATGCTTGGCAGTGATTTCCGGGCCGGTGGGCGGGAAGATGTCGCGGGTGTTCTTGCGGGGATCGCTCATGCCGAGGGCCTCCAGTTTTTGAGATCGGTCAGAATGTTGGTTAGATGGGCGCGCAAGTCTTCCGCACGCTCCGGCAGATAAGTCCAAGGGGGGCTCTCCTGGCAGTAGGTGGCCTGCGCCAGTTCCATCTGGATCGCGTGCAGGCCGTCCGCAGGACGCCCGTAATGGCGGGTGGTCCAACCGCCCTTGAAGCGCCCGTTCAGGGTGGAGGTATAGCCCTCCGCCGCCTCGCAATGGGCCACGGTCAGCGCCTCAATGGCCGCGTCGCAGGTTTCACCCATGTTGGTGCCCACGTTGAAATCCGGCAGGCGGCCTTCGAACAGGAAGGGGATATCGCCGCGGATCGAGTGGCAATCGTACAGTATGGCAAAACCGTGGATCGCCTTCACCCGCTCCAGCTCCGCCGTCAGCGCCGCGTGATAGGGCGCGTGATAGGCGTCGCGGCGGCGGGTGATCTCCGCCTCGTTCGGCTCCTTGCCTTCCTGCCAGATCGGCAGCCCGTCAAAATCCGTGAGCGGCACCAAAGTGGTGGTGTTTTGCCCGGGATAGAGACTGAGTCCACCCGGATCACGGTTCACGTCGATCACATAGCGGTGGATCGGCGTGCGGACGGTCGTGATGTCCTCCACCAGTCCGGAATACAGGTCGTGGATATGCCAGTCTGTGTCCGCCAGCGCCCTGCCCGTCTCATTGAGGCATTCCCAAACCTCCGGCGGTACATCGGTGCCGGTGTGGGGCAGCCCCAGCACCAGTGGCGAGGCGCCTTGGGTCACTTCGATCATGCCGCCACCTTCACGCCTGCGGCATCCGCGACGCGGCCCGCACGGACCATGGCGCTTGCTGCCTCGATGTCGGGCGCCAGATAGCGGTCCTCAGCCAGCGAAGGGATCTCCTCGCGCAGCATCGCCAGCACGTCCTGCAAGCGGGCCGAGGTCTTGAGCGGCGCACGCGCCTCAACCCCTTGCGCGGCACAGAGCATTTCGACGCCCAGGATCACCGACAGATTTGCGTTCATCTTCGCCAGACGCAGCGCGCCGTGGGCGGCCATCGACACGTGGTCCTCCTGGTTGGCCGAGGTCGGGGTCGAGTCAGTCACGCAGGGGTTCGCGAGATGCTTGTTCTCGCTCATCAGCGCTGCAGTGGTCACCTCGGCGATCATGAAGCCCGAGTTCAGACCGGGATCGGGTGTCAGGAACGGCGGCAGGTCGTGGCTGAGGGTCGGGTCCACCATCAAGGCCACCCGGCGCTGCGCGATAGCGCCGATTTCGGCCACCGCCAGCGCGATCTGATCCGCGGCAAAGCCCACGTACTCGGCATGGAAGTTGCCGCCGGAAACGATGCGGCCTTCGTTCACCAGCACCAGCGGGTTGTCGGTGACGGCGTTGGCCTCGATCTCCAGCGTTCTGGCGGCCATCCGCAGCACGTCCAGCGCCGCGCCTACCACCTGCGGCTGGCAGCGGATGCAATAGGGATCCTGCACCCGGGTGTCATCCTCGCGGTGGCTCTCGCGGATTTCGGACCCGTCCATGATGGCGCGCATCTCACGCGCCACATCGACCTGCCCGGCATGGCCGCGAAGGGAGTGGATGTCGGCCACCAGCGGCGCAGTAGATCCCATGATGGCGTCCGTGGTCAGCGACGCGATGGTCATCGAGGCCTCAGCCATGCGCCAGGCATCGAACAACCCGGCCAAGGCGCAGGCGGTGGAGAACTGGGTGCCGTTGATCAGCCCCAGGCCTTCCTTGGGACCCAGTACAATAGGCTCTAACCCGGCCTTTTTCAGCGCTTCCGCGCTGGCCATGCGGGTGCCTTCGAACGTGGCCTCCCCTGCCCCTATCATCGCCGCCGCCATATGTGCCAGCGGTGCCAGGTCGCCGGAGGCGCCGACGGAACCCTGCGACGGGATCACCGGCACCACGCCGCGCTCCAGCATCTGCTCGATCTGTTCGATCACCAGCCAGCGCACGCCCGATGCACCGCGGCCCATCGACAGCAGTTTCAGTGTCATCATCAGCCGGGTCTTATCCTCCGGTAGCGCCTCCCCTACCCCGCAGCAATGGCTGAGGATCAGGTTGCGCTGCAGAGTGGCCGTATCTTCCGGTGCGATCTTGGTCGAGGCCAGCTTGCCGAAGCCGGTGTTGATGCCATAAACGGCTTCCTCACCCGCCGCGGCGTCCGCCACCATCTTGGCAGCGGCCTCCACCGGCTCACGCGCCGAGGCATCCAGCCTGGCCGGGGTCAGGTTGCGGTAGATATCTTCCAGCGTGGACAGCGTCACCGTGCCGGGGATCATCTCGATCATCGTTTTCCCTCATAAATACGGGTGTAAAG